>NZ_JAQYXC010000245.1:0-107199 GCF_036322365.1 Streptomyces sp. SP18CS02
CCGCCTCGACGGCTACGAGATCCGCACCGCCGCCGTCGCCCGCGGCGTCCCCTGCCTCACCACCGTCCAGGCCCTCGCCGCCGCCGTCCAGGGCATCGAAGCACTCGGCCACGGCGACGTCGGCGTCCGATCACTCCAGGAACACGCGGCGCATCTGACCGCGGCCCGCGACTAGCAGCCCACAAGGGGGACACCGGAAACGGTGTCCCCCTCTTGGTGAGGACCCTTACATGTACAAGTTCTTCTTCAACCTGGTCTTCAAGCGGATGGACCCTGAGGACGCCCACCACCTGGCCTTCCGCTGGATCCGACTGGCCGCCCGCGTCCCCGTGCTGCGCACCTTCGTCGCCGCCGTCCTCGCACCCCGCCACAAGGAACTGCGCACCGAGGCCCTGGGCCTGCGCATGCACGGCCCGTTCGGTCTGGCGGCCGGCTTCGACAAGAACGCCGTCGCCATCGACGGCATGTCGATGCTCGGCTTCGACCACGTCGAGATCGGCACCGTCACCGGCGAGGCCCAGCCCGGCAACCCCAGGAAGCGCCTGTTCCGCCTCGTCCCGGACCGCGCGCTGATCAACCGGATGGGTTTCAACAACGAGGGCTCCGCGGCCGTCGCGGCCCGCCTCCAGGCGCGTGTGCCGGTCTTCCGGACCGTTGTCGGCGTCAACATCGGCAAGACCAAGGCAGTACCCGAGGCCGAGGCGGCCGCCGACTACGTGAAGTCGACCGAGCGGCTCGCCCGCCACGCCGACTACCTGGTCGTCAACGTCTCCTCGCCCAACACCCCGGGCCTGCGCGACCTCCAGGCCACCGAGGCGCTGCGGCCCCTGCTCAGCGCCGTACGCGAGGCCGCCGACCGCACCGTCACCGACCGCCGCGTCCCGCTGCTCGTCAAGATCGCTCCGGACCTCGCGGACGAGGACGTCGACTCCGTCGCGGACCTCGCCGTCGAGCTCGGCCTGGACGGCATCATCGCCACCAACACCACCATCGCCCGCGAGGGCCTCGGCCTGAAGTCCGACCCCGCCCTGATCAAGGAGACCGGCGGCCTGTCCGGCGCCCCCGTCAAGGCGCGCTCCCTGGAGGTGCTGCGCCGCCTCCACGCGCGCGTGGGTGACCGCATCACCCTGATCGGCGTCGGCGGCATCGAGAACGCCGAGGACGCCTGGCAGCGCATCCTCGCGGGCGCCACGCTGGTGCAGGGCTACAGCGCCTTCATCTACGAGGGCCCCTTCTACGCCCGCGCGATCCACAAGGGCCTCGCCGCCCGGCTGGGCGCCTCCCCGTACGCCACCCTCGCCGAGGCGGTAGGCGCCGACAACCGAAAGGCCGTGAAGCGGTGACCCTGGAACCCTTCGGTGCCCGACTGCGCCACGCCATGGACAGCCGCGGCCCGCTCTGCGTCGGCATCGACCCGCACGCGGCCCTGCTCTCCTCCTGGGGCCTGAACGACGACATCGCCGGCCTGGAGCGGTTCACCTTCACCGTCGTCGAGGCGCTCGCGGACTCCGTGGCCGTCTTCAAGCCGCAGAGCGCCTTCTTCGAGCGGTTCGGCTCGCGCGGCATCGCCGTACTGGAGAGGGCCGTCGCCGACCTGCGGGAGGCGGGCGCCCTGGTCGTCATGGACGCCAAGCGCGGGGACATCGGTTCGACCATGGCGGCCTACGCCGAGACCTTCCTGCGCGAGGACTCGCCGCTGTTCTCGGACGCCCTCACCGTCTCGCCCTACCTCGGCTACGGCTCGCTGCGGCCGGCCGTCGACCTGGCGCGCGAGAGCGGCGCCGGACTGTTCGTGCTCGCCCTCACCTCCAACCCGGAGGGTGCCGAGGTCCAGCGGGCGGTGCGCACCGACGACCCCGCCGGCCGCACGATCGGCGCGACCATGCTCGCCCACCTCGCGGGGGACAACGCCGGACAGGAGCCCATGGGCTCCTTCGGGGCCGTCGTCGGCGCGACGCTCGGCGACCTCTCCTCCTTCGACCTGGACATCAACGGTCCGCTGCTGGCCCCCGGCATCGGAGCCCAGGGCGCCACCCCCGCCGACCTGCCGCGCGTGTTCGGCTCCGCCGTGCGCAACGTGGTGCCCAGCGTCAGCCGGGGCGTACTGCGCCACGGTCCGGACGCCACGGGCCTGCGCGGGGCGGCCGACCGGTACGCGGACGAGGTGCGCCGGGCCGTCGGAGGCTGACCCCGGCTCCCCGGACGGAAACCCGTGCCCGCCCGGTGGCGGACGCGGGTTTCGGCGTTCCTGACGTGTGACGTCGATCACGTCGGAAGCCCCGCCGGTGGTCTCCTGCGGGCCGGGTGGTCCGTCCGTCGGCGGCCTCGTGCGGGCCGGGTGGTCCGTCCTGCGTCGGCTCGCGGTGGAATCTTGGCGCAAAACCCGGTCATTATGACTGGAATGTCTGGGTAGCTCGATGCTGACCAGGACTTTTCGTCTGTTCTCGCTGACTCCGGCGGTCATGGCCGCTAGTCTCCGTCGCAGAGCCAACGCGCATTTCGGTGCTCGTTGCTCCCCTGGTGTGGGCCGACTAGGTTCCTCACCGGTCCGTATCCGACAGTTCGACATCCGAGGTGACGTAGGCGTGGCTCTTCCGCCCCTTACCCCTGAACAGCGCGCAGCCGCGCTCGAAAAGGCCGCCGCGGCTCGCCGGGAGCGGGCCGAGGTCAAGAATCGACTCAAGCACTCCGGCGCCTCCCTCCACGAGGTCATCAAGCAGGGCCAGGAGAACGACGTCATCGGGAAGATGAAGGTCTCCGCCCTCCTCGAGTCCCTGCCCGGCGTGGGCAAGGTCCGCGCCAAGCAGATCATGGAGCGGCTCGGGATCTCCGAGAGCCGCCGGGTGCGCGGTCTCGGCTCCAACCAGATCGCGTCCCTGGAGCGCGAGTTCGGCAGCACCGGCGCCTGACGTCGAGGGCACCCCCGGGAAGCTGGAATAATCGCCCCATGGCTGCAACATCCCGGGGGACGACCCCCGAGCCCCCGGACGCACGTCCGCGGCTGACCGTGCTCTCCGGCCCCTCCGGGGTCGGCAAGAGCACGGTCGTCGCTCATATGCGCAAGGTCCACCCCGAAGTCTGGCTCTCGGTCTCCGCCACCACCCGCAGGCCGCGCCCCGGCGAGCGGGACGGCGTGCAGTACCACTTCGTCACCGACGAGGATTTCGACAAGCTGATCGCCAACGGCGAGCTGCTGGAGTGGGCCGAGTTCGCGGGCAACCGCTACGGCACGCCGCGTCGCGCCGTGCTGGAGCGGCTGGAGGCCGGCGAGCCCGTGCTGCTGGAGATCGACCTCCAGGGCGCGCGGCAGGTCCGTGAGTCGATGTCCGAGGCCCAGCTGGTCTTCCTGGCCCCGCCGAGCTGGGACGAGCTGGTCCGCCGGCTCACCGGCCGCGGGACCGAGTCGGCCGAGGTCATCGAGCGACGTCTCGACGCCGCGAAGATCGAACTCGCCGCCGAGGCGGAGTTCGATGTCACCCTGGTCAACACCTCCGTCGAGGACGTAGCACGTGAGCTGCTAGCCTTGATGCGAGTTGTTTGATCTTTGTTCCCTTTTTCTGGTTTTTCCAGAAGTTTTCGGAAGGTAGAGCGTGTCCTCTTCCATCACCGCGCCCGAGGGCATCATCAACCCGCCGATCGATGAGCTGCTCGAGGCCACTGACTCGAAGTACAGCCTCGTGATCTACGCGGCCAAGCGCGCGCGTCAGATCAACGCGTACTACTCGCAGCTCGGTGAGGGCCTGCTGGAGTACGTCGGTCCGCTGGTGGACACCCACGTCCACGAGAAGCCGCTGTCGATCGCCCTGCGTGAGATCAACGCGGGTCTGCTGACCTCCGAGGCCATCGAGGGCCCGGCCCAGTAGGCATATCCCTGCACGTCATTCACAGGCCCGGCAGTGGGCACCTCCCAGCGTCACACCAGGGGGAGTGTCCGCCGGGCCTGTGGTGTGTGAGGGATCGTGCAAGCGAGCAGACACGTAGTCGTACGAATCATCGGAGCGGGGAGACACGAGTGCAGAAGCCGAAGGTCGTCCTGGGCGTCAGTGGCGGCATCGCCGCGTACAAGGCGTGCGAGCTGCTGCGGCGGCTGACCGAGTCGGGCCATGACGTAAGGGTCGTCCCCACGGACTCGGCCCTCCACTTCGTGGGCGCCGCCACCTGGTCGGCCCTCTCCGGGAACCCGGTGTCGACCGAGGTCTGGTCGGACGTGCACGAGGTGCCGCACGTCCGGATCGGGCAGCACGCCGACCTCGTGGTCGTGGCCCCCGCAACCGCCGACCTGCTCGCCAAGGCCGCCCACGGCCTCGCCGACGACCTGCTCACCAACACCCTGCTCACCGCCCGGTGTCCCGTGGTGTTCGCGCCCGCGATGCACACCGAGATGTGGGAGCATCCCGCCACCCAGGAGAACGTCGCCACGCTGCGGCGCCGCGGGGCCGTCGTCATCGAGCCCGCCGTCGGCCGCCTCACCGGTGTCGACACGGGCAAGGGCCGGCTGCCCGAACCGGGGGAGATCTTCGAGGTCTGCCGTCGGGTGCTGGCCCGGGGTGTCGCGGAACCCGACCTCGCCGGGCGCCATGTCGTCGTCAGCGCGGGCGGTACGCGCGAGCCGCTGGACCCCGTCCGGTACCTGGGGAATCGTTCCTCCGGGAAGCAGGGGTACGCGCTCGCCAGGACCGCCGCGGCCCGGGGCGCACGAGTGACCCTGATCGAGGCGAACACGGGCCTCGCGGACCCCGCCGGTGTCGACGTCGTCCACGTGGGGACCGCCGTCCAGCTGCGCGAGGCCGTCCTCAAGGCGGCCGGGGACGCGGACGCCGTGGTGATGGCCGCGGCCGTCGCCGACTTCCGCCCGGCCGTGTACGCCGGCGGGAAGATCAAGAAGAAGGACGGCCAGGAGCCGGCGCCCGTCGAGCTCGTCCGCAATCCGGACATCCTTGCCGAGGTCTCCGCCGACCGCGCCCGACCGGGCCAGATCGTCGTCGGTTTCGCCGCCGAGACGGACGATGTTTTGGCCAACGGTCGCGAGAAGCTCCGCCGCAAGGGGTGCGACCTCCTCGTGGTGAACGAGGTCGGGGAGCACAAGACGTTCGGATCCGAGGAGAACGAAGCCGTTGTCCTGGCGGCCGACGGCGGGGAGACCCCCGTTCCGTACGGACCCAAGGAAGCCCTCGCCGACACGATCTGGGATCTCGTGGCACTCAAGTTGCGGTAAAGGCCCCATGAATTTCGCATTCGCCCCGACGGGCGGATGAAACCCCAAGAAAACCGGCGTTCCGGCCCGTCACGGGAGCCGATCCCCCCGTCGCGGAGGCGGTGAACGTGGCCGATCAGACTCCCACCGTGCGAGACACCTGGTCCGATGGCCGAGAGCGCCCGATAAACTGTTCTCGGAACGACGCGGGGCGCAGCCCCCTGCCGGTCCGCAAATGATCAGCCAGCAGCCGCTGCAAACACAGGGAGCGTTGTGTCCCGTCGTCTCTTCACCTCGGAGTCCGTGACCGAGGGTCACCCCGACAAGATCGCTGACCAGATCAGCGACACGATTCTCGACGCGCTGCTGCGGGAGGACCCCACCTCCCGCGTCGCCGTCGAGACGTTGATCACCACCGGCCTGGTCCACGTGGCCGGCGAGGTGACGACCAAGGCGTACGCCGACATCCCCACGCTGGTGCGCAACAAGATCCTGGAGATCGGTTACGACTCCTCGAAGAAGGGCTTCGACGGCGCTTCCTGCGGCGTCTCGGTCTCGATCGGCGCCCAGTCACCGGACATCGCGCAGGGTGTCGACACGGCGTACGAGAAGCGTGTCGAGGGCGACGAGGACGAGCTCGACAAGCAGGGCGCGGGCGACCAGGGCCTGATGTTCGGGTACGCGTCGGACGAGACCCCCGAGCTGATGCCGCTGCCGATCCACGTGGCCCACCGGCTGTCCCGCCGGCTGACCGAGGTCCGCAAGAACGGCACCATCCCCTACCTGCGCCCCGACGGCAAGACCCAGGTCACCATCGAGTACGACGGCGACAAGGCCGTCCGCCTCGACACGGTCGTGGTCTCCTCGCAGCACGCTTCCGACATCGACCTGGAGTCGCTGCTCGCGCCCGACATCCGCGAGTTCGTCGTCGAGCACGTGCTCAAGCAGCTCCTGGACGACGGCATCAAGCTGGAGACCGAGGGCTACCGCCTGCTGGTGAACCCGACCGGCCGTTTCGAGATCGGCGGCCCGATGGGCGACGCCGGCCTGACCGGCCGCAAGATCATCATCGACACCTACGGCGGCATGGCCCGCCACGGCGGCGGCGCCTTCTCCGGCAAGGACCCGTCCAAGGTGGACCGCTCCGCGGCCTACGCGATGCGCTGGGTGGCCAAGAACGTCGTGGCGGCCGGTCTCGCCTCCCGCTGCGAGGTCCAGGTCGCGTACGCGATCGGCAAGGCCGAGCCGGTCGGCCTGTTCGTCGAGACCTTCGGCACGGCCAAGGTGGACGTCGAGAAGATCGAGAACGCCATCGGCGAGGTCTTCGACCTCCGCCCGGCCGCGATCATCCGCGACCTCGACCTGCTGCGTCCGATCTACGCCCAGACCGCCGCCTACGGCCACTTCGGCCGCGAGCTCGCGGACTTCACCTGGGAGCGCACCGACCGCGTGGACGCGCTGCGCAAGGCCGCCGGCCTCTGACCGGCCCGCACCTGCTGACGCCCGGCCCCGGACCGAATCGGTCCGGGGCCGGCGTCGTTCCGCTCCACGGTCCCGGGCTTGACCACCGGCCACGGGGGAACGGGAAACGCGAGGCGCGGGGTGCGGCAGGGAACGCCGCGGGCCGCGCCCGCCGGATCGACGGCCGCCGTGGGGCCCGGCCTCCGGCCGCCGCCGCTGTCAGTGCCGTCTGGTAGGAATTTGGCTGTGAGCAGCGAGAACGGGAACGACGAGAGCGGGGCGGGCGAGCAGCCCGAACAGCTCGCGCTCATCCGGGAGACCGTGCGCAGGGCGAAGGTGCCGCGGGCCAAGCCGCGGACGTGGCGGGGCGCCGCGCTCGCCAAGGAGCTGCCCGTCGCGCGGGTCGTGGTCAACAAGGGCGTGCTGCACCTCGACCAGTTCTTCGACTACGCCGTGCCCGAGGAGCTCGACGCGATCGCGCAGCCCGGCGTCCGTGTGCGGGTGCGCTTCGGGGCCGGCTCCTACCAGGTGAGGGACGGGAGGCGCGAGGGCGGGCGGCTCATCGACGGATTCCTCGTCGAGCGGCGCGCCGAGTCCGACTACAACGGGCCGCTCGCCGCGCTCGCCGACGTGGTCTCGCCCGAGCCCGTCCTCGGCCCCGAACTGCTCGCACTGGCACGTGCCGTCGCCGACCGGTACGCCGGGAGCCTCGCCGACGTGCTCCAGCTCGCCGTTCCGCCGCGCAGCGCCCGGGCCGAGGCCAAACCCTCCCCGCCGCCCCTGCCGCCTCCCCCCGCGCCGGAGCCGGGGACCTGGGAGCGTTACGCACAGGGGCCGGCGTTCCTGACGACGCTCGCCCGGGGCGGAGCACCCCGGGCCGTGTGGAACGCGCTGCCCGGGCCGTTCTGGGCCGAGGAACTGGCGCGGGCCGTGGCGGCCACGCTGGCATCGGGGCGGGGCGCGCTCGTCGTGGTGCCCGACGGCCGGGCGGCCGCGCGGGTGGACGCCGCGCTGACCGCTCTCCTCGGCGAGGGGAGGCACGCACTGCTCACCGCCGAGGCCGGTCCCGAGAAGCGGTACGGACAGTGGCTCGCGGTGCGGCGGGGCGCCGTGCGCGCCGTCGTGGGGACCCGTGCCGCCATGTTCGCCCCGGTGAAGGACCTCGGGCTCGTGGCCATCTGGGACGACGGCGACTCCAGCCACAGCGAGCAGCACGCTCCGCTGCCGCACGCGCGCGAGGTGCTGCTGCTGCGCGCCGCCCACGACGGGTGCGGCTTCCTCCTGGGCGGGACGAGCTGCACCGTGGAGGCGGCCCAGCTGGTCGAGAGCGGCTGGGCGCGGCCGCTGGTGGCCCCCCGCGAGCAGGTGCGCGCGGCCGCCCCGCTCGTACGGACGGTGGGGGACGGGGAGCTGGCGCGGGACGAGGCGGCCCGCGCGGCCCGGCTGCCCAGCCTGGCGTGGCAGACCGTACGGGAGGGGCTCAGGACGGGGCCGGTCCTGGTGCAGGTGCCCCGGCGGGGGTACGTACCGCGGCTCTCCTGCGAGCGGTGCCGGACGCCCGCCCGCTGCCGGCACTGCGCGGGGCCGCTGGAGGCCCCCGAACAGCGGGAGCTGCGGTGCGGCTGGTGCGGGCGGGGCGAACCGGGCTGGCACTGCGCCGAGTGCGGCGGCACCCGGCTGCGGGCCCAGGTGGTCGGCGCCCGCCGCACGGCGGAGGAGCTGGGCCGGGCCTTCCCGGCCGTCCCGGTACGGACATCCGGACGGGACCACGTACTGGACACCGTCCCGGGCAGGCCCGCGCTGGTGGTGAGCACCCCCGGAGCGGAGCCGGTCGCCGAGGGCGGTTACGCCGCCGCGCTGCTGCTGGACGGCTGGGCGATGCTGGGGCGGCCGGACCTGCGGGCCGGTGAGGAGGCCCTTCGGCGCTGGATCGACGCGGCCTCGCTGGTGCGGGGGCAGGGCGAGGGCGGCACGGTGGTCGTGGTGGCCGAGCCGACGCTGCGTCCCGTCCAGGCGCTGGTGCGCTGGGACCCGGTGGGCCACGCCCAGCGAGAACTGGCCGAGCGGGCGGAGCTGGGCTTCCCGCCGGTGTCCCGGATGGCGGCCGTCACCGGGCGGCCCGAGGCGGTCGCCGCCCTCCTGGCCGCGGCGGACCTGCCGCGCGAGGCCGAGGTGCTGGGGCCGGTCCCGCTGACGCCCGCACCGGCGGGCGGCCCCCGCAGACCGGGTGACGTCCCGCAGGGCGAGACGTGGGAGCGCGCCCTGGTGCGGGTGCCGCCGGGCAGCGGGGCGGCGCTGGCCGCCTCGCTCAAGGCGGCCCAGGCGGCGAGGCTGGCCCGCGGCGCCGCCGCCGAGCCGGTACGCATCCGGGTGGACCCGCCCGACATCGGCTGAGCGCCAGGACCCGCCCGGCCGACGGGTCCGCCGCGCGGCCCGCTCCCGCCACCCGCCCGGTCCTCCGGCGGCCGCCGCGCCGGGCGGACACGACGGCCGCCCCTGCCGGGTCCCGGAAGGACGCGGGGGGCGGCCGAAGCGGCGTCAGCCGTTGCGCGGGCCGGGGAAGGCGGTGGGACGGGCCTCCTCACGGAGGGCCTGGGAACCCGCCGTGGGCTGCGGCGGCATCGAACGCGCCGCCGGGACCGCGGGCACCGCGGGCAGGGTCCGGGTCGTGCCCGGCTCCACCGCGCGCTCCGGCTCCACCGCTCCCGTCTGCGGAGCCGCCGCGCGCCGGGCACCGTACCGACGGTGCACCGCCTGCTTGGTGACCCCGAGCGCCGAGCCCACGGCGTCCCACGAGAAGCCCAGCGAGCGGTCGAAGTCCACGGCGGCGGTCACCAGTGTCTCGACGCTGTCCCGCAGCTCCTGGGCGAGCCGGACGGTGGGGGCCGGGGCCCTGCCGTAGACGACGAAGCCCGTGGAGGGCCCCGATCGCCGAGGGCGGTACACATTGCCCAGCTGAGCGGTGAGCGTGCGCAGTGCGTCCACCTGCCGGCGGACCCGCTCGATGTCCCGGACCAACAGGTGCAGGCTTGCCCGGGCTTGGGCGTCGTGGGTTGCGTGGTCGGCCATTTACAAGCCTCTCGAACCGGCGTTGAAAAGGGGCGGGCCGCACCGGTGGCGGCCCGTTTCGGTCAATCTCTCTTGACCAACGCGCCACCCGTGGTCGGGGTCACGCTGCGGGGGCGTATCCGCATAAGCGCGGGGCGCATCGGCATACGTACGCCCCCTGTCGCCCCGGTGTCTAGACTGGTGAGCTGCTCACCTCCGCCCCGAAACAGACAGGCAGTCAGCCACCGATGAAGCTCGTCTTCGCAGGCACCCCCGAGGTCGCCGTACCCGCCCTTGACGCCCTGATCGCCTCGGACCGGCACGAGGTGGCCGCCGTCGTCACCCGGCCCGACGCCCCGGCGGGTCGCGGCCGTCGGCTGGTCGCCAGCCCCGTCGCGCAGCGCGCCGAGGAGGCCGGCATCGAGGTGCTGAAGCCGGCCAGGCCCCGGGACGAGGAGTTCCTGGCCCGGCTCCGGGAGATCGCCCCTGACTGCTGCCCGGTCGTCGCCTACGGCGCGCTGCTGCCCCGGGTCGCCCTCGACGT
This sequence comes from Streptomyces sp. SP18CS02, assembly GCF_036322365.1. Classification (NCBI taxonomy): domain Bacteria; kingdom Bacillati; phylum Actinomycetota; class Actinomycetes; order Kitasatosporales; family Streptomycetaceae; genus Streptomyces; species Streptomyces sp. SP18CS02. Next base: position 10,248 of record NZ_JAQYXC010000245.1, read on the forward strand.
GCCCGCCCAGGGCTGGGTCAACCTCCACTTCTCGCTGCTGCCCGCCTGGCGCGGCGCCGCCCCCGTCCAGCACTCGATCATGGCCGGTGACCAGGTGACCGGCGCCTCCACCTTCCAGATCGAGGAGGGGCTCGACTCCGGTCCCGTCTACGGTGTCGTCACCGAGGAGGTGCGGCCCACCGACACCAGCGGCGACCTGCTCACCCGGCTCGCCTTCGCCGGCGCCGGGCTGCTCGCCGCGACCATGGACGGCATCGAGGACGGCACCCTCAAGGCCGTACCGCAGCCCGTCGACGGCATCTCCCTGGCACCGAAGATCAGCGTCGAGAACGCCCACGTCGACTGGACGGCCCCGGCGCTGCGCGTCGACCGCGTGGTGCGCGGCTGCACGCCCGCGCCCGGCGCCTGGACCGTCTTCCGGGGCGAGCGGCTCAAGCTCGTCCAGGTCGCCCCGGTCGCCGACCGGGGCGACCTGGCCCCCGGCGAACTGTCGGCGGCGAAGAACAACGTGTACGTCGGGACCGGTTCCCACGCCGTCGAACTGCTCTGGGTCCAGCCGCAGGGCAAGAAGCCGATGCGGGGGGCCGACTGGGCGCGCGGCGTACGGATCGCCCCGGGCGAGCGGGTCGGCGGGACGGACGTAGGCTGAGGGGGTAAGACCCGTACCGAAAGCGGAGCACCTTTTGAGCGAGCAGTCCCGTCGCCGTCCCCACCAGCCGCACCGGCGCCCCAAGAAGGACCCCGTGCGGATCCTCGCCTTCGAGGTGCTGCGCGCCGTCGACGAGCGTGACGCCTACGCCAACCTCGTCCTGCCGCCGCTGCTGAAGAAGGCGCGGCAGAAGGAGGACTTCGACGGCCGGGACGCGGCTCTCGCCACCGAGCTGGTCTACGGCACGCTGCGCCGCCAGGGCACCTACGACGCGATCATCTCGGCCTGCATCGACCGGCCGCTGCGCGAGGTCGACCCGCCGGTGCTCGACGTGCTCGCGCTCGGCGCGCACCAGCTGCTCGGCACCCGCATCCCCACGCACGCGGCGGTCTCCGCCAGCGTCGAGCTGGCCCGGGTGGTCCTCGGTGACGGGCGGGCCAAGTTCGTCAACGCCGTACTGCGCAAGATCTCCCAGGACGACCTCGACGGCTGGCTGGAGCGGGTCGCCCCGCCCTACGAGGAGGACGCCGAGGACCACCTGGCGGTCGTGCACTCGCACCCGCGCTGGGTCGTGTCGGCGCTCTGGGACGCCCTCGGAGGCCCCCGCGCCGGCATCGAGGACCTCCTGGAGGCCGACAACGAGCGCCCGGAGGTCACCTTGGTGGCCCGGCCGGGACGGTCGACCACCGGCGAGCTGCTCGACGTGCTGGGCGAGGAGTCCGGGCTGCCCGGCCGCTGGTCCCCCTACGCCGTACGGCTCGCCGAGGGCGGCGAGCCGGGTGCCATCGAGGCCGTGCGCGACGGCCGGGCGGGCGTCCAGGACGAGGGCAGCCAGCTCGTCGCCGTCGCACTCGCGAACGCCCCCGTGGACGGCCCCGACGAGCGGTGGCTCGACGGGTGCGCGGGACCCGGCGGCAAGGCCGCGCTGCTCGGCGCCCTCGCGGCCGAACGCGGCGCCTCGCTGCTCGCCTCCGAGAAGCAGCCGCACCGGGCGCGCCTGGTCGAGCGGGCGCTGGCCGGCAACCCCGGCCCGTACCAGGTCATCGCCGCGGACGGGACGCGCCCGCCGTGGCGCCGGGGGTCCTTCGACCGCGTCCTGGTGGACGTGCCGTGCTCCGGCCTGGGCGCCCTGCGCCGCCGCCCCGAGGCGCGCTGGCGCCGCCGTCCGGAGGACCTGGAGGGCTTCGCCCCGCTGCAGCGCTCCCTGCTCACGGAGGCCCTGCACGCCGTGCGGGTGGGGGGCGTCGTCGGATACGCGACGTGCTCGCCGCACCTGGCGGAGACCCGCGTGGTCGTGGAGGACGTGCTGAAGGGGCGCGGCGGCGACCACGGCATGGAGGTCGAGTGGATCGACGCCAGGCCGCTGATGCCGGGCGTCCCGGCGCTGGGCGAGGGCCCCGACGTACAGCTGTGGCCGCATCTGCACGGCACCGACGCGATGTACCTGGCCCTGCTGCGGCGTACGGCCTGACGGGGGAGCGGGGGCTCTGAGGAGAGCCCGCCCGGGACGCTGACCGGGGAAGGCCGTCGCGGATCACGGCCCGTCCCGTCGGCCGTCTGCCCGGTTGCAGCCGAGAACGCCGTACGCCCCCCCGACCGGTGCCTGACGCCACCGCGGCACAGGCCCGGGGAGCGGCGCAGAACCGCGTGCGCGCGGCGCGGGGACGTCGAAGGGCCACCGTCAGCGGCGGCCCTTCACGGGCGGACCCCCCACCGCCCGTACCGCCGTGCCCGCCGTCGGGGCCCATGCCGCCGCGATCCCGTCGCACGGCGCCCACGGGCGCCCGTCGCGCCGTGCCCGCCCCGCGCACCGCTCGCCGGGCGGTCCGCCGGGCCCGGGAGAGCGCTCCGAAAGGCCGGGAATGCGCGGAACATTCCCGGCCGCCGGAAAGCCGGAGGGGCATCGGGGCAAGGAAGTGCCCCGGGACATGGCAGGCTTGGCACATGGCTCAGATCAACCCCAGCATTCTGTCCGCCGATTTCGCCCGCCTCGCCGACGAGACCAAGGCCGTGGAAGGCGCCGACTGGCTCCACGTGGATGTCATGGACAACCACTTCGTGCCCAACCTCACCCTGGGCGTGCCGGTCGTGGAAGCGCTCAGCCGGGCGACGCAGACACCGCTGGACTGCCATCTGATGATCGAGGACCCCGACCGCTGGGCCCCGCAGTACGTGGAAGCGGGGGCCGGCTCGGTCACCTTCCACGTCGAGGCGGCCGCCGCCCCGGTCCGGCTGGCCCGCGAGATCCGCGCCAAGGGCGCGCGCGCCTCGATGGCGCTGAAGCCCGCCACCCCGATCGAGCCGTACGAGGACCTGCTCCCCGAGCTCGACATGCTGCTGATCATGACCGTGGAGCCGGGCTTCGGCGGCCAGGCGTTCCTGGACATCATGCTGCCCAAGATCCGCCGTACCCGGGAGCTCATCTCCAAGCACGGTCTGGAGCTGTGGCTCCAGGTCGACGGCGGGGTCTCGGCCTCCACCATCGAGCAGTGCGCCGAGGCCGGGGCCGACGTCTTCGTCGCCGGCTCCGCGGTGTACGGCACCGACGACCCGGCCGCCGCGGTGCGCATGCTGCGCGCCCAGGCCGACGAAGCGACCGCCTCGGCCGCCTGGGCGTGCGGCCACTGAGCCACGGGCAGATGAACGCAGCCCAACAGGACCGATCAAGGACCGCCGGATCTGCAAGGATGGCGAGTCCCTAGTGTGAACAGCAGTGAGGAGAGCGCGGTGTCTGCTATGTCGGCGGGACGGCCAGCCCTGCGGATGGGACCCGCGGAGTTGGTGCAGGCGGCGGCCATGGCCCGCCGCTTCTATCTCGAGGGCAAATCCAAGATCCAGATCGCGGAGGAGTTCGGCGTCAGCCGCTTCAAGGTCGCCCGGGTCCTGGAGACCGCTCTGGAGCGCGACCTGGTACGGATCGAGATCCGGGTGCCCGCCGAGCTGGACGCGGAGCGCTCCGACGCGCTGCGCGCCCGCTACGGCCTGCGTCACGCGGTCGTGGTCGAGTCCCCGCCCGAGGGCGAGGACGAGTCGCCGGATCCGGAGAACCTCGGCGAGGTCGCCGCCGATCTGCTCGGCGAGCTCGTGAACGAGGGCGACGTGCTGGGCCTGGCCTGGGGCCGGTCCACCATCCACATGGCGGCCGCGCTCGACCGCCTTCCGCCCTGCACCGTCGTCCAGCTGACCGGTGTGTACGACGCCGGGACGGCGGAGCGCGGCTCGGTGGAGGCCGTCCGGCGGGCCGCCCAGGTCTCCGGCGGCGAGGCGCACCCCATCTACGCGCCCATGCTGCTGCCCGACCCGGCGACCGCCGCCGCGCTGCGCAGCCAGACCGGTATCGCCCGGGCCTTCGAGTACTTCGACAAGGTGACCGTCGCCGCGGTGTCCATCGGCTCCTGGGAGCCCGGCATCTCCACCGTCCACGACATGCTCACCGACGAGGAGCGGGCCCACTACGCCTCGCTGGGTGTCGCCGCCGAGATGTCGGCGCACCTCTTCGACGCCGCCGGCCGCCGGGTCGGGCGGGACCTCGGCGAGCGGTGCATCACGGTGGAGGCCGACCGGCTCCGCCGTATCCCGGAGGTCGTGGCCATCGCGGGCGGTCAGCGCAAGGCGGCGGCGATCGGCGCGGTGCTCCGCTCCGGACTCGTCACCAGCCTCGTCACGGACACCTCGGCCGCCGACTACCTGCTGACCGAGTCGGCGCCCGCCCCGCGCCCCGCGCTGGACCGCGCCGACCCGGACGACTGACCGGAACCACCACAGCGCCCGGAGGGTGACCCGGCCGGCGCACACAGAAACGCACAAGGGGCCGAAGGGCCCCGGTATCAGGCCCGCCCGGCCGTCGGGCGGGCCTGACGGCGTTCCACGGGTTTGGAGGAACGCACCAGTGCGTTCCCCGAGGCCTGGAGTTTTCGTCCGGCCCCGCCACGACACCCCTCATGGGAGAATGAAGTACGTGCGTTCTCCCCCCGGCTGAAATGCCCGGGGGCCGACTCCGAACGACTGGGATGTTCTGCACGTGCGTTTCCTCAATGACCTGAAGCCGCCGTACGACCTCACGTACGACGATGTGTTCATGGTGCCTAGCCGCTCGGCCGTGGGCTCCCGCCAGGGAGTGGACCTCTCGTCCCCCGACGGCACCGGCACCACCATTCCTCTGGTCGTCGCCAATATGACCGCCATCGCGGGCCGCCGCATGGCCGAGACCGTCGCCCGGCGCGGCGGCCTCGTCGTCATCCCCCAGGACATCCCGATCGAGGTCGTCACCGACGTCATCGGGTGGGTCAAGAGCCGTCATCACGTGCTCGACACCCCGATCGTGCTCAACCCGGCCCAGACCGTCGCCGACGCGCTGTCGCTGCTCCCCAAGCGGGCGCACAACGCGGGCGTCGTCGTGGACGCCGACCACCGGCCCGTGGGTGTCGTCACCGACCGGGACCTGACCGGCGTCGACCGCTTCACCCAGCTGTCCGAGGTCATGTCCAAGGACCTGCTGCTGCTCGACGCGGACATCGACCCGCGCGAGGCGTTCAACACCCTCGACCACCACAACCGCCGCTACGCCCCCGCGGTCGACAAGGACGGCCGTCTCGCGGGCATCCTCACCCGCAAGGGCGCGCTGCGCGCGACGCTCTACACACCGGCCCTCGACGCGCGGGGCAGACTGCGCATCGCCGCCGCCGTCGGCATCAACGGCGACGTCGCGGGCAAGGCCAAGCAGCTGCTCGACGCCGGCGCCGACACGCTCGTCGTGGACACCGCGCACGGCCACCAGGAGTCCATGATCGCCGCGATCAGGGCCGTCCGGGGCCTGGACCCGCACGTGCCGATCGTCGCGGGCAACATCGTCGCCGCCGAGGGCGTGCGCGACCTCATCGAGGCGGGCGCCGACATCATCAAGGTCGGTGTGGGCCCCGGCGCCATGTGCACCACCCGCATGATGACCGGCGTGGGGCGGCCGCAGTTCTCCGCCGTCCTGGAGTGTGCCGCCGAGGCCAAGAAGTACGGCAAGCACGTCTGGGCCGACGGTGGCGTCCGCCACCCGCGCGATGTCGCCATGGCGCTCGCCGCCGGCGCCTCCAACGTGATGGTCGGTTCCTGGTTCGCCGGTACGTACGAGTCCCCGGGCGACCTCCAGCACTCCGCCGACGGCCGTCCGTACAAGGAGTCCTTCGGCATGGCGTCCGCGCGCGCCGTCCGCAACCGCACGAGCGAGGAGTCCGCCTACGACCGGGCCCGCAAGGCGCTCTTCGAGGAGGGCATCTCCACCTCGCGGATGTTCCTCGACCCGGCGCGGCCGGGCGTCGAGGACCTGATCGACTCCGTCATCGCCGGCGTCCGCTCCTCGTGCACCTACGCGGGTGCGGGCACGCTGGAGGAGTTCGCCGAGAAGGCCATCGTCGGCATCCAGAGCGCGGCCGGTTACGCCGAGGGCAAGCCGCTGCACGCCAGCTGGAGCTGACACCGACCGGGCGGGAAACCCGGACGCGTGACGGCCGAGCCGTCCCCGCCTTCCGCGGGGGCGGCTTCCGCCTTGTCCGGCCCGCGGCACCTGCTCCGCCCGGAAGCCGTGACGTCCTCCGCGAGCGCCCGCCGCGCCCCGGACCGGTGTCTTCGCGCGCCGGACCGGTGTCTTCGCGCCGCGGCCGGCCGACCACGGCCGGATCCGTACGCGTGACCAGACCCCCCGGGGGTACACGGGCCCCTGCCAGTACGGCGACGGAAGCGGAGGGCACAGTGTCCATGGCGTCCACGATCTCGACCGGTACCGCAGCAGAGGCGGCCCGGATGCCCGGCCCGCACGCCCGTGAGCTCCCGCAGATCGTCGATCCGGGCGAGGTCGCCCCCCGGGACGCGAAGGAGCTCTCCAAGCGGTTCTTCGACCGGCTGGCCGTGCTGGAGGAGGGCACCGAGGAGTACCAGTACGTACGGAACACCCTCATCGAGCTGAATCTCTCCCTCGTCAGGTTCGCCGCGGCGCGCTTCCGCAGCCGGTCCGACCAGATGGAGGACATCGTCCAGGTCGGCACGATCGGTCTGATCAAGGCCATCGACCGGTTCGACCTGAGCCGCGAGGTGGAGTTCACGACCTTCGCGATGCCGTGCGTCGTCGGCGAGATCAAGCGGTTCTTCCGGGACACCAGCTGGTCCGTGCACGTGCCGCGACGGCTCCAGGAACTGCGCATCGACCTGGCCAGGGCGTCCGACGTCCTCTTCCAGCGGCTCGACCGCTCTCCGACGGTCCCCGAGCTCGCCGAGCACCTGGGCCTGGCGCAGGACGAGGTGGTCGAAGGGCTCATCGCCGCGAACGGCTACTCGGCGGGCTCCCTCGAACTGCCCCTCGACGACACGGCCGACAACGGCTCGCAGACGCTCGTGGACCGGCTGGGCGAGCCGGACCGGGAGCTGGAGACGTTCGAGAACATCCAGGCCCTCAAGCCGCTCATCGAGCGGTTCGAGGAGCGGGACAGGCGGATCCTCCATATGCGCTACGTGGACGAGATGACCCAGGCCCAGATCGGGGCCGAACTGGGCGTCTCCCAGATGCACGTCTCCCGGCTGCTGTCGAGGATCACCGCGCGGCTGCGCCGGGAACTGCTCGACGTGGAGTGACGCGCCGGGGCTTCGCGTCCCGCGCCGGCACCGGCCCGTGTACGTCTCGCTCTGCCGTCGTGGGCCGGGGGAGACCCTGTGGACACGAGGGGCGACCCCATGGACACGCCCTAGGCTTCGCGGGCCCGGGCGGAGAGCGAGGGCCGGTCCCAGACCGCTCGTACCGTCTTGCCCGTCGGCCGGGGCCTGATCTCCACCCGCCCCGCCAGGCGGCACACCATCGGCCAGCCGAAACCGCCCCCGCCGGTGAAGTCCGGCGTACGGGCGACCGGGACGGACCGGCTTGAGTCGTCGACCTCGACGCTCAGCTCGTCCGGTTCGGCGCGCAGCCGCAGCCGCCACCAGCCCTCGGTGTGCCGCAGCGCGTTGGTCAGCAGCTCCGTCACGACCAGCTGGACGTCGGCCGGGTCCGCCCACGGGCAGTGGTCGGACAGGAAACGGACGGTCATGGCGCGGGCGGCAGAGCTGTCGCAGGTCGGTGAATCCATGACAACCACAGGCGGCTCCTCTGTCATCGCGGCTCGTCTACCCAGCCGACGCGCCTTCAAGGCGCGAATCTCCGTACAGAGGCGCGCAGAAGGTGACCACGAGAGCGCAGAGGCGCGCACGGGCCGACACGGAGCTCCCGTCACGCCTGGTCGACCCGCCGGACCGTCAGGGCGACCGTGTCGTCCGGATGCAGGATGACGGTGTGCATCTCGTCGGCGATGGCGCCGGGGATCTCCTCTATCGGTCTGTGGCGATGGCGGCTCGCCGCGGCCGCCAGCCGCAGCTCGCCCTCGCGCGGATCACGCCGGCTCTCCGTCAGCCCGTCCGTGTAGAGCACCAGCAGGTCGCCCGGCTCCAGCCGGTCCCGCAGCAGTCGTTCGCTGCCGGGCAGCGGGAAGCCGATGCCGCGGCCCCGTACCTCCAGCAGCCGGGTGCTGCCGTCCCCACGCACCAGGAGTGCCGGCGGGTGGCTGCCGTTGGCCAGCACCAGGCCTCCGCCGGCCGGATCGAGCCGGGCCAGCTGGACCGTCGCCATCAGCTCGTGGTCGAAGGTCGCCAGCACCTCGTCCGTCCTCGCCACGATGGACTCCAGGGGGTGGCCCTCCAGCGCCAGGGTGCGCACGGCATGCGTGACGTTCAGCGCGCTCCGCGTACTGGTCAGCCCATGGCCGAGGGCGTCCACGACGGTGATGTGCACCGTTCCGTCGGGCAGGACGAACCAGTCGTACAGGTCGCCGCCGGTCGGCGCGTCCTTCTCCGCCGGTTCGTAGTGCACGGCCATCTCCAGACCGGGGACGCGGACGGGCGGCGGGCGCAGCGCGTCCTCCAGCTGGCGCAGCATCCGGCCGTGCGCCTGGCGGAGCTGCTCGTCGCGCTCCTCCAGCTGGACGTAGAGAGCCAGGACGCCGCTGTTGGTCTCGGCCAGCTCGTGCTTGAGCCGCTGGTGGTCCTCGGCCAGCGCGTCGGCCTGGCGCACCGCAGCGCTCAGTTCCTCCTCCAGCAGCTCGCTCAGGACCGGCGCCTTCCGGTCGTTCCCGGCAGGGCCGCCCGGTGCGGGGGCGTCCGGTCCCGCGCTGCCCAGGGCCGGTGCCGGCAGCCGCCACACGGCCGCCGTGCCGGGCCACCGCTCGGCGGGCAGGGGCAGGCCGTCCAGCGGTGGCTGGCGGCGCGCGTGGGGCAGGTGCAGCCGTACCGTCAGCCGACCGCCGTCCAGGGGCTGCGGCACGACCTCCAGCTGGACCGGGCGGCCCGCGGCCAGCTCGGCGGCGGCCACCCGGGACGCGGACAGGGCGAGGCGGTAGCGCACCTCGACGGGCAGGCTCGCCCGGTGGGCCAGGCGGCGCAGGGTGGTGCGCAGCCCGGCCAGCGAATGATGGATCGTGGTCTGCTGATTCATGTGTCTCTCCGGGCCTGGCCGATGGCCAGGGCGGTCGCGTCGTCGCGGGTGCGCCGGTGCCCGTGGACGAGGGCCCCGGCGAGCAGCGCGGCGGGCAGGCCGGTCAGGAACGGCGAGGGATCGTGCGCCCAGCGGGTGTCGACGCCGTCGGTGTGCAGCAGGACGATGGTCCCCGGCTCGGGTGCGATCCGCTGCACCCGGGGCTCGGGCATGTTCCAGCCCACCACCCCGGGCTGTCCGCCGAAGCGGGTGCGGACCGCGCCGGGGGCGACGATCTGGGCCCGCACGTTGCCCACGGAGCAGTGCTCGACGCCGTCGGGCGCCAGCCGCACCAGCGTGACGGCGGCCCCGCGGCTGCGCCGCAGGGCCCGGTTCATCGTCTTGAGCAGCTGCGGGAGCGGGAGCTGCGGATCGCGGTGGAAGCAGCGGACGGCGAGCCCCGCCGCCTCGGCCGCGGGAGCACCGTGCCCCAGGCCGTCCACGACGATCGCGGTGCGTACGCCGTCGATCTCGGCGATGCCCCAGGCGTCCCCGCACTCGGACTCGCCCGCCGCGGGCACGCAGACGGCCCCGACGGCGGGCGTGGGCGCGGGGGAGTGGCGCGCCGGGTCGCCGAGGCGGGCGGAGACCAGCGTGCCCGCGCCCGGCCTGGTCCGCAGCGTGAACTCGTCGGCTATCCGGCGCACCGCGCCCAGACCGGAGCCGAGTGTGCCGGTGGTGGTGTAGCCGTCGGCGAGGCACTGTTCCGGATCGGCCATCCCGGGGCCCCGGTCCACCGCGAGGACCTCCACCCCCGCGCGCAGGGGCAGCGGCTGGATGTACAGCGAGCCCTGCCGGGCGTGCTTGACGATGTTGCCCGCCAACTCGCTGGCCAGCACGGCGGCCCGGTCCGGCAGGGCGCCCGCGAGCTGCTGGTCCAGCGCTGTCCTGCGGGCCGCCGAAGCGGCCAGCTGGACAGCGCTGCCGTGGTCGATCCTGATGTGCTGGGTGACGGGCATCAGCGGTCGTTCCAGCGGGTCACCACCACGGTGGTGCCTCCGGCCGGGCCGCAGCGCACCTGGAAGTCGTGCATCAGCCGACGGGCGCCGCCCAGGCCGTGGCCCAGGCCGCCGCCGGTGGTGAAGCCGTCGGCGAGCGCGGTCTCCAGGTCCGGGATGCCGGGCCCGTCGTCGCGTACGACCAGGCGCAGTCCGCGCCGGCCGCGCGGACCGAGGACCTGGATCTCCAGGGTGCCGCCGCCGCCGTGCACATAGGCGTTGCGGGCCAGTTCGCTGGCGGCGGTCACGACACGGGTCTGGTCGACCAGACCGAAACCGGCCTCCACCGTGGCGGCGCGCACCGCGTGCCGCACCGTCAGCAGGTCCTCCTCGGAGGCGACGGAATAGGGCACCGGCTCCGCGCCCCACGCGTCCGGACCGGTCCGGTCCTCCTGGACCGGACCGGTCTCCTGCGCCGGAGCGCGCGGCGCGGCGATCGCGGGCCGCAGGGCAGGCCGTTCATCGAAGGGCGTCACGTCGGCCCTCCCCCGGTGGCTGTGGCATCCGGTGCCACCCCAGTGCGGTGAGCGCCTGCTCCGCGTTGAGCGCGGTCTCGACGCCGGTCAGCTGGAGGCCCAGCTCGACCAGGGTGATGGCGACCGCGGGACGCATCCCGGCCACGATGACCCGGGCCCCGAGCAGCCTGGCCATGGTGGTCAGCTCCATCAGGGTGCGTGCCACGAACGAGTCGATGATCTCCAGCCGGGAGATGTCGATCAGCACGCCGCGGGCGCCGTCACCGACGATCCGTTCCGTCAGTTCGTCGGTGAAGGCCACCGCCGACTGGTCGTCCAGCTCATTGAGCAGCCCGGTCACCAGGACGTCTCCGAGCCGCAGGATCGGCACACCGGTGGCGCGAGGGCCCGTCACGCCGTCACCTGCCCGGCGGCACCGGCGTCCACGGCGGGCTGGTCGGTGAGGCGGATCGCCGCGGCCAGGGCGTCCGCGAGGGTGGCCCGGGTCAGGATGGTCGACAGATCGATTCCCAGCTGCGCGATGGTCTGCGCGATCGGCGGACGGATGCCGCTGATGACGCAGTCGGCGCCCATCAGCCGTACCGCGTTGACGGTGTGCATCAGATGCTGGGCGACCGCCGTGTCCACCGCCGGTACGCCCGTGATGTCGATGATGGCGACCTGCGCCTCGTTGTCCTGGATCGCCTGGAGCAGGCTCTCCATCACCACCTGCGTACGCGCGGTGTCCAGCGTGCCGATCAGCGGCACGGCCAGGACATGGCGCCACAGCCGTACGACGGGGGTGGACAGTTCGAGGAGCTGACGGCTCTGACGCTGGATGATCTCCTCGCGTCCCTCGACGTACGTCTCGAAGGAGAGGGCCCCGGCGGCGTCCAGCAGCCGGTTGACGAGGATGGCGGCGGAGAACAGCTCGCCCGAGTCCCGGGTCGTGTGCTGGATCGCCGAGAGCAGCGCCTCCTTGAGCGAGAGCACGGCCATCGAGGTGGCGGTCGGCGTGGCGCCCGCCCTCGCCCGGCGCAGCGACAGCTCTATGACGGCCCGGCGAAGGTCGTTGCCCGCTGTCACCAGTCGCTCCACCGGGACGTCCCCGGCCAGGCCCTCCGCCAGCGCCGAGATCAGCAGATCGGCCTCTTCGCGCACCTCGTGCTCGCTCATGTCGGTGCTGAGCACCGCCTGCTCCAGCTGGAGCCGCACCCAGCGGTCCGCGATCTCCTCCTCGCGCTCCCGCAGTGCCTCGCACAGCAGGTCCCGCACGCTCGATTCGCTGGTGTTCACACGTACCTCTCGCCGGTCGGTGGCCGTCTTCGGTTCCCGCGGCCGGTGCGGATCGCCGCGGACGGTCGCCCGCGGTCCCGCACGTCGCACAACCGCTCCCGATCCCGCGTCACCGGCCGAGAACGCCCCTACCCAGACCGGCGCCGGACATTCCGTCCAGTTCCCCGGGGCGGGCGGGAGCCGGTGTCGCCGGGGGTGCCGCGCCCGTCGGCGGGCCGGCCCATCCCGCCCGCCGCACGGCGTCCGCCACCGCCGCCGCGACCCTCGCGTGGCCCGCGTCGTCGGGGTGGAGCCCGTCCGCCAGGTGCTGCGGCCCGAGCAGGTCCCGCCCGGACAGCAGGGCCAGGTGCCGGTCCCCGGCGCGGACCAGGTCGCGGGTGGCCGCCTCCATGGCCGCGCGCAGCTCGGCGTGGGTGGCGCCCAGGTCGTTGGCGGTCGACTCCGCCTCCGGTCGCAGCAGGGGCGAGAGCACCAGCAGGGGGGTGTCCGGGTGGCCGCCGCGCACCACGGTGACGAACGCCCGGGTCGTCTCGTACAGCAGGGCGGCGGAGGTGGGCACATCGCCCCAGCAGTTGGTGCCGAAGGCGAGCGTGAGCAGGTCGGCGGGGAGCGCGGCCAGCTGCTGGGCGACGGGCAGCTCCCCGCGCGCGCTGCCCGCGTAGCCGAGGTTGACCGTGTCCAGACCGAGCGCGCGTCCGGCGGCAGCGGGCCAGGCGTGCGCGGGCCGGGTGGACCACCAGCCCTCGGTGATGGAGTCTCCGTGGACCACCCAGCGGGGAAGCCGCCGGGCGGGCCGGACCGTGCCGCCGATGGCCCGCAGGCCGGTGATGACCGGTGCCCGGCTCTCGGGCGGGTGGACGGTGAACGGGCCGTCGGACGGGGGGAGCGGGAGGGTGACGGTCCCCTCCTCGGCCGGCTCGGCGAACGTCTCGCCGACGCACCGGTCGCCCTGCCACAGCGCGAAGCAGTGTGAGATCTCCCGCATGCCGTCGGTCGTGCGCGGCACGGTCGCGCGGTAGCGGATCCCGACCGCGCGGGTGCCGGCGCCCGCTGTGAACTCCAGGCGTACGCCGATGGGCAGCGCGGCCCGCTCGACCGTGTCGCGCGGCAGCCGGGCCAGACCGGCCGGGTCGGCACGCACCGCCCGGCCACCGGCGTCCCGCCAGGCCGTTCCGCGCAGGAACGGCTCGGGGTCCAGCCAGCTCATCGCGCCTCCGTTCATGTGGTTCCTCGGTCGATCGGCCCGTCGGGGGGAGACCGTCCCCCTTGCCGGGTCGTCGCGTCGTACGTCTCGTCGTACCCGCCGCGGGGCTCGCGCACCGGCTCGCGGGCCTGCCGTCCCGCCTCGTCTCCCCGTCGGTCGGACACGCTCCTGCCGCACGCCTACCCCGTCGCGGGCCGCCCATCACAGCTGTCCGTCCGCCCCCGCGCGACCCCCAATGTGCTGATTCGTGCGGCGGGGCGCAATGTTTCCCCGTCTGTGCCCGAAGTGCGCAATGATCATCCGTGCATGCGCAACAACGATGCATTACAAGCGCGAAGCTCTCCTCGTAGGCTCAGGGCCCGTACCTGGAGTGGCGGCGACCGTCTGCTCGGCGGTTCCCCCTTCCCCCGTGGGCTGCTCCCGCGCATGCCCGCGTACCGCCGCAGGTCGCCGTATCCCGACCGCAGCGATGAAGGAGCCACCGCAGTGCTGGACCAAGGCACAGCCGCGCCCGCCACCGAGCCACCCGCGCCCAAGGCGTCCGCGCTCTCCGTCCTGACCCGGCGCAAGCCCGTGGAAGCGCTGGTCTCCGAGGGTGGACAGGGTGAGGGCGGCAGTCTTCGCCGCTCGCTCTCCATGTGGCAGCTGACCATGATCAGCATCGGTGCCACGCTCGGCACCGGAATCTTCGTCGTCCTCGGCGAGGCCGTCCCCGAGGCAGGCCCGGCCGTCACCCTCGCTTTCGTCTTCGCGGGCCTCACGGCGCTGTTCTCGGCGCTGTCCTACGCGGAGCTGGCCGGCACCATCCCGGTCTCGGGCTCTTCGTATTCGTACGCGTACGCAACGCTGGGCGAACTCGTGGCCTGGATCTGCGGCTGGTGCCTGCTCCTGGAGTACGGCGTTTCCGTGGCCGCCGTGGCCGTCGGCTGGGGCGACTACCTCAACGAGCTCCTCGACGGCACGATCGGCGTCACGCTTCCCGCGGCGCTCAGCGCGCCCCCCGGCGACGGCGGCGTCTTCAACCTGCCGGCCCTGATCGTCGTCGTGCTCGCCATGCTGTTCCTGCTCGGCGGCGCCAAGGAGTCCGCCCGCGCCAACACGATCATGGTGATGGTCAAGATCGGCGCGCTGGTCCTCTTCTGCGCCGTCGGCGTCATGGGCTTCAAGTCCGGCAACTACAGCGACTTCATGCCGCTCGGCCTGGAGAGCGTCGGCGCGGCGGGCGCGATCCTGTTCTTCTCCTACATCGGCTTCGACGCCGCCTCCACCGCCGGTGAGGAGGCCAAGAACCCCAAGCGCGACCTGCCCCGGGCGATCATGCTCTCGCTGGTCATCGTCACCGCGCTGTACGTGCTGGTCGCCGCCGTCGCCGTGGGTGCCTGGGACTGGAAGAAGTTCGCCGGCACCGACGCCACCCTCGCCGCGATCATGAACGATGTCACCGGCCAGAGCTTCTGGGGCACCCTGCTCGCCGCCGGCGCGGTCATCTCCATCGCCAGCGTCGTCCTCACCGTCCTCTACGGCCAGACCCGCATCCTGTTCGCGATGTCCCGCGACGGACTGGTGCCCAAGGTCTTCGGCCGGGTGAACCCCAAGACCGGCACCCCGCGCGCCAACACCGTGATCGTCGCGCTGTTCTGCGGCGTCCTGGCCGCCGCCATCCCGCTCGGCGAGCTGGTCAACGCCACCAGCATCGGCACGCTGTTCGCCTTCGCCCTGGTCAATGTCGCGGTGATCGTGCTCCGCTTCACCCAGCCGACCATGGACCGGACCTTCAAGGTGCCGTTCGGCCCGCTCTTCCCCGTGCTGGGCTTCCTCTTCTGCGGCTACAGCATGTACAGCCTCGACGTGATCACCTGGGTGTACTTCGGTGTCTGGATGGCCGTGGGTCTCGTGGTCTACTTCCTGTACGGCATGCGCCGCTCCCGATTGGCCACGGCAGAGAAGTGATCCACCCGTAGTGCGACTCAACGATCTCGACGAACGCATCGTCCACGCCCTCGCCGAGGACGCCCGCCGCAGTTACGCCGACATCGGCGCACTCGTCGGCCTGTCCGCCCCGGCCGTCAAGCGCCGGGTGGACAGGCTGCGGGCCGAGGGGGCCATCACCGGCTTCACGGTGCGGGTCGACCCGGCGGCGCTCGGCTGGGAGACCGAGGGCTTCATCGAGATCTACTGCCGTCGCAACACCTCGCCCGAGGCCATCCAGCGTGGCCTTGAGCGGTACCCGGAAGTCGCGTCCGCCTCCACCGTGACCGGTGAGGCGGACGCGATCGTCCAGGTCTTCGCCTCCGACATGCGCCACTTCGAGCGCGTCCTGGAGCGGATCGCCGGCGAGCCGTTCGTGGAGCGCACCAAGTCGGTCCTGGTGCTCTCACCGCTGCTGCGGCGCTACTCCTCCGGCTCGCCCGCCTAGGGTCTCTCGACTGGTTCGTGCCGGGCTCGCGTGCCCCGGCACCGCGCCTCGCCGCGTAATCGTCGGTCGCCCACACTCCGCGTCGCCGCCCTCCTCCGCCGTGCGATCCCCGACACGCACGCCGCAGCCCCGGCCCTCCGGGCGGACGCCGACGCCTTCCGGACACTGCCTGGAGCCCCCGGGCCGGGTTCCCGCGGTCCGGGTCGCCGGGGCTGCCGGGGCGCGGCCTCCACCGGGCCGTCCCCGCTCACCCCGGCAGGTCCGGCACCGGGCGCACCGGCCCTCCGGCCGATGCCCCTCCGGCCGCCGTGTGCCTGCCACGGTCGTGCCCGTCCGGACGGCCTCGCCGATCCGCCCGCGCGCCGATCGCGACGCTCCCGCGGCGGGCGGCGAAGCCCGTCCGCCCCCCTGGCCCCACCCGTGACGCAATGAATCACCGCCCCCTCCGGCAACCGCGCAATGGATCGACGGTCGGTCCGCAACGGTCAGATCTTGTCCGGGGTGAGCAGCGGACCGTACCGTTTTGACGTCTTTCCACCACCGTTTCCGCCCCCTCGCACCCCGACAGAGGTCTGCCGATGCCGCCGCTGCGCACCGCCCTGCTCCAGAGCTCCGGACAGCCCGGTGACGTGGCCGCCAATCTCAAGGTCCTCGACGAGGCCGCCGCCCGCGCCGCCGCCACGGGTGCCGGACTGCTGGTCGCCCCCGAGATGTTCCTGACCGGGTACGCGATCGGCGCGGACGTGCCCCGGCTGGCAGAGGCCGCCGACGGCCCCTCCGCCGAGGCGGTCGCCGCCCTCGCCGTACGGCACGGCCTGGGAATCGTCTACGGCTACCCGGAGCGGGACGGCGAGCGGATCTTCAACGCCGCCCAGCTGATCGGCCCCGACGGCGCCCGGCTCGCGAACTACCGCAAGACCCATCTCTTCGGCGGCTTCGAGCAGGACTGGTTCACCCCCGGCGACCGGCCCGTCGTCCAGGCCGAGCTCGCCGGGCTGCGCCTGGGCGTGATGATCTGCTACGACGTCGAGTTCCCGGAGAACGTCCGGGCGCACGCCCTGGCCGGCACCGACCTGCTGCTGGTGCCCACCGCCCTGATGCACCCCGCCGAGGTCGTCGCCGACGCCGTCGTGCCGGTGCGCGCCTTCGAGAGCCAGCTGTACATCGCGTACGCCAACCGCGTCGGGCAGGAGGGCGAGTTCGAGTTCGTCGGACGGTCGGCCCTCGCCTGCCCCGACGGCACCACCCGGGCCCGAGCCGGACGCGAGGAGGAGCTGATCGTCGGCGACGCCGACCCGGAGCTCCTGCGCGCCTCCCGCGAGGCCAACCCCTATCTGCGCGACCGCCGCCCGGGCCTGTACGCGTCCCTGAGCTGAATCCGCACCGCCCCGCCCAGCCCCCCCCGCACGAGCTTTCCCCTGCAAGGAGTCCGTACCCCATGACGTCCACGGTGCCCACCGCCGTCCAGCACACCGACGCGCAGCCGCCGATCACCATGTTCGGTCCGGACTTCCCGTACGCCTACGACGACTTCCTGGCCCACCCGGCCGGTCTCGGGCAGATACCCGCGACCGAGCACGGCACCGAGGTCGCCGTCATCGGCGGCGGTCTCTCGGGCATCGTCGCCGCCTACGAGCTGATGAAGATGGGCCTCAAGCCGGTCGTCTACGAGGCCGACCAGATCGGTGGCCGGCTGCGCACCGTCGGCTTCGAGGGCTGTGAGCCCGGGCTGACGGCCGAGATGGGCGCGATGCGCTTCCCGCCGTCCTCGACCGCGCTCCAGCACTACATCGACCTGGTGGGCCTGGAGACCCGGCCGTTCCCCAACCCGCTCGCCGAGTCCACCCCCTCGACCGTCGTCGACCTCAAGGGCGAGTCGCACTACGCCGAGACCGTCGACGACCTGCCGCAGGTCTACCGCGACGTGGCGAACGCGTGGAACGCCTGCCTGGAGGAGGGCGCGGACTTCTCCGACATGAACCGCGCCATGCGTGAGCGCGACGTCCCGCGGATCCGCGAGATCTGGGCCAAGCTCGTCGAGAAGCTCGACAACCAGACCTTCTACGGCTTCCTGTGCGAGTCGGAGTCCTTCAAGTCCTTCCGCCACCGGGAGATCTTCGGACAGGTCGGCTTCGGCACCGGCGGCTGGGACACCGACTTCCCCAACTCCATCCTGGAGATCCTGCGGGTCGTCTACACCGAGGCCGACGACCACCACCGCGGCATCGTCGGCGGCTCCCAGCAGCTGCCGGTGCGCCTGTGGGAGCGCGAGCCGCGGAAGATGGTCCACTGGCCGCTCGGCACGTCGCTGAAGTCGCTGCACGACGGCGACCCGAAGCCCGCCGTGACCCGCCTGCACCGCACCGCGGGCAACCGGATCACCGTCACCGACTCCACCGGCGACATCCGCACCTACCAGGCGGCGATCTTCACCGCCCAGTCCTGGCTGCTGCTGTCCAAGATCGCCTGTGACGACTCGCTCTTCCCCATCGACCACTGGACGGCGATGGAGCGCACCCACTACATGGAGTCGTCCAAGCTGTTCGTGCCGGTCGACCGGCCGTTCTGGCTGGACAAGAACGAGAAGACCGGCCGGGACGTCATGTCGATGACGCTGACCGACCGGATGACGCGCGGTACGTACCTGCTGGACGACGGCCCGGACAAGCCGGCCGTCATCTGCCTCTCGTACACGTGGTGCGACGACAGCCTGAAGTGGCTGCCGCTGTCGGCGAACGAGCGCATGGAGGTCATGCTCAAGTCGCTCGGCGAGATCTACCCGGACGTCGACATCCGCAAGCACATCATCGGCAACCCGGTGACCGTGTCCTGGGAGAACGAGCCCTGGTTCATGGGCGCGTTCAAGGCCAACCTGCCCGGCCACTACCGCTACCAGCGGCGGCTGTTCACCCACTTCATGCAGGACCGGCTGCCCGAGGACAAGCGGGGCATCTTCCTCGCCGGCGACGACATCTCCTGGACGGCGGGCTGGGCCGAGGGCGCCGTCCAGACCGCGCTGAACGCGGTGTGGGGCGTCATGCGCCACTTCGGCGGCGCCACCGATGCCACCAACCCCGGCCCGGGCGACGTCTACGACGAGATCGCCCCCGTGGAACTCCCGGAGGACTGAGGGAGTTGGGGGAGTGGGGCGGAAGCACGGGTGTGAGGGCGTTCAGCCGCACCGTGTGAGCGGCGTCAGCAGCATCCGCCCCACCAGACCCACGGAGTGGTCGAGGCGTTCGGTGAACTCCTCGGCCAGCTCCGGCATCCGGCCCAGCCGCCACAGCGAGCGGCCGGCCAGCCAGGCCCCGTCCCGGGCCCGGTCCAGGCTCCAGCACCCCAGCAGATGGGTCAGCGGATCGGCGGCCTCCAGGAGATCGGGCCCCGGCATCAGCTCTTCGCGGATGCGTTCCTCCAGCAGCGCGAGGATGTCGCCCACCTGCCGGAACGGGGCCTCCAGGTCGACGGGTTCGCAGCCGAGCGTGCGACAGGTGTCCACCACCGCGAGCGCCAGATCGTGCCCGATGTGCGCATTGATACCGGCCAGGGCGAACTGCAGGGGCCGTACGCCGGGGTGGCTCCGGCACCGGAAGAGCGGCCGCCAGCAGGCCGGTGGCCGTCCGCCGGAGGCGACGGTGTCCACCGCCGCCAGATAGCGCTCGGCGAAGCGCACATCCAGGGTCACGGCGGCCCGCCGGTCGATGAATCCGCCCGCGTCGGCACACCGGCCGATCTCCTGGGTGACCGTCAGGTACACCCGATTGAAGACCGCCACCCCGTCCCTCGCCGGCCACAGCGAGCGGAACGCCTGCATCCGTTCCACCACCGCGTCGATCGACAGCCGGTCGGGTCCGGTCGCGGCGGTGAGCCGTCGGGTCTGCGCCATGGGGGCAGCGTCCCAGTCGGTAGGCTCTCGGTGGTGCCATCGAGCCGGGCGTCCCCGAAACGGGGGACCCGTCGACCGGCGGGCACCAGGGGGAGGGGATCCACGGTGTCAGGCGCGCGCGAACATCGCCGTACCGCACGACGGGAACGCCGGCGGACCAGGCGCCGCAACGTCATGGCCGCCGCGGCCTCGGCGGTCGTCGCCGTCGGCACGGTCTCGGGGCTGCTCTCGGTGTCGGAGGCCGACGGGAGGAGCGACACCGCCAGGCCGCTGGTCTCCGGCGCGCCGGTCCCGCAGCCCCTGCCCGCACGGCCCGAACCCCCCTCGCCGTCGCCGTCGCCCTCCCCGGCGAAGCCGTCGGCGTCGGCATCGGCGTCCCCGAAGCCCAAGGCGTCCCCGAAGGCCCCGAAGGCCCCGGCGCAGCGGCAGGTCCCGCTCGTCGACGCCGACCTGTACCGCCACCCCGACTCGCAGGTGCTCGACTGGATCAGGGCCAACGGCGACGACCCCCGCCGGGCGCTCATCGAGTCGAGGATCGCCGCCCAGCCGGCCGCCGTCTGGTTCGCCGAGTACGACCCCGGGGCCATCACCGGCAGGGTCCGCTCGGTGACCTCCGGTGCGGCAGCCGTCGGCCGGGTCCCGGTCCTCGTGCCGTACGCCATCCCGGACCGGGACTGCGGCGGGGCCTCGCAGGGCGGTGCCCCCGACCTGGACGCCTACGACGGGTGGATACGCGGATTCGCCGAGGGCCTCGGCAGCGGCCCCGTGATAGTGGTCCTGGAACCCGACTCGATCGCGCTCGCGGACTGCCTGTCGGACAGCGGCCGGGCCGCGCGGTACGCGTCACTGGCCCGGGCGGGCAGGGCGTTGAAGGCCGCCAACCCGCAGGCGAGGGTGTACTTCGACGCGGGGCACTCCGGCTGGCACCCGGCCACGGAGATGGCCTCCGCCCTGCGCGCGGCGGGCGCGGCGAGCAGCGGCGACGGCATCTTCACCAATGTGTCGAACTTCCACCGGACCGCGGACGAGGTGGCCTACGCGCGTCGGGTGCTCGCGGCGCTCGGCGGCCCTTCCCGGCTCGGCGCGGTCATCGACACCAGCCGCAACGGGAACGGCGCCCCCGCCCCCGGCGAGTGGTGCGACCCCTCCGGCCGCGCTCTCGGCCAGACGCCGACGACCGGGACCGGCGCGGCCCGGATCGACGCCTATCTGTGGATCAAGCTGCCGGGGGAGTCCGACGGCTGCAAGGGCGCCGCCGGATCGTTCACCCCCGACTACGCCTACGACTTGGCGACCGGCTGATCCCCGCCGCCCTCGTACGAGCTGGTACCCGCGTCCAGGAGCGGTTCCTGTTCCTTCATGTGGGCGGGGGCGAAGGCGCGCAGCACGTGGTAGCCGGTGATGACGACGATGGTGCCGAGCGCGATGCCGCTGAGCTCGAAGGTGTCGGTGAACTTCAGGCTGACGCCGCCGACGCCGATGATGATGCCCGCGGCGGCCGGGACGAGGTTCAGCGGATTGCGCAGATCGACCTTGGCGTTGATCCAGATCTGCGCGCCGAGCAGGCCGATCATTCCGTACAGGATGACGGTGATGCCGCCGAGGACACCGCCGGGGATCGCGGCCACGACGGCGCCGAACTTGGGGCAGAGCCCGAAGAGCAGCGCGAAGCCGGCGGCGGCCCAGTAGGCGGCGGTGGAGTAGACCCGGGTGGCGGCCATGACGCCGATGTTCTCGGAGTACGTGGTGTTGGGCGGGCCGCCCACGGCGGTGGAGAGCATCGAGGCGGCGCCGTCGGCGGCGATGGCGGTGCCCAGCTTGTCGTCGAGCGACTCGCCGGTCATCTCCCCGACGGCTTTGACGTGTCCGGCGTTCTCGGCGATCAGCGCGATGACGACCGGGAGCGCGACCAGGATGGCGGACCACTCGAAGCTCGGGGCGTGGAAGGACGGAAGGCCGATCCAGTCGGCCTTCCCGACGCCGGACA
Organism: Streptomyces sp. SP18CS02; assembly: GCF_036322365.1. Lineage (NCBI taxonomy): Bacteria > Bacillati > Actinomycetota > Actinomycetes > Kitasatosporales > Streptomycetaceae > Streptomyces > Streptomyces sp. SP18CS02. Next base: position 31,678 of record NZ_JAQYXC010000245.1, read on the forward strand.
GATCCAGCCGCCAGTGGTCGACGGCCTCGGCACCCCCGGCCGGGGAGTGGATGCGGCCGAAGATCCGGTCGAAGACCCAGGAGATGCCGTAGCCGAAGACCAGCCCGAGGAAGATCGCGATACGTGACCAGAAGCCGCGCAGACAGACCACGGCGAGCCCGGTGAACAGCATCACCAGCAGCGCCGTCCACTGGTCCTGAGGCCAGTACGTCGAGGCGGTCACCGGCGCGAGGTTGAACCCGATGAGCATGACCACGGCGCCGGTGACGATCGGCGGCATCGCCGCGTGGATGATCCGGGCGCCGAACCGCTGCACGGCGAGCCCCGCCAGGAAGAGCACGACACCGACGACCAGCACCGCGCCGGTCACGGTGGCGCTGGTGCCGCCGGTGGCCCGGATGGTGGCGGCCACGCCCACGAACGAGAGCGAGCAGCCCAGGTAGCTGGGCACCTTCCCCTTCGTGGCGAGCAGGAAGATCACCGTCGCGACGCCGGACATCATGATCGCGAGGTTGGGGTCGAGCCCCATCAGGACCGGAGCGACGAACGACGCACCGAACATGGCCACCACGTGCTGGGCGCCGAGCCCGACCGTACGGGGCCAGGAAAGCCGCTCGTCGGGGCGGACGACGGCTCCGGGAGCGGGTGTCCGTCCGTCGCCGTGCAGGGTCCAGCGCACGCCGAGGTTCATGGGGGGTCGCTCCAGTTCTCCGGTTCGGGGGGCCGTCGCGGGGCCGGGGCGGCCGCTTCGCGGGACAGCGGAAGACCAGCGCAATGGTAGTGCGCCTTCTGTGCGGTTTCCGCCCGGCGTCCTCCGGGTGGGCGCGGCCCCGGGGCCGGGCGGGGGCGCCGCCCGCCCGTGGTCCTGGCCGCCCCGGAACCGCCCCCGTGCAGGTGCTCACCCGCCGGCCGGGCGCGCTGCTCCCCGCTTCCGGCGCGGGTGAGGCCGGAGTGGTGTCAGTTGCGGGCCCCGGGAGCGGCCGTGTCGACGGCGGGGGTCTCCGCCCGCTCCCGGCTCTTGCCCCGCAGCACGCCGGCGCCCAGCACCAGACCGAACGCCAGCAGCGTGACCAGGCCGAACGAGACCGTCAGCGACGTCGCGTCGGCGATCCCGCCGATCGCCGACGGGGCGATGAGCCCCGAGGTGTACGTGATGGTGGCGACGCCCGCGATCGCCTGGCTCGGGTTGGGGCCGCTGCGCCCGGCGGCCGCGAAGGCCAGGGGCACGACGACGGCCACGCCGAGGCCGAGCAGCCCGAACCCGGCCAGCGCGGCGGCCGGGTGAGGTGCGACCACCACCAGCAGGCCGCCCGCCGTCGCCGCCACGCCGCCGACCCGTACGGTGCGCACCGCCCCGAACCGGTCCACGATCCGGTCGCCGACCAGCCGGGCCACCGCCATGGTCAGCGCGAACGCGGTCGTGGAGGCCGCGGCGAGCCCCGCCGACGTCCCCAGTTCGTCGCGCAGGTAGACCGCCGACCAGTCCAGGCTCGCGCCCTCCGCGAACACGCCGCAGAAGCCGATCGCCCCGATGACCAGTGCCGACTTCGGCGGCAGGGCGAACCGTGGCGGCGGCTCCTCGTCCGGGGTGCTGCGCAGGTCCAGGACTCCCTGGCAGAACAGCGCGCCCAGGGCGGTGAGCACCAGGGCCGCGACGAGGTGGTGCAGCCGGGCGTCCCCGCCCAGGTGGGCGGCGACCGTGCCCGCGGCCGAGCCGAGCAGGGCACCCACGCTCCACATGCCGTGCAGCCCCGACATGATCGACTTGTCGAGCCGGTTCTCGACCTCGACACCGAGGGCGTTCATCGCCACGTCCGACATGCCGGCGGTGGCGCCGTACACGAAGAGCGCGCCGCACAGGCCGTAGATGTTCGGCGCCAGTGAGGGGAGCGTCAGGGACATCGTCCACAGCGCGAGCAGCCCGCGCAGCGCGGTGCGGGCGCCGAAGCGGTGGCTGATCGCACCCGCGAGCGGCATCGCCACCGAGGCGCCCAGCGCGGGGAAGGCGAGGGCCAGGCCCAGCTGGCCCGCGCTGACCCCGGCGTGGTCCTGGATCCAGGGGACGCGGGTGGCGAAGCTGCCGGTGACCGCTCCGTGCACGCAGAACACGGCTGCCACGGCGTAGCGCGCCCGTCGCAGCCGCTCCCCGCCGAACACCACTCCACTCGCCACAGGCCCTCCCCGGTCGGCGTCCGCCCGCGCGGGGTCGCGCGAGCTCGGCGGTAAATTATCAGGAAGCCTGCCTGATAGTAAGTTCATATGCTGAATCTGAGAGGATCCAGGCATGCCCGCCTCCCCGAGCACCGCCAGGGCCATCAACGACAGGCTCGCCCTGCGACTGCTCCAGGACGAGGGCCCGTTGACGGCAGGTCAGCTGAAGACGATGACCGGTCTGTCCCGTCCCACGGTCGCCGACCTCGTCGAGCGCCTCCAGGAATCGGGTCTGGTCCGGGTGGTCGGTGAGACGGGTGCCCGGCGCAGGGGCCCCAACGCGCGGCTGTACGGGATCGCGGCCGACCGGGCGCACCTCGCGGCTCTCGACGTCCGCCTGCGCAGCGTGTCGGTCGTCGTCACCGACCTGGTCGGCGAGACGCTCGCCGAGGCGACCCTGCCCATGGGCGACGGCACCGGCACCGGCCCGGCCGTCGAGCGGGCGGCCTCCCTCCTGGAGAGCACCGCACGCAAGGCGGGCGTGGGGCATCTGCACACCGTGGGCATCGGGGCGCCCGGACTGATCGACCCCGCCACCTCCGAGCTGCGCGACTCCACCGGGCTGCCCGCCTGGCACCGCCGGCTCGTCACCGTCCTCCAGGAGCGCCTGCCCGCGACGGTCCTCGTCGAGAACGAGACCAACCTCGCGGCCGTCGCCGAACAGCGCCAGGGCGCCGCACGCGACCGCGACACCTTCGTCCTGCTCTGGCTCGGCCACGGCGTCGGCGCGGCCGTCGTCCTGGACGGCAGACTGCGGCGGGGGGCCTCCGGCGGCGCGGGCGAGATCGGTTTCCTGCCCGTCCCCGGTACGGCCGGGCTGCCGTCGGCGACCGACTGCGACGGAGGCTTCCACTCCCTGGCGGGCTCGTCCGCCATCCGGGACCTGGCGCGGGAGTACGGCTTCGGGGCCGCCGAGGGCAACCTCGAACCGTCCGGGGCGTCGGCCGTCCGTGCCGCGCTGGCCGGCGGGCCCTCGCCCCGGGGCGACGCCTTCCTGGACGCGCTCGCCGACCGGCTGGCCCTCGGGGTCGCCGCCGTCAGCTCCGTGCTCGACCCGGGCTGTGTCGTCCTGGGCGGCGAGACGGGCCATGCCGGGGGCGCCGCGCTGGCCGGCCGCGTCGAGAAGCGGCTGGCCGCGCTGACACCGCTGCGCACCGAGGTGCGGGCGAGCGGTCTGGGGGGCGCCGCGGTGCTCCGGGGCGCGCTGTTCATGTCGCGGGACGCGGCGCAGGACGAGTTGTTCCCCGGCGGGGCCTGACCCGTCCGGCGGTCCGCTTCCGGGCGGCGCCCGCCCCTGCGGCGGTGGCTCGCCCGGCGGCGCGGAACCGTCCTTCGCACGCTCGCGTGCACGCACGCGGGGACGTAGGCATGCGCGCACGCACGGGCCCCGGCCCCGGAAAGGAAACCGGGGCCGGGGCCGGGGCCCGCGGGTGCACCGCGTGCCACGTCGCAGGACGCGGGCGTGCGAAGAGGCCCGGCGGCGGCAAGGGCCGTGAGCGCCACCGGGCCTCTCCATGTGGGGACGGCCGGCCGATCCCGCCGGGCGGGATCCGCCGGCCGTCCCCGGTCCCTACCGGGTCAGCAGGCGCCGAGGTCCTGCCAGACACCCCATTCGCCGGTGGTGCCGGGCTCCTGGCCCTTCGTCCACCACTTCGCCTTCCAGGTGCGGGACGCGTGGGAGACCACGGTGCCGGAACCGTACTCGGCGGTCGCGCTCCACGCGGCCGGCGTGCACTGCCCGCCCGGTGTCGGGTCGGGGGACGGTCCCGGGCCGGGGTTCGTCCCGGTGCCGGGCTCGACCCGCTTCGTGCCCCGGGCCAGGTCACCCGTCAGGGCGTAGGACTTGCCGCCGAAGGTCACCGTCCAGTTGGACGGGGTGGACGTCGGCAGGTAGTAGACGAAGTCCAGCTCCACCGACGCGCCGGGAGCCAGGGTCTGCCAGGCCGGCAGCTTGAGCGAGACCCGGTGGTAGTCGCCCTTCAGCCCGCCGACGTTGCTGCCGCTGTGATCGCTGCGGACGATCGTCGTACCGAATCCGGACTGGTCCTTGGCGTTGGCGGGCGCCGACGTCGCGTAGTCGAACTGGAACTCCGTGCCGCCCGGAAGCGCCGTCTTCGTGTTGTTGGTGATCTTCAGTTTGGGGCTGATCGGGTAGTTGGAGTCGCCGAGGGCGAACTGCCCGAAGTCCACGGCCACGTCGACGGCGTCGGTCGGCAGCGTGGTCGTCGCGCGCTTGGCGCCGTACGGGGCGGCCGCCTTGAACTTCTCGTACATCGCCGTCGTCAGCGTGTCGCCGGTCTCGTACTGGCCCTTGGCCGCGTTCCAGTCGTAGTCGCCGGCCAGCTCCCAGACCATCGTGCCGCCGATGCCCTTGTCGACCACGTAGTCGGCCTTGGCCTTCACCGACTGCTCGTCCTCGGTCGAGAGGAACACCTTCTTCTCGGCGTTCCACAGCCACGGCGCGACCAGCGTCGGGTCGTACTTGCGGACGTAGGTGCCGGTCAGCCTGGTGGAGGCGGGGAAGCCGTAGCGGGAGACGTAGTCGCCGACGACGCCCTTCTCCAGGTTCTTCGCGTGCCACATCGGGTTGGAGCCCGCCGGGGACTCCTTGCCGGCGGTGTCCTTGTCGTGCCACAGGTTGTCGATGCCGACCGCGCCGTCACCGCACTTGGTCAGCCCCGCGCCCGCCGGGCACGTCGTGGCGGGCGCCTTGCCCCACAGGCCGTCCGTGCCGCCCTGCACGTTCTTGAAGCCGCGGGTGTAGTACGGCAGGCCGATGTTGATGCGCCCGGCCGGCATCGAACCGCGGAAGTAGTGGTACGCCCAGTCGGTGTTGAGGTAACCCGTCTGGCCGTACTGCGAGGTGGAGTACACGCCCGCGGCGGCCAGCTCGCTGTCCTTGCCGTCGTCGAAGAGGGAGGCGTTCGGCCCCACGTGCTCGTTCCAGGCGCCGTGCAGGTCGTAGGACATGATGTTGACGTAGTCCAGGTACTTCTGCATCTGGAACGTCTCCATGCCGCGCAGCAGATAGCCGGAGGACGGCGCGGCGACGGTCAGGAGGTAGTGCCTGCCGTCGGCGGCGCCCGCGCGGTCGAGCTTCTCGCGCAGCGTCTTCATCAGCGCCGCGTAGCCCTTGACCAGGCCGGCGCGGCGTCCGTTGGACAGCTGCCAGTCCAGCGGGTTGCCCGCGTCCTTCATCGTCGTCGGGTACTCGTAGTCGATGTCGACGCCGTTGAAGCCGTACTTCTTGATGAAGGCGACGGCGGAGTCCGAGAAGGTGTCGATGCCTGCCTGGTTGACGGAGCCGTCGGCGTTGGTGGCCATGGAGTAGAAGCCGCCGGAGTTCACCCGGTTGCCGCTGTCGTCGAAGTAGCCGCCGGTCTCGGCCCAGCCGCCCACCGAGATCAGCGTCTTGACGTCGGGGTGCTGCTTCTTGAACTTGTTCAGCAGGTTGAAGTGCCCCTTGTAGGTGTACGAGGGGTCCATCTCGGCGCCCGCGACCCCGGGCCAGGTCATCCCGGTCGCGGCGTTGTTCGGGCCGTCGGCGCCGACCGAGAGCTTGTGGGCGGAGTCGATGTGCCCGAAGGCGTAGTTGATGTGGGTGACCTTGTCCCACGGGACGTCGGAGGCGAGATAGGCGGGCGTCCCGTCCTTGCCGGTGCGCCAGCCGGTGAAGTAGCCGATGACGCGGCGCTGGTGGTCGGCGCCCATCTTCTCGCGGCCGTCGGCGTCGTAGACGGAGCAGTACGGCACGTCGACGCCGGGTGTCGCGTAGAGCCCGTCCGGGCGACAGGACTCTCCCGCGAGGACGTCGTCCTGGGAGGACCCCCAGGCGGCGGGGGCGCCGGAGAGCGAGCCGAGCAGCAGCCCGGCGGCGGCCGCTGCGGACGAGAGCAGCGTGGCTCTCCTGCGTATGGGGGACAGCACGGTTCGGTTCCTCCCGGGTGGGGATCGCACAACTGGCAAGGGGCAGAGGTCGTGTCGGGCCCTGGTGTGCGCACACCGTCGGGCCGGCTCCGTGGAGGTGACGCAGAGATTAAAAGGACTAGACCAAAGCGTCAATAGGTCTGGACCAGTTGGGCGACAAGGCCGGGCTGTGAGCCAGCACACAGAGGTGCGTCCGCCTGGGCGACGGGCCGGCGTGGCACACTTGCCCTGTATCAGCAGCAGCGCACTCCGGGGTCGGTGTAATTCCGAACCGGCGGTTACAGTCCGCGACCCGGCCGCATCCAGTGGCCGGTTGATCAGGTGAAATTCCTGGACCGACGGTGAAAGTCCGGATGGGAGGCAGTGCGCGGCGGGTGTGACCCTCATGGGTGTGCCGGCCGTATGTCCGCTGATCGCCGTTCCCGGCGATCGGCGTCCTCGGTCCTGGCGCCCCTCGTGCGGTGTCGTCCTCTCCCGCTCTCTGTCGTCATCGACAGGCCCCGGAGTCCGTGCCCGAAGAGGCAGGAGGACCCGGTGGCCACCGCAGCCGACGTGAACGCCATGCGCCGAGCCATCGCGCTCGCCGCCCGCGGACTCGGCTCCACCAGCCCCAACCCGGTCGTCGGGTGCGTCGTCCTCGACGCCTCCGGCCACGAGGCCGGCGCCGGCTACCACCAGCGTGCCGGCGGCCCCCACGCCGAGGTCCACGCCCTGCGCCAGGCAGGCGCCCTCGCCCGCGGCGGCACCGCCTACGTCACCCTCGAACCCTGCAACCACACCGGCCGCACCGGCCCCTGCGCGCAGGCGCTGATCGAGGCCGGCGTCGACCGGGTCGTGTACGCCGTCGGCGACCCGGACCCGCGGGCCACCGGCGGCGCCGGGACCCTGCGCGCGGCCGGCGTCCAGGTCGAGGGCGGCCTCCTCGCCGACGAGGCCGAGGCCGGGAACGCCGCCTGGCTCACCTCCGTACGCCTCGGCCGTCCTTACGTCCTGTGGAAGTACGCGGCCACCCTCGACGGCCGCGTCGCCGCCCAGGACGGCACCAGCCGCTGGATCACCTCGCCCGAGTCCCGCGCCGACGTCCACCGGCTGCGCGCGCAGGCCGACGCCGTGCTCGTCGGCTCCGGCACCGCCCGCGCCGACGACCCGCATCTCGCCGTCCGCGGGATCGACGGAGCCGTCCAGCCGCTGCGCGTCGTCGTCGACACCGGGGCCACCGCGGTCAGGCCCGGCGCCCGCGTCCTGGACGACGCGGCTCCCACTCTGATCGCGGTCGCGGAGGACGCGGATCCGGACCTTCCCGCCGGCGTGGACATCGTCCGGCTGCCCCGCGCGGAGGACGGCCGCGGTCTCTCGGTGCCCGCCCTCCTGGACGCCCTGCACGGCCGCGGCGTCCGCTCCGTACTCCTCGAAGGCGGCCCGGCCCTCGCCGGGGCCTTCGTCCGCGCGGGAGCCGTCGACAAGGTCGTCGGCTACCTCGCCCCGGTCCTCCTCGGCGCGGGCCCCGAGGCCCTGACCGACGCCGGAATCACCACCATCACCGAAGCGTTGCGGCTCGACATGAACGAGGCCGTACGCATCGGACCCGATCTGCGCATCACCGCCACCGTCGCATCGAAGGAGCACTGAGTGTTCACCGGAATCGTCGAAGAGCTGGGTGAGGTCACCGCCGTCGAGAACCTCGGTGACGCCTCCCGCTTCCGCCTGCGTGGGCCCCTCGTCTGCGAGGACGCGAAGCACGGCGACTCGATCGCCGTCAACGGCGTGTGCCTCACCGTGGTCGAGTGCGGCGACGGTGAGTTCACCGCCGACGTGATGGCCGAAACGCTCAAGCGCTCCAGCCTCGGCGCCCTGGAGCCGGGATCCCGGGTCAACCTGGAGCGCCCCATGGCGGTCGGCGACCGGCTCGGCGGGCACATCGTCCAGGGCCACGTCGATTCCGTCGGCACCATCCTCGACCGCACGCCCTCCGAGAACTGGGAGATCGTCAAGGTCTCCCTGCCCGCCGGCCTCACCCGTTACGTGGTCGAGAAGGGCTCCATCACGGTGGACGGCGTGAGCCTCACCGTCGTCGACGCGGGCCGCGACTACTTCACCATCAGCCTCATCCCCACCACCCTCGCGCTGACCACGCTCGGCATCAAGGAGCCCGGCGACCCGGTCAACCTGGAGGTCGACGTCATCGCCAAGTACGTCGAGCGGCTGGTCGCGCCCACCGCCGGCCCGACCGAGGAGAACCCCAAGTGAGCGCCCTGACCTGGCTGAACGGAGAAGCGTTCAGCGCCTTCGGCCAGCACATCATGTGGTCCGACATGATCGGCAACACGATCGGTCTGGCCGCACTCGCCCTCGGCTGGCGGCGCTCCATCTGGACCTGGCCCGCCCAGTTCCTCTCCGGCCTCATCCTGGTCGGCGCCTACGCGTCCGCCCAGCTCAGCGGTGGCGTCGGCAAGCAGCTGCTGGTCATCGCCGTGGCGCTGTGGGGCTGGCGCCAGTGGCACCGGGGAAGCCGGCAGGCCCAGGACGGCTCCATCGCCGTCCGCTTCGCCTCCTGGAAGGAGCGCGGCCTGCTCCTGGCGGGCGCGGTGCTCGGCACGCTCGCCGTCGGCGGCCTCTTCACCCTGTACCCGTCGCTGTCGTGGAGCCCCTGGGCCGACGCGTACATCTTCGTCGGCACCCTCGTCGCCATGGTCGCCCAGGCCCGCGGCCTCGTGGAGTTCTGGTTCGCCTGGCTCCTCGTCGACCTGGTCGGCGTACCGCTCGCCTTCAGCAGCGGTCTCGCCTTCTCCGGTCTCGTGTACGTGATCTACTTCGCCCTCGTCATGTGGGGCATGCGCGACTGGTGGCTCAGGTCGCGCACTCCCGCTCTGGAAGGAGCTCCGGCATGACCGCGCTGCCCATGTGGGACGCCACCGACCTGGCCCTCGACCCGGTCGAGCAGGCCATTCGCGACATCGCCGCCGGCCGGCCCGTCGTGGTCGTCGACGACGAGGACCGCGAGAACGAGGGCGACCTCGTCATCGCCGCCGAAATGGCCACCCCCGAGATCGTCGCCTTCATGATGAGCGAGTGCCGCGGCCTGATCTGCGCTCCCATGGAGGGCGACGAGCTGGAGCGCCTGCGGCTCCCGCAGATGGTCGAGGACAACACCGAGTCGATGAGGACGGCCTTCACCGTCTCCGTCGACGCGGCCCCCGTCCACGGCGTCACCACCGGGATCTCCGCCGCCGACCGCGCCACCACCCTCCGGCTGCTGGCGGGCGGCCGGGCCGAGGCCGCCGACTTCGTCCGCCCCGGGCACGTCTTCCCGCTGCGGGCCCAGCCCGGCGGCGTACTCGTCCGCAACGGCCACACCGAGGCGGCCGTCGACCTCGCCCGGCTCGCCGGACTGCGCCCGGCCGGCGCCATCGTCGAGATCGCCGGTGAGGACGGGGTGATGCTGCGCCTGCCCGAGCTGGTCCCCTTCGCCCGCAAGCACGGCCTCACGATCATCTCGATCGAGGACCTCATCGCGTACCGCCGCAGCGCCGAACCGACCGTCCGCCGCGAGGCCGAGGTCCACCTGCCGACCGCCCACGGCGAGTTCACCGCGTACGGTTACCGCTCCACCGTCGACGGGGTCGAGCACATCGCGCTCGTCCACGGCGACATCGGGGACGGCCAGGACGTCCTCGTGCGGATCCACTCCGAGTGCCTCACCGGCGACATCTTCCACTCGATGCGCTGCGACTGCGGCCCCCAGCTGGAAGCGTCCATGGAACGCGTCACCGAGGCGGGCCGCGGCGTCGTCGTCTACCTGCGCGGCCACGAGGGACGCGGCATCGGCCTGCTGTCCAAGCTGCGCGCCTACGAACTCCAGGAGCGCGGCCGCGACACCCTCGACGCCAACCTGGAGCTCGGCCTGCCCGCCGACGCCCGGGACTACGCCGCCGGTGCCCAGATGCTCGACGACCTCGGCGTGCGCAGCCTGCGGCTGATGACCAACAACCCCGACAAGGTCGCCGCCCTGGCCCGGCACGGACTGACCGTGACCCGGCGCGAGCCCATGCCGGTCCACGCCGGCGAGCACAACCTCCGCTACCTGCGCACCAAGCGGGACCGGATGGGACACGACCTGCCCTGGCTCGACGCGGCCGGCGCGTCCCCCTGCACCAACCAGTAGGCACAGCGCGACACAGCGACACAGCAACAACGCAACACAGCGACGAAGGCACGAAGGAGAGACGTGAGCGGCAAGGGCGCACCCGAACTGAGCGTGAAGAACTGCGGCGACCTGCGGGTCGCGGTCATCGCGGCGCAGTGGCACGAGAAGATCATGGACGGACTCGTCGACGGTGCCCTGCGCGCCCTGCACGAGCTCGGCATCGACGAGCCGACCGTGCTGCGGGTCCCCGGCAGCTTCGAGCTCCCGGTCGTCGCCAAGGTCCTCGCCGGCCGCGGCTACGACGCGATCGTGGCGCTCGGCGTCGTCATCCGCGGCGGCACGCCGCACTTCGAGTACGTGTGCCAGGGCGTCACCCAGGGCCTCGTCCAGGTCTCCGTCGACACCGGCGTACCCGTCGGCTTCGGCGTACTGACCTGCGACACCGAGGAGCAGGCCCTGGACCGGGCGGGCCTGGCGGACTCGCACGAGGACAAGGGGCACGAGGCGGTCACCGCCGCCGTCGCCACCGCGACCACACTGCGCACGGTCAGCGAACCCTGGCGCTGAGTGGGCGGCCCCCACCCCGTACTCTTAGGACATCATGGCGAACAAAACCTTCGAAGAGCTCTTCGCCGAGCTGGAGCTCAAGGCCAAGACCGGCGACCCCGCCACCTCCCGCACCGCCGAGCTGGTGGACAAGGGCGTCCATGCCATCGGCAAGAAGGTCGTCGAGGAGGCCGCCGAGGTCTGGATGGCCGCCGAGTACGAGAGCAAGGAAGCCGCCGCCGAGGAGATCTCGCAGCTGCTGTACCACGTCCAGGTGATGATGGTCGCCCGCGGGATCTCGCTCGACGACGTCTACGCCCACCTCTGAGCACCGCCCCCGATCCGGAGCCCACCGGGTCCGAAGCCCCGCACCACCTCCCCAGCACCCCTTCAGAGCAAAGGAAGCCCACCGCATGCTGCGCATCGCCGTCCCCAACAAGGGTTCACTGTCAGGGCCTGCGTCGGCGATGCTCCATGAGGCCGGCTACCAGCAGCGCAAGGAGTCCAAGGAGCTGGTCCTGGTCGACCCGGAGAACGAGGTCGAGTTCTTCTACCTCCGCCCCCGCGACATCGCGATCTATGTGAGCTCCGGCCGGCTCGACGTCGGCATCACCGGCCGCGACCTGCTGCTGGACTCCGGCGCCAACGCCGAGGAGATCCTCCAGCTCGGCTTCGCCCGCTCCACCTTCCGGTACGCCACCAAGCCCGGCACGGCCACCGGACCCGCCGACTTCGGCGGCATGACGATCGCCACCTCCTACGAGGGCATCGTCGCCAAGCACCTCGCCGACCAGGGCATCGACGCCTCGGTCGTCCACCTCGACGGCGCGGTGGAGACCGCGATCGAGCTGGGCGTCGCCCAGGTCATCGCCGATGTCGTGGAGACCGGGACCTCGCTGCGCAACGCCGGTCTGGAGGTCATCGGTGAGCCGATCCTCACCTCCGAGGCCGTGGTCATCCGCCCCCTGCCTTCGGCGGGAGCTGTCCCCGGCGCCGGCACCGCCGACGAATCCGTACAGCCGAAGGTCGAGCAGTTCCTGCGCCGCCTCCAGGGCGTCCTGGTGGCCCGCTCGTACGTGATGATGGACTACGACTGCCGCGCCGAACACCTGGAGCAGGCCGTCGCCCTCACCCCCGGCCTGGAGTCGCCGACCATCTCCCCGCTGCACAACGAGGGCTGGGTCGCCGTCCGTGCCATGGTGCCGGCGAAGGAGGCGCAGCGGATCATGGACGATCTGTACGCCCTGGGAGCCCGCGCCATCCTGACGACATCCATCCACGCCTGCCGCCTCTGAGACACCGCCTCCGAGACCATCGCCTCCGAGGCCACCGCCTCCGACGGACCGCCGAAGGACCCCGCACGTCATGTCCGACATCCCCCTGCCGGCGCTCCCGGTCACGTTCCGGCCGACCCGCACCCGGGCGGTCCTGCTGACCGTGGGCACGGTGATGTTCGCCGTCATCACGGCGGTCGCCCTGATGCTGGAGAACCTGGGTGGGGGTGAGCGCGCGAGCTTCATCTTCACCGCGGCGCTCTTCTTCGGCGTCCTGGCCCTGCTGAGCCGCCCCAAGGTCGTCGCCGACGACGAGGGCGTCGTCGTCGTCAACCTCACCCGGACACGCCGACTGGCATGGGCCGAGATCCTGCGGGTGAATCTGCGCGAGGGCGACCCCTGGGTCTTCCTCGACCTGAGCGACGGCACCAGCATGCCCGCCCTGGGCATCCAGCCCGGCATCGGCAAGCAGCAGGCCATCCGCGACGCCCGGACACTGCGCGCCCTCGCGGAGAACCGGGGCACCGGTTCCGAGCGCGGCTGAGACCCGCGCGCCCGTCCAGGTCCCCCGTACGGGCGCCGACCCCGTGCCCCACCTGCCCGTGCCGTGATTACTCTTGAGGCGGTGGCGCCGAACGCGCCACCGCCTCGCGCAGACGGCAGCACACGGGCCGGCGGGGCACCTGCGACCCGAGGAGTGACTCCCTCCAGCAATGGACGGATCGTCCGGTAGTACCTGCGCCGCCCCTTCGCACGAGGCGGCGGCATGATCATCCCCCTTCTGCTGCTTGCCGCGGCATTCCTTCTGATCCTTGCCAACGGCTTCTTCGTGGCGGCCGAGTTCGGCCTCGTCACCGTGGAGCGGGCGGACGCCGAACGGGCCGCCGCCGAAGGCGACCGGCGTGCCCGCACCGTCGTCAAGGCCCTGCGGGAGCTGTCCTTCCAGCTCTCCGGCACCCAGCTCGGCATCACCATCACCTCGCTCGTCGTCGGCATGCTCGCCGAACCGGCGCTCGCACGGCTCCTGGACGGACCGCTCACCGCGACCGGACTGCCCGAAGGGGTCGTCTCCGGGGTGGCGGTCGCCATCGGCATGCTGGCCGCGTCCGCCGTCCAGATGGTGATCGGCGAACTCGTCCCGAAGAACTGGGCGGTCTCCCGCCCGCTGCAGGTCGCGCGGTTCGTCGCGGGCCCGCAGCACGCCTTCTCGTCCGCCTTCAGGCCGGTGATCGCCGTGCTCAACGCGGTCGCCAACCGGCTCGTGCGGCTGCTGGGCGTCGAGCCCACCGAGGAGCTCGCCTCCGCCCGTACCCCCGGTGAACTGGTCTCGCTGGCCCGGCACTCCGCCCAGGCCGGCGCCCTCGAACAGGACACCGCCGACCTCTTCGTGCGCACCCTCTCGCTCGGCGGCCTCACCGCCCAGCACGTGATGACGCCGCGGGTGAAGGTCAGCGCGCTCCAGACGGACGCCACCGCGGCCGACGTCCTCAACCTGACCCGGGCCACCGGGCTCTCCCGCTTCCCGGTCTACCGGGACCGCATCGACGAGATCGTCGGCATGGTGCACCTCAAGGACGCGCTCGCCGTGCCGGTGCACGAGCGGCTGCGCACCCCGGTCGGGCGGGTCGCCGTCCCCCCGCTGCTGGTCCCCGAGACGCTCCCGGCGCAGACACTCCTCGAACGGCTGCGCAGCGAGCAGCCCATCGCGGTCGTCGTCGACGAGTACGGCGGCACGGCCGGCGTGGTCACCCTGGAGGACATCGTGGAGGAGCTCGTCGGCGAGGTCCGCGACGAGCACGACGACGAGGGCGACGACCTGCCCGAGCTGGCCGCCGTCGCGGCCGAGGACGGGCACGCCGCCTGGGAGGCCGACGGCAGCTGCCGGGTCCACACCCTGCGCAGGATAGGTCTCGAAGTCCCCGACGGGCCGTACGAGACCGTCGCCGGCCTCGTCGCCGATCTGCTCGGACGCATCCCCGCCCCGGGCGACCGCGCCGAACTGCCCGGCTGGCGCCTGTCCGTGCGCCAGGTCGACCGCAACCGCGCCGAGCGCGTCCGGCTGGTCCGTACCGCCGGCCTCCCGGGCACCAGCGGTGCGCCGGCCGCGGCCGATGTGGCGGAGGCCGTCCGATGAGCGTGCTGCAACTGCTCTTCGCGGGCCTTCTGGTGCTCGCCAACGGGTTCTTCGTGGGCGCGGAGTTCGCCCTGGTCTCGGTGCGCCGCAGCCAGATCGAGCCGCTCGGTTCCAAGCGGGCCCGCCAGGTGCTGTACGGCCTGGAGAACCTGCCGCGGATGATGGCCGCGGCACAGTTCGGCATCACCATGTGCTCGCTGACCCTGGGCGCCGTCGCCGAACCGACCGTCGCGCGGCTGCTGGAGCCGGTGTTCCACGCCGTCCACCTGCCCGAGGGCCTGATCCATCCGCTCGGGTACGTCATCGCGCTGGCCGTGGTGGTCTTCCTGCACCTGGTCATCGGCGAGATGCTCCCGAAGAACCTGGCCATGGCGGCGCCGGAGCGGACCGCGCTGTGGCTCAGCCCCGGCCTGGTCGGCTTCGCCCGGCTGTGCCGCCCGGTGACGGCGGCCCTCGGCGCCTGCGCCCGTCTCGTCCTCAAGGCCTTCCGGGTGGAGCCCAAGGACGAGGTCGAGGCGGTCTTCACCAGCGCCCAGCTCGGCCGGCTCGTCGAGGACTCCGGCCTGGCCGGACTGCTCGACCCCGCCGAGCAGGAGCGGCTGGAGGACGCGCTGGAGCTGGGCAGCCGCCCGGTGTCGGACGTGCTGATCCCGCGTACGGCCCTGGTCACCGTCCTTCCCTCGGTCACCCCGAGCAGGATCGAGGAACTGACCGTCCGCACCGGGTACTCGCGTTTCCCGGTGTGCGCGGAGGGCGGCGGTGCCTACATGGGCTTCGTGCACGTCAAGGACGTGCTCGACCTGGAGGACGGGGACAGGGCCGTGCCCCAGCGCCTGTGGCGGCCGATGGCCACCCTGCGGGCGGAGCTGCCGCTCGACGACGCCCTCACCGTGATGCGCCGTGCGGCCACCCATCTGGCCCAGGTCGCGGACGGCTCCGGGCGGGTGCTCGGCCTGGTCGCGCTGGAGGACGTCCTGGAGATGCTCGTCGGTGAGGTGCGCGACCCGGCGCACCGTACCGGCACCCCTCCGGTGCCGCTCGTCACCGAGCCCCGCCCCGCCCCCGCCGAAGGGGTCCTCACGGGCTGACGCCACCGTCGGCCTTCGACGCTCCCGGGACCCCGCCCGTCAGAAGCCGGGCGGGTCCTGGGGGCCGCGGTCCACCGGGCCCCGGCCCGACAGCACCTCGCCGTACGCCTGCATCAGATCGGCCAGTCGCAGGGTCGCCAGCTCCGAGCGGGTGGGCGTCACGGCGTACCCGGACAGCCGCAGATCGCGGTACGCGCACGCCTTCTCGTACAGGGTGCGCAGGAAGCGGCCGTTGCCCAGCTCGTCGATCCAGCCCTGCTCCACCACATGGGCGCTGACCGAGCGGAGCTCCTCCAGGGCCTCCTCGTCCCAGACGTCGTCGTTCGCCGCCGCCAGTACCCGGCCGATCGCCGTCAGTTCCGCGGGACGGTACGAGGGGAAGTCCACCCGGGTCGTGAAGCGGGACGAGAGCCCGGGGTTGGCGGCGAGCAGCCGGTCCATGCCCTCCGGATAGCCGGCCAGGATCACCACCAGATGGTCCCGGTTGTCCTCCGCGCGCTTGAGCAGCACCTGGAGGGCCTCGTCGCCGTAGGCGTCGCCCTTGCTGTAGCCGGTGTTCGACAGCGAGTACGCCTCGTCGACGAAGAGCACCCCGCCCAGCGCCGAATCGATCAGCTCGTTGGCCTTCACCCCGGTCTGGCCGAGGAACTCACCCACCAGGTCGGAGCGTTGCGCCTCCACCAGATGGTCGCCGCCGAGCAGCCCGAGCGCGTAGAACACCCGCCCGAGGATGCGGGCCACCGTGGTCTTTCCGGTGCCGGAGGGGCCGGAGAAGACAAAGTGACGTTTCGGCGGCTGCACGGGCAACCCCTGCCCGGCGCGCAGCCGAGCCATCTCCAGCTGCGCCGACAAGGCCTTGACCTGGCGCTTCACCGGTTCCAGGCCCACCATCCGCTCCAGCTCGGCGAGGGCCGCCGCCAGCAGCCCGGGGTCGGTGGAGCCTGCGGGGAAGGGCGGGTGCCCGGGCCGGCGCGGCGCGGCCGCCTTCTCCCGTACCTTGTCGGGCGCGGGGGAGGGGCCCGGCATTCCCATGGGCGGCTGGGGGTCGCCGCCCATCCTCAGCCCGTCGCCGGACGGCGACAGATCCGTGACCTCCTGCGTCTCGACGGTGTCCCGGCCGTCCAGAACGTCCTGTCCGGCGCCGGCCCCGGCCAGCGAGAGGGTGGCCATACCGGCCGCCTCCTCGGAGCCCTCGAACCCGTCGTACTCCGCGATCGCCGCGAGCCTGGCGGCGGTGTCCATGAACGCCGGATCGATCCGGTGCACGGCCCGGTACAGCGGAAGGGCGGCGGCGCTGCGGCCCGTCCCCTCATGGGCGCGGGCCAGCCAGTACCGCAGCTCCTTGCGCTGGGGCTGCTCGCTGCGGCAGCGCATCAGCGAGGCGGACAGCAGCGGCTCCGCCTGCCCGTACATCTCCAGCCGGACCCGCGCCATCCCGCCGAACAGTCCTGCCTCGATGCCCAGCAGCGGATCGTCGACGAGCGGCTCGGTGTGGCGCACCAGCTGGTCCCAGTCCTTGACCAGGTACGCCCGGCAGGCGTGCAGGAACCGCACCTGCGCGTCCGTGTCGACGGGCGGCAGCTCCGCCAGTGCCCGGTCCAGCTCCGGCACATGACGGCCGTCCAGCCAGTGCGAGGCGTGCGCGAGCAGCAGATCGCGCGGGCTCTCCAGCACCGGCTGCACCCACCAGCCCAGCCAGTACCAGGAGTTGAGTCTGCGGCGGTGGCGGGCGCGCTGCTCGCCGAACCTCTCCCGGTTGCGGTACATCCGCAGCAGCGCCGTGGTCGTGTCGACCCGTAACGCGTGCAGTCCGAGCCAGCCGTCGGCCATGGCGGGGTCGATCCGGACAGCGGTCCGGAATTCCTCCTCCGCCTGCGGATACGCGCCCATGGTGTAGGCGTCCACGCCGCGCATCCAGGCGAGGTCGGCCGGGGCATGTGAGCCCTGTGTGCCGATGTCCATCGGGTCCCCCACAACCGTGCCCCGTACCTGTCCCGCCGGGCGGTCGCCCGTCGGAAGCTTGCCCATCGCCCTCTCATGAACGGGATTCGACCGCACCGAGGGGCATCGTACCTGCGCAGGGGTGTGGGCTTAAGGGCGCTGCGAGCGTTCCCGCGGTGGTGACCCAGGGTGAGCGTCAGGTGCTCCAACAGCCCGGGAAGAGGGGAACGAGGGCAGAACGAAGCCCCCGATCACGGGGGAACAACCGGGGGCTTCGTGTCCGCGGCGGCTCCGGAAAGCCGCACATTGAGAACGTAAGACCTGTAAGCCCCGTCGGTCAAGCGAAGTTGGGGCACTCTCGGCGGCTGATTTCCGACTGCTCAGTACGGTCGGGGATGTCGGTCACGGTGAGTAATGATCCGGTTTGCGTCTGCTGCCGAATGAGGCCCCGGGAGCCACTCGTACCCCTCACGACACTCACGTATCAGAGCATCGGCGAACGGGCGGGAAGGGTCCGTCGCGAAATGGCGTATCTCCGCCACCGTCCATCCGTCCCAGAAATCGGACTGGGCCGGTCCGTCGCGGTCACGGCCCCGGTTCCATGACTCCTCGGGCCCGCGCTCCATCCACAGCAGCCGCGCCAGAAGGGGCCGCAGAGCGCGCCGCCCGGCCCCCACGCCCTCGATGAGGACCACGGGCGCGGGCGGCAGGGCCAGCGGCGGCCCGAAGCGGCGCAGGTTCCAGTCGTACGGGTGAAGGTGTGCGACCTCACCGCGCCTCATCGGTTCGAGTACGTCCACGCGCAGCCGGTCCGTCCAGGCGAAGAGCTCGTCGTGCGTGGCGATGTCGTCGAGGCGCAGCACGGGGGCGCCGCCGAGCGCTGCCGCCAGACGCGACGCGAAGGTGGACTTGCCGGAACCGGCGTGACCGTCGACGGCGATCAGCCGGACGGGGCCGCACGAGGGGGGAAGCGCGCGCAGCTCGTCGGCCCGGCGGTCGAGGGGGTCCATACCGTCACCCTACAAAGCCCCGTCCGGGCCGCCGCAGCTCACGCCACTGGTCGGGACCAATATTGCTCCGGCGACGCGTGGCGAATCGCTGGCAGGTGCGGCCCCGGAGGCGGGATAGTGACGGCTGTCGTGCACCCGCCGCCCCGTCCGTCGTCCCGTCTGGGGGTCATCGCCATGACCGGTTCCACCCCGCGCAGAGCCGTGCTCGCCGCCGCGCTCGCCGTCGCCGGCACGGCGGCGGCCCCCGCCGCCGCCCTTCCACGGACCGCGGACGCCTCGCGGACGGACGGCGTCCCGCTCCCGCACGGGCACGGGTCCGGGCCCGGTCTCGTCGACAACCGTTTCTGGTCCACCTATGCCGACTGGCGCTCCGGAACGGGCGCCGGAACCCGCGTGCTCGCCGGCCGCCGTCCCGGCCTGGTGATCGACGCCCCCGCCGGACGCACGGACTACCGCGACCCCCACACCGGAACGACCGCCACCTGGGAGTACGCGACCTGGACCTCGCCGCGTCACACCTCCACCGTCCCGGCGACCGAGGCCATCGCCTCCTGGAACGCCCAGACCCCCGCGGGCACCTGGATCGCCGTCGAGCTGAGCGGCCGCTACTCGGACGGCACCGACACCCCCTGGTACGTACTGGGCCGCTGGGCGAGCGGTGACGGCGACACGGACATCCGGCGCACCTCCGTCGACGGCCAGGGCGACGGGAGGAGCTCCGTCCGGACCGACACCTTCTCCATCGACGACGCCGCGAGCGGGCTGCGCCTGGCGTCGTACCGGCTGCGGCTGACGCTGCACCGCACGCCCGGCACCAGGGCGACGCCGACCGTCACGCGGATCGGCGCCATGGCCTCGGACATCCCCGACCGCTTCTCGGTGCCCGCCTCGCAGCCGGGGCAGGGCCGGGAACTGGTCGTCCCGCGCTACTCGCAGAACACCCACATCGGGCAGTACCCGGAGTACGACAACGGCGGTGAGGCGTGGTGCAGCCCCACCTCGTCGCAGATGATCATCGAATACTGGGGGCGCGGGCCCACCGCCCAGGACCTGGCCTGGGTCGATCCGGCCTTCGCCGACCCCCAGGTCTGCCACGCCGCCCGCCACACCTTCGACCACCAGTACGACGGCTGCGGCAACTGGCCCTTCAACGCCGCCTACGCCGCGACCTACGACGACCTGAGCGCGGTGGTCACCCGGCTGCGGTCGCTGACGGAGCTGGAACTCCTCGTCCGGGCCGGCATCCCGGTCATCACGTCCCAGTCCTTCCTGAAGGAGGAGCTGACCGGCGCGGGGTACGGAACGGCCGGCCATCTGATGACCGTGATCGGCTTCACCGCCGAGGGCGATGTGATCGCCAACGACCCCGCCTCGCCGAGCAACGATGCCGTCCGCCGGGTCTACCGGCGCCGCGAGTGGGAGAACATCTGGCTGCGTACGAAGAGGTACAACGCCTCCGGCAAAGTGGCGTCGGGCACAGGCGGCGTCTGCTATCTGTACTGGCCCGCCCACCCCACAACCGCTCAACGCCAGGCCCTGGCGGCCGTCGGTGTCCGCTGAACCCGCCCGGGGCGGGCGCCGGGTGCGCAGGGGGAGTGAGGTACGTCTCTACCCGTCGGGCGTTTGCGCTGGCACTGTGGTCTGGGAGACCGGGGGGACGTCCACAGCCGGCCAGACAGACAGAGCGAGAAGCCATGACCACGACCACCGCTGTTGCCGCCCGCGCCCGCACCGGAGGCCCCCAGGAGGACGGCCCCAAGCTGCTGGAGCACGCCCTGGGATGGGTTCTCGTCGTCGTCTTCGCGATGCTCGTCACCCAGGTCGGCCTGTTCTGATCCGCGTCCCGGAGGGTGGGCGGCCCGCCCATCCTCCCCCCGCGTGGGGACACCCCGCCCGTCCGGGTCACGGACGGGCGGGGTGTCGCATGGGGGGTGGCGTCAGTTGATCGCCTTGATCAGCTCACCGTTCGAGGTGTCGCCGCTGAGCTCCCAGAAGAAGGTGCCGCCGAGACCCTGCTGGTTCTTGTAGGTCATCTTCCCGGCGATGGTGGCGGGGGTGTCGTAGCTCCACCAGTCGGTGCCGCAGTGCGCGTAGGCGGTTCCGGCGACCGTGCCGTTCGCCGGGCACTTGGTCTTGAGGACCTTGTAGTCGTCGATGCCCTGCTCGTACGTACCGGCGGCGGGCCCGGTGGCGGTGCCTCCCGGTGCCTTCTGGGTGACGCCGGTCCAGCCCCGGCCGTAGAAGCCGATGCCCAGCAGCAGCTTCTGGGGCGGGACGCCCAGGCCCTTGAGCTTCTTGATCGCCGAGTCCGTGTCGAAGCCCTGCTGCGGGATGCCCGCGTAGGACGTGAGCGGGGAGTGCGGGGCGGTCGGGCCCTTCGCGGACCAGGCTCCGAAGAAGTCGTAGGTCATCGGGTTGTACCAGTCGAGGTACTGCGCGGCGCCCGCGTAGTCGGTGGCGTCGATCTTGCCGCCGGCCGAGGCGTCGGCGGTGATCGCCGCGGTCAGCAGATTGCCGGTCCCGAACTTCGCGCGCAGCGCCGCCATCAGCTTCTTGAAGGCGTCGCGGCCGCTCGTGTCGCAGCTGAGGCCGCAGGAGTTGGGGTACTCCCAGTCGATGTCGATGCCGTCGAAGACATCGGCCCAGCGCGGGTCCTCGACCAGTTTGTAGCAGGACTCGGCGAAGGCGGCGGGGTTCTTCGCCGCCTCGGTGAAGCCGCCGGACCAGGTCCAGCCGCCGAAGGACCAGATCACCTTGAGGTTCGGGTTGAGCTTCTTCAGCTTGCGCAGCTGGTTGAAGTTGCCGCGCAGGGGCTGGTCCCAGGTGTCGGCCTTGCCGTCGACGGACTGGTCGGCGGTGTACGCCTTCTCGTGGTCGGCGAAGGCGTCGCCGATGGCGCACTTGCCGCCGGTGACGTTGCCGAACGCGTAGTTGATGTGGGTGAGTTTGGCCGCCGAGCCCGACGTCTGGATGTTCTTGACGTGGTAATTGCGGCCGTAGACACCCCAGTTGGTGAAGTATCCGACGACCTTCGAACCGGCCGCAGCCGGCGCCGCGGGGGCGGCGGCCGCGGCGGGGGCCTGCGCCGGTTCGCCGGCGGAGGCGGTGCCGGCGACACCCAGCAGGCCCGCGCCGAGAACGACGCTGCAGGCCGCGGCGACCAGCGCGCGGAAGCGGGTGGGGGGACGGTGGAGCGGTCCGGGCATGCGTGTCTCCTCGTGGGGGAGGCAGAGCGAGTGGGGATCTGCGGATCGACATGACATGAACGCGACGTCGTGCTCGGGGGAACCGTAGATGGACTAGACCAGTGAGGTCAATGGTGCGTACCAATACGGCCGCTGAACGGGCCGTAGCGGAAGGCTCCCTTCCACCCAGTGACGGGAGCCCGCCGATCGGGCATACTCAAGCCGCCACAGCCGCTGGTCAGCCGTTTCCGTGATCCGGGAGGGCAGCATCGGCAAGGCAGTGAGACCCGGCGGCGCCGCCCAACCCTTCGCGCGCGCCCGCCGCAGCGCCCGACAGGGAGGAGAGCGCCGCAATGCCCGACCGCGCCCCGCAGCCGGTGGAACGTCAGCTGCCCACCGAGGAATCCAGGGACCTCTTGACCCTGGTGCGCGACATCGTCCAGCGGGAGATCGCTCCCCGGGCGGCCGAGGAGGAGGACGCCGGCCGCTTCCCCCGCGAAGTCTTCTCGCTGCTCTCCGAGGCAGGGCTGCTCGGCCTGCCCTACGACTCCGGTTTCGGGGGCGGGGACCAGCCCTACGAGGTCTATCTGCAGGTGCTGGAGGAGCTGGCGGGTGCCCGCCTGACCGTCGGCCTCGGCGTCAGCGTGCACTCGCTCGCCTGCCACGCCCTCGCCGGATACGGCACCAAGGAGCAGCGGGCCGAGCACCTGCCCGCCATGCTCGGCGGGGGGCTCCTGGGCGCGTACTGCCTCTCCGAGCCGTCCTCCGGATCCGACGCCGCCAGCCTGCGCACCAAAGCCGTACGGGACGGTGACGACTGGATCATCACCGGTACCAAGGCATGGATCACCCATGGCGGGGTCGCCGACTTCTGCACGGTGCTGGCCCGTACCGGCGGCGAGGGCGCGCGGGGCATCACCGCCTTCCTCGTGCCGGGTGACGCGGAGGGCCTGTCCGCCGCCGTGCCCGAGAAGAAGATGGGCATGAAGGGGTCGCCCACGGCCCAGCTCCACTTCGACGGCGTACGCGTCCCGGACGCGCGCCGCATCGGGGACGAGGGCCAGGGCTTCGCGATCGCCCTGTCGGCGCTCGACTCCGGACGGCTGGGCATCGCGGCCTGCGCGATCGGTGTCGCGCAGGCGGCCCTGGACGAGGCCGTGGCCTATGCGACCGACCGGCGGCAGTTCGGCCGCCCCATCGCGGACTTCCAGGGACTGCGCTTCATGCTCGCCGACATGGCCACACAGATCGAGGCGGGCCGTGCGCTCTACCTCTCCGCGGCCCGGCTGCGCGACGCGGGGCGGCCGTTCTCCCGTGAGGCGGCGATGGCCAAGCTGTTCTGCACGGACGCGGCGATGAAGGTCACCGTCGACGCGGTCCAGGTCCTCGGCGGGTACGGCTACACCGCCGACTTCCCCGTCGAGCGCTACATGCGTGAGGCGAAGGTGCTCCAGATCGTCGAGGGCACCAACCAGATCCAGCGCATGGTCATCGCCCGTCACGTCGCGGGCCCCGAGACCCGCTGATCTCCCCGGGCAGGGTCCATACCGGCGCCGCCACGAGCCGGGCCCACTCCTGGTCCCGGCGGCCCGGTACGGTCCGGCCGCTGGTGGTCCAGGAGTGGACCAGGGCACGGTAGATGGGCGGATCGGAGGGCTGCGGAACCGATTCTTCCGAGCCCTGGACCAACACGTGGCCCCGGCCGTAGCCGCTCGTCGAGTGGAACGAGGTCATGCACAGCCAAACGCGGCCCCTCCCGCGTGGTCACCCCCGGCGGCATTAGCGCGGGAGTTCGCGACGTACCCGCCGACGCGGTCCGCGGCCCGCCGCCCGACGGGGCCGCCGACCCGATGACCGCGTGGGGCGCGGCGTCGGGCGGAACCCCATCGCTCACCACCCGGTCGCACCGGGTGGTGAGGAACAGGGGTGTGGCCGGCGGGTTGTGGGGGACCAGGGCCCCGGGCTCCGGTCTGCCCGACTCCGTCGCGCCGGGAGGCGGGTGCCGCTGCACCGGGGTGCGGGACACCGGAACCACGGGACCGGACCCCGGGACCCCGTCCCGTCGCCCCGTCCCGTCGCGATCCCTCGTACGGGAATCCCTCGCACCGCACCGGTTACCCGTCGCATCCGCGGCCTCGTCCGCGAACCGGGAAGCTCCTGAGCGGGGTGGGTGGGCCGGTGGCCGGGGTCGCGCGGCGCCGGTGGGCGAGGGATCACCACTCGCCTCACACGGCTCGTCAGGCGCAGTCCGGGACCGGGCGGGTCCCGGGCGCGGGCTTCAGGCGGCGCGGCGCATCTGCGGCACCTTGATCGGACGGGAGCCGGGACCGCCCACGTGCGAGAAGGGCTGGGTACGCCAGTCCAGTCCCTGCGGGAGCGTCAGCAGCAGCGCGGTGTCCTGCTCCTGGAGCTCCAGGGTCTCATCGGCGGGGCGTGCGTCGGAGGCCGCCCGGCCGGTTCCGGAGCACACCGACAGTACGAACGGATTCCACGGCGTCGGGCACAGGGCGTGCTCCGGAAGCACGTCCTCGTCCGCGAGCAGCGCGATCGGCTGTGCGCAGTCCGGGCAGATCACCCGGAACATCTCGAAAGTGTCGTATGCGTCTCGCTCGTCGTCCTCGTGGGATTCGACGGAATCAACAGGCTCCTGCATGGAGAATCTCCCCCTCGGGTGGGCCGTCCAGGCATATGCGGCCGCGACCAAAGCAAGCACTTCCCTCCCGGCCCGGAAGGTAACCATCAGGTCTCGGAACAGCTGTGCCGCAAACCTGTGGTGTTCGTCACATGCCGCTCGCAGGTGCCCCTTTGCGCCGCCTCCGACTGTGCCGCGAGGCACCCGGGGCAATAGGTTGATCCGCATGGAGGAGCTGGATCGTCAGATCGTCGAGTTGCTCGTCAAGGACGGGCGCATGAGCTACACCGACCTGGGCAAGGCCACTGGCCTGTCCACCTCGGCGGTGCATCAGCGCGTGCGCCGGCTTGAACAGCGCGGTGTCATCCGTGGCTATGCCGCCGTCGTCGACCCCGAGGCGGTCGGCCTGCCCCTCACCGCGTTCATCTCGGTCAAACCGTTCGACCCCAGCGCCCCCGACGACATCGCGGACCGGCTCGCCGACATCTCCGAGATCGAGGCCTGCCACAGCGTCGCGGGCGACGAGAACTACATCCTCAAGGTGCGGGTCGGGACCCCCCTGGAGCTGGAACACCTGCTCACCCGCATCCGTTCCCAGTCCGGTGTCTCCACCCGTACGACCGTCGTGCTCTCCACTCCGTACGAGGCCCGGCCGCCGCGCGTCTAGCGGGAATCTAGGCTGGTCACCATGACCGAGAGCGAACACCGCACCGTGCTGCTGCGCGGTGGAGAAGTCCACAGCCCCGCCGACCCCTTCGCCACGGCGATGGTGGTCGAACGCGGGCACGTCGCCTGGGTGGGCTCCGAAGGCGCGGCCGACGCCTTCGCCTCCGGCGTGGACGAGGTGATCGACCTCGAAGGAGCGCTGGTCACCCCGGCCTTCACCGACGCCCATGTGCACACCACCGCCACCGGGCTCGCCCTCACCGGCCTCGACCTCTCGGCCGCCCGCACGCTGGGGGAGGCGCTGGCGCTCGTACGGGCGCACAGCGCCGCGCACCCCGGCGACCGCGTGCTCCTCGGGCACGGCTGGGACGCCGCCCGCTGGCCCGAGCGGCGGCCGCCGTCCCGTGCGGAACTGGACGAGGCGGCCGGCGGGCGTCCCCTCTACCTGCCCCGCGTCGACGTCCACTCGGCCGTCGTGACGAGCGCCCTCCTCGACCTGGTCCCGGGCGTCACCGGCCTCGTCGGCTACCAGCCCGACGCGCCCCTCACCGCCGCCGCCCACCACGCCGTCCGCGCCGCCGCGCACGGCGCCGTCACACCGGGCCAGCGCGCCGCCGCCCAGCGCGCCGCGCTGCGCCACGCCGCCTCCCTCGGCATCGGCACGGTCCACGAGTGCGCGGGGCCCGAGATCTCCGACGAGGAGGACTTCACCTCCCTGCTGCGCCTCGCGGGCGACGCGGGGGAGCCC
Source organism: Streptomyces sp. SP18CS02 (assembly GCF_036322365.1). Taxonomy (NCBI): domain Bacteria; kingdom Bacillati; phylum Actinomycetota; class Actinomycetes; order Kitasatosporales; family Streptomycetaceae; genus Streptomyces; species Streptomyces sp. SP18CS02. Next base: position 57,184 of record NZ_JAQYXC010000245.1, read on the forward strand.
GGTCCCCGGGTGGTCGGCTACTGGGCCGAGCCGGTCGCGGGGGAGAAGGACGCCCGGCGTATCCGCGAGCTCGGCGCCGTCGGCGCGGCCGGCGACCTCTTCGTCGACGGCTCGCTCGGCTCCCACACCGCCTGCCTGCACCAGCCGTACGCGGACGCCGACCACACCGGCACCGCCCACCTCGACGCGGCCGCCGTCGCCGCCCATGTCACCGCCTGCACCGAGGCGGGGCTCCAGGCCGGGTTCCACGCCATCGGGGACGCCGCCGTCGGCGCCGTCGTGGCGGGGGTGCGCGCGGCCGCCGGGACGCTCGGCCTCGCCCGGGTGCGCGCCGCCCGCCATCGCGTCGAGCACGCCGAGATGCTCACGCCCGAGACCATCGCCGCCTTCGCGGAACTGGGCCTCACCGCCTCCGTCCAGCCCGCCTTCGACGCGGCCTGGGGCGGTGACGACGGCATGTACGCCCAGCGCCTGGGTGTCGAGCGGGCCCGCACCCTCAACCCGTACGCCGCGATGCTGCGCGCGGGCGTGCCCCTCGCCTTCGGTTCGGACAGCCCGGTGACGCCGCTCGACCCGTGGGGGACCGTCCGCGCGGCCGCCTTCCACCGCACGCCCGAGCACCGCGTCTCGGTACGCGCCGCCTTCACCGCCCATACGCGTGGCGGCTGGCGCGCCACCGGCCGCGACGACGCGGGCACCCTGGTGCCCGGCGCGCCGGCGGACTACGCGGTCTGGCGCACCGGTGAACTGGTGGTGCAGGCGCCCGACGACCGGGTGGCCCGCTGGTCCACCGACCCGCGTTCGGGAACGCCCGGCCTGCCGGACCTGACGCCCGGCGCCGCCCTGCCGGTCTGCCTGCGGACCGTGGTCTTCGGACAAACGGTCTTCGTGCGACCGAACGAGTGACGTAGGGACATTTCGTACGCCGGGTGCCGCCCCCGGGTCTCGTCCGCGACCTGCGGATCTTCCCCTCTGACCTGCTGCTTCACTCAATCGCCGCAGGTGGGGCGGCTGTTGACAGCGAGCGGTCGGCGGCGGGTAGGTTCGGCCGGGTCCACCACAGGACGTCCGACCGGTCGACCTCCCCGCTCTCGTCGAACGCCGCTGGGTCATGGGGTGGTGTGCCGCACCGGCTCACCACCACTGGGAGCCAGGTTCAGCGCCCGAGTCCCGGGAGCGAGGGCAGGCTTCTCCGGTCGGGGTCCCCCCTGCTCCGCGGGAGCCCGGGGGGTGCGACCGGGTGGGGCCCGGACGTTCAGTAGACAACGGCTTTCGGTCGACCCGCAGCCAGCGGGCGCCAGGTCGGCCCGAAGGGCGCCGGGCCCCGATCGGTGATTCCCCGCCACGGTTCCACGGCTCCTGCCGCACCGCGTCCGCTGCCTCACCCCCGTACCGGGAGGGGACGGCGTCATGGGCTCGCTAAGGTGGAGATCTGTGTACGGACGTAAGGGGCAGCAGTGAACGATGTCGGCCAGAGGCGGTACGGTCCGCTCGGCAGGGCCTTGGTGATCATCCCGACCTACAACGAGGCCGAGAACATCAAGGCGATCGTCTCCCGGGTGCGTGCGTCCGTACCCGACGCCGACGTCCTGGTCGCCGACGACAACAGCCCGGACGGCACCGGAAAGCTGGCCGACGAGCTCGCCGCCGAGGACACCCACGTCCACGTCCTGCACCGCAAGGGCAAGGAAGGGCTCGGCGCGGCCTATCTGGCCGGCTTCCGCTGGGGCATCGAGCACGACTACGGCGTCCTCGTCGAGATGGACGCCGACGGATCCCACCAGCCCGAGGAGCTGCCGCGGCTGCTGACCGCCCTCAAGGGTGCCGACCTGGTGCTGGGCTCCCGCTGGGTGCCGGGCGGACGGGTGGTCAACTGGCCCAAGTCCCGGGAGTACCTTTCCCGTGGCGGCAGCACCTACTCCCGTCTGCTCCTCGACGTCCCGATCCGCGACGTCACCGGCGGTTTCCGGGCCTTCCGGCGGGAGACGCTGGAAGGGCTCGGTCTGGACGAGGTGTCGTCCCAGGGGTACTGCTTCCAGGTCGACCTGGCCCGTCGGGCCGTCGCCGCCGGCTTCCATGTCGTCGAGGTGCCCATCACCTTCGTGGAGCGTGAGCTCGGCGACTCCAAGATGAGCCGGGACATCGTCGTCGAGGCGCTGTGGCGGGTCACCGCGTGGGGGGTCGGGTCCCGGGCCCGTCGCCTCCTGGGCCGCAAGCCCGCCTGAGCTCATCTTTCCTTTACGCCGTCCTGGCGCGCTCTTGGGCACACTGGGAGCATGACGACCGGCTCACCGCCCCCTTCCGCCCGCAAGCGCTCACGCGCCCGCTCCCTCGTCCCCCTCGGCGTGGCCGCCTGGCTGGTGCTGGAGATCTGGCTGCTGACCCTCGTGGCGGGCGCCGCCGGCGGACTCACCGTCTTCGCCCTCCTGGTCGGCGGGGGTCTGCTCGGCGCCGCGGTGATCAAGCGAGCGGGGCGGCGTGCCTTCCGTACGCTGACCGAAACGCTTCAGCGGCAGCAGTCGGGGGCGGCGCCCGGCCCGGACAGGGGGAGTACCGGCAACGGCTTCCTGATGCTCGGCGGCCTGCTGCTGATGGTGCCCGGTCCGATCTCCGACGTGGCGGGCCTGCTGCTGCTCCTTCCGCCGGTCCGCGCGATGGCCGGCCGGTACGCGGAGAAGGCGCTCGACCGGCGGGTGAGGGCCATGGTCCCCGGCTCCCTGGGGGACGCCTTCCAGCAGGCCCGTATGCATCGCCCCGACGGCAAGGTCGTCCAGGGTGAGGTCATCCGCGACGACGCGCCCGGCCGGCGCTCTCCCTACGAGGACCGGCGCCCGCCCCTGACGCCCTGATCCGACGCGAGGGGCGGACGCTCCGGCACCCGACGCCTCGCCGTTGCCAGAGAGACGCCTGTCCGCGACGCGTCGCCATGAGGGACGCCTGCCCGCCGGCCCCCGCACGAGTGCGCGGGGGCCGGGGGCAGGCCATCGGCCCGTCGCGTGCGGCTGTGGCGAGACGCCGCCGGCCGCGGCCGGGCACGGCCGAAGACCACGGTCCGGCCGTGTGCGGGCATGGCGAAAAGCCGTGGGGCGGTGCGGCACACTCGGTGCCCCACCGCCCCACGGCTTTTCGCTTGTTGCGGTCGCTTTACGCGATCACGCGGACTTCCGGCTGTCGCGCGGATGCACTGCGATGTTCATGGCGCCGGAGCGCAGGACGGCCAGCCTTTCGGCCAGCACCTCCTCCAGCTCCTCGCGGGTGCGCCGCTCCATGAGCATGTCCCAGTGCGTACGCGCCGGCTTGCCCTTCTTTTCCTCGGGGCCATCCCCGTCCACGAGGAGTGCCTGGCTTCCGCAGACCTTGCACTCCCACTCCGGCGGAATCTCCGCCTCGACCGAGAAGGGCATCTCGAAACGATGCCCCTTCTCGCATGCGTACTCCACCGCCTGGCGCGGGGCCAGATCGATGCCGCGGTCGGTCTCGTAGCTGGTCACCACGAGGCGCGTGCCGCGAAGAGCTCGCTCACTCATGAATCGTGCCTCCCGGGCTTGTCGCCCACAGGACAGGTGTCGCTGTCGTCGTCATCCGGTCAACGTCCGGTCGGCCATAAAGATTCCCGTTGCGGGTCCTGCGTCGCCCGTCGTGCCGCCCCTTGTTGTACCCACCAGTGCCCGGTTTGTCACATCTGGCAGCAGATGTCACCCAGCGTCTTTACTTCTTCAGCGCGCAGTAACGGTCCGCCTGGCAAGCCAAAGGCGTACACTACCGGCCTTTCACTTGGACGTCTAAATCCGGTCCGGAACCGGGTTCCCCGCAGCGGCCACCGCACGCCTCATCGGGACGCGCGCCAACAGGACGAACCCCAGCGCGAAGAAGATCACCAACGAGATGATGGCATCCCGGTAGCTCCCGGTCAGCTGATAGGCGAGCCCGAACACCAGTGGCCCCAGCCAGCTCAGACCCCGGTCGCTCATCTCGTAGGCCGAGAAGTACTCGGCCTCCTTGCCCGCCGGCACCAGATGTGAGAACAGGGACCGTGACAGCGCCTGGCTGCCGCCCAGCACCAGGCCGATCGCCGCCGCGAGGCCGAAGAACCAGACGGGCGCCCCGGCCGGCAGGAAGTAGCCGGCCGCCAGGATCAGCGTCCACACGGCCAGCGAACCGAGGATCGTGCGCCTGGCGCCGTACGAACGGGCCAGCCGTCCCATTCCCAGGGCGCCGGCCACCGCCAGCACCTGGACCAGCAGTACGGCGACGATCAGCGTCGTCTGGTCCAGCCCCAGCTCCTCCGAGCCGTAGATCGACGCCTGCGAGATCACCGTCTGCACCCCGTCGTTGTAGACGAGATACGCGAGGAGGAACGAGAGCGTCAGCGGATGGCGGCGCATGTCGCGCAGGGTTCCCAGGAGTTGGCGCCAGCCCGACGGGACCGTGCCCTCCCCGCCCGGTGGCACCCGGCGGTCGCGCAGCCGGTGCAGCGGTATCAGCGTGAAGGCGCCCCACCACAGACCGGCCGAGGCCAGGCAGATCCGTACCGCCTCGGACTCGGAGAGCCCGAACGCGTCATGGCCCGTGTAGAGGACGAGGTCCAGGACGAGGACCAGTGCCCCCGACGCGTAGCCGAACGCCCAGCCGCGCGAGGAGACCGCGTCGCGCTCCGCGGGCTGCGCTATCTGCGGGAGGTAGGCGTTGTACAGCACCATCGAGACGGCCAGCGAGGCGTTGGCCACGATGAGCAGGAACGCGCCCAGGAGATAGCGGTCCCCGTCCAGGAAGAACATCCCGGCCGTGGCGGCCGCCCCCAGATACGCGGACGCGGCCAGCAGGGGCTTCTTGCGGCCGGTGCGGTCGGCCGCCGCCCCCGCCAGCGGCATCACCAGGACGGCCAGCAGTACGGACACGGACACCGCGTACGCGAACACCGAGCCCGCGCGGACCGGGATCCCCAGCGGATGGACGAAGCCGTCGGCGTCGGCCGCCGCCTTGGCGACGGACGTCAGATACGGACCGACGAAAACGGTCAGCACGCTCGTCGAGTAGACGGAGCACGCGAAGTCGTAGAAGTACCAGCCGCGTTGTTCGCGTCGTCTGCTCCCCGGCGCGTCGTCCGCTGCCCGGTCTGCGGTCTCGGCGGTCACGCGCCCCCCTTTTTTCGTCCCCGTGGCCGGCCGACGCCGTCAGGCCCAGACCCCCCTGTCGGTCAGCACCTCGCGCAGCGTCTCCAGATGATCGGTCATGATGCCATCCACCCCGAGGTCCAGGAGGGCGGTCATCCGTTCCGGATCGTTCACCGTCCAGACGTGGACCTGGATCCCGCGCGCGTGCGCCGCCCGCACGAAGCGCCGGTCCACCACCCGCACGCCGTTCTGGGTCTCCGGCACCTGCGCCGCGATCGCCCCGGCGCGCACCGCCGCGGGGATCCCGTACGAGCGCAGCCGCAGTCCCAGCACGCCCCGCACCCCGTACGAGGTGGCCAGGCGCGGGCCCGCGAGGCGCAGGGCCCGGCCCACCCGGCCCTCGTTGAAGGAGCCCACGCACACCCGGTCCCAGGCACCCGTCCTGCGGATCAGCGCGACGAGCGGGGCGAGGGCGGACTCCGCCTTGAGGTCCACGTTCCACCGGGCGTCCGGGAACTCCTCCAGCAGCTCCTCGAAGAGCGCCAGCGGTTCGCTGCCCGCCACCCTCGCCTCACGGACCGCGCTCCAGGGCAGCTCCCGGATGCGGCCGCGGCGGTCGGTCACGCGGTCGAGCGTGGCGTCGTGGAACGCGACCAGCCTGCCGTCCGCCGTGGTGTGCACATCGGTCTCGAAGTAGCGGTAGCCGGCCGTCGAGGCGCGCCGGAACGCGGCCGCGGTGTTCTCCAGCCCGTCCGCGGCGCCGCCGCGGTGGGCGAAGGGTATGAGCGCGGGATGGTCCAGGTAGGGGTGTCGCGTGCGGGTCACCGCCGCAGTATGGCCTGCTCCGGTGTCCCCGGGGTGACCACCGTGCCGCCGCCGTCCGTGGCGGGGACGGCGAACACGCGCAGGAAGAGCTGGGCGAGGGGCCCGATCGACACCGCGTAGAGCACCGTGGCCACGCCGAGCGAGCCGCCGAGGAGGAAGCCCGTGATGACGACGGTGATCTCGATGGCCGTACGGACCAGGCGGATCGAGCGGCCGGTGACGCGGTGCAGGCCGGTCATCAGGCCGTCGCGGGGGCCGGGGCCGAAGCGCGCCGCGATGTACAGGCCCGTCGCGACGCCGTTGAGGACGATGCCGGCGATCATCAGCGGGATCCGCGCCGGAAGGCCGTGCACGTCCGGCACGAGGGCGAGGGTGACGTCCATGGCGATACCGATCACGAAGACGTTCGAGACGGTGCCCAGCCCCGGCCGCTGCCGGATCGGCAGCCACAGCAGCAGCACCGCGGCGCCCACGATGATCGAGATGACGCCCATCGTCAGACCGGTCAGCTCCGCCAGGCCCTGGTGGAGGACGCCCCACGGTTCGAGGCCCAGGCCGCCCCGCACGAGCAGCGCCGAACTCGCGCCGTACAGCGCGAGCCCCGCGTAGAGCTGCGACAGCCTGCGGGGGAGGTGGCGCCCCCGCAGACGCCCGGTTCCGGATGCCCGCGGGCCGGATGTGCTGGCCAAGTTGTGCTCCCCGATGTGATGGTGGTGGACTGGTTCATGTCACTCTGTGGCGGGGAATTGGATGCCAACCATGGCCAATTCCAGGAAGGTGGACTGAATTCCATGGCTCAGTGGACCTCGGCGGTAGGGCCGGCCCAGCTCGCGCGGCAGCTGAACGCACAGCAGTCCCGGCCGGCCGGTCCCGGCACGCGCAAGCCACCCGCCTACCGCGCTCTCGCCGACGGTATCCGGCTGCTGGTCCTGGAGGGCCGCGTGCCGGTCGCCGCCAGGCTGCCCGCCGAGCGCGAACTCGCGCTGGCGCTGGCCGTCAGCCGCACCACCGTGGCCGCCGCCTACGAGGCGCTGCGCGCCGAGGGCTTTCTGGAATCGCGCCGCGGGGCGGGCAGCTGGACCGCAGTCCCGGCCGGCAACCCGCTGCCGGCGCGGGGACTGGAGCCCCTCCCGCCGGAGTCCCTCGGCTCCATGATCGACCTCGGCTGCGCGGCCCTGCCGGCGCCCGAGCCCTGGCTCACCCGCGGCATCCAGGGCGCGCTGGAGGAGCTGGCGCCCTACGCCCACACGCACGGCGACTACCCGGCCGGACTGCCCGCCCTGCGCCAGATGCTCGCCGACCGCTATACGGAACGGGGCATCCCCACGATGCCCGAGCAGATCATGGTGACGACCGGTGCCATGGGCGCGATCGACGCGATCTGCCATCTCTTCGCCGGGCGGGGTGAGCGGATCGCCGTCGAGTCGCCCTCCTACGCCAACATCCTCCAGCTGATGCGGGAGGCCGGCGCCCGGCTGGTGCCCGTGGCGATGGCGGACGGCCTGACGGGCTGGGACCTGCCGCGCTGGCGCCAGGTGCTCCGGGACGCCGCGCCCCGGCTGGCCTACGTGGTCGCCGACTTCCACAATCCGACCGGCGCGCTGGCCGACGAGGACCAGCGGCGCCAGCTGGTCGACGCCGCCCGGTCGGCCGGGACGGTGCTCGTCGTCGACGAGACCATGTCGGAGCTGGACCTGGAGGACGGGGAGATGCCGCGGCGGGTCTGCGCCTTCGACCCGGCGGGCAGCACCGTGCTCACGGTCGGTTCGGCCAGCAAGGCGTTCTGGGCCGGGATGCGCATCGGCTGGGTGCGGGCGGCCCCCGATGTGATCCGCTCGCTGGTCGCCGCCCGGGCCTACGCCGACATGGGGACACCGGTGCTGGAACAGCTGGGCGTCAACTGGCTGATGCGTACGGGCGGCTGGGAGGAGGCCGTCTCGCTGCGCCGCGCGCAGGCACGGGAGAACCGGGACGCGCTGGTCGACGCGGTACGCGCCGAGCTGCCCGAGTGGGAGTTCGAGGTGCCGCGCGGCGGCCTGACCCTGTGGGTGCGGACCGGCGGGCTGTCGGGGTCCAGGCTCGCCGAGGTGGGGGAGCGGGTCGGCGTACGGGTGCCCTCGGGGCCCCGTTTCGGTGTCGACGGTGCCTTCGAGGGGTACGTGCGCCTGCCGTTCACGGTCGGCGGGCCGGTCGCCAAGGAGGCGGCGACCCGGCTGGCGGCGGCGGCGCGGCTGGTGGAGGCCGGAGCGAACGGGAGCGGGGGAGCGGAGGCGCCGCGGACGTTCGTCGCCTGACCGGTGGGTGAGCCACCGGCGGTCGGCGGCTGGGCCGGCCACCGGCGCCGGCTGCCGGCCCTGCGGGGCCGTCAGCCGGGCGTCAGCTGTCCGCTGTCGGTCGCCGACGGCACGGCCGCCGAGGCCGATGCGGCTGTCGGTGCCGGGGGGACGACTGTCGTGGCGCTCGGCGCCGGCTCCTGCTCCGGCTCCGGCGCCCCGTCGTCCGGTACCGCCTCCAGGGGCGCCGTCTGGTGCTCCGGCAGCAGTTCCAGTACGGCCTGCCGGAGCGCCTCGCTCGTCGCGTCGTCGTACGGATCGGGGGTGGCCGGAACCTGCAGCCGCAGCACGGGGCCCGTACCGAGCCTGGCGTAGCCGCGCCCCGGGGGAACGTCGGGGGTGGGAGTGGTGTGCGGTGCCACGCCGAGGACCCCCTGCACCGTCGTCGGTGCGGCGGGCCCGAGCACGACCCGCGCCCGCGTATGGGTGCGCACCGCCTCGCTCAGCGCTTCCACGCTGTCGAACTGCTCGGCCACGACGACCGTCACGTTCGCGGCCCTGCCGTGGCGCAGCGGAACCTCCAGCAGGTGCTGCGGATCCGGGCGCCCGTCGGCCGCCGCCAGGTGACCGAAGACGCTCGGCCGGTCCAGCAGGATCCACAGCGGCCGCCTGGTGTCCTCGGGAGCCGGGTGCCCCGCCTGCCGGGAACGGTTGGCCGCGATCAGCCGGCGTTCCGTCTCGTGGGCCGCCCACTCCAGGCTGGACAGCGCCCCGCTGAGGCCGCACTCGACGGCCAGCACGCCGAAGCGGCCGGTCAGGCAGGCGTACTCGCCGGTCCCGCTGCCCTCGACGATCAGCACGTCGCCGTGTTGCAGCGCCTGGAGCGCGATCGAACGCAGCAGGGTCGTGGTGCCGCTGCCGGGCTGGCCGACGGCGAGCAGATGCGGCTCCGTCGAACGCGGCCCGGTGCGCCAGATCACCGGAGGCGCGTCCCTCGTCACGTCGCCCTCCCGCACCGGCACGGTCCGCTGCACCGCGTCGGCGTCCGTGAAGCCGAGCACCGTCTCCCCCGGAACGGTGACGAACCGCTGGGCGGCGATGGCGGTGGACAGGGCCGGCAGCACGCTCATCAGGAGCTCGTTGCCCTCCTCGTCCCAGTGGAAGAGGTACTCGCGGCCGCGCCCGGACTTGGTGTGCAGAAGCTGCTCGATCCGGGCCCGGGAGGCGGGCTCGCCGTCCGTGAAGTGCGCGGGGTACGCCACCCGCAGCCGGGTGAGCCGGCCGTCGCCGTCGAACTCGAAGTCGCTGAACACATCGGCCCACTTCCCGCCGTGGGCGTAGAGCGGGCTCGGGTCGTCGGCGACGGAGAAGTACGGCACCAGGGCCTCGTACAGCGCCCGGAGCCGCTCGGTCTCCGCCTCGTCCGGCCCGTTCTTGACGGCCGGACGCTCGCGCCCCTTCCACGCGGCTGCTCCCATCACCGAGATCAGGGCCAGCATCGGCCCGTACGGGATGAGCGCCACGACCAGGACGCAGGCCGCGCCCAGGAACAGCGAGGGACCGCGCCGCTCCTTGGGTGTCGCGGCCCATCGGGCACGTCCGGCCGAGGCCAGCCTCCGCAGACCACGAGTGATCGTGATCAGTGGATGGAGGATGTCCGTGGCGCTGTCGGCGGCCGTGCGCGCGATCTCTCGACTGCGAGCGATCTGGGCGCCGCCGCTGCTCAGAATGCGGGGGAGTGGTCGCCGGGCCACGTCGTCCTCCTGAAGTCGTGGAAGGGGGAGCGGGGCGTCAGAACTTGATCCCGCCCAGCAGGCTGGCCAGGCTCGCGCCGCCCGCCTTGATGCTCGGCGCGATCGCGGTGCCGGCGAGGTAGAAGCCGAAGAGTGCGCAGACGAAGGCGTGGGAAGCCTTGAGTCCGTCCTTCCTGAAGAACAGGAAGACGATGATGCCGAGCAGTACCACGCCGGAGATGGAGAGGATCATGAGAGGTGCTCCTGGGTGAGGGGACAGTCACCATGAGTCCTTCCAAGCTCGCAGGAAGTATTGATGCGACAAAAGGTGCGAAAGAGTGAAATGTCGGCGTTTTCACTTGACTGGCGGACGTCGGGGGGGCGTCCCGGCCGGACGTCGGTGGGGGCGGGCGCGGTGGCCGGTGGCGATGATCCTCGCCGTCGATGCCGGGCCGGGGTCCGACGGCGCCCGGGCAGTACCCTGTCGATTCACTCGTTCGGCCCTCGTGCCGGGCGCGCGGGCCCGCACGGGACCGTGCGGATCGGCGCCGCAGGGCGGGCGGTGCGGGGTCGGGCGGCGCCGTGCGGCGTCACCGGGTTCCACCGGGCCCGTCCAACGGCCCGACCCGTGAGCTCCACCCGGCGGCTCGACGGAAGCCCGACGGAAGCCCGACGACAGCCCCGAGAAAAAGCTCGACAGACACGCTCGACCGACATGTTCGACGAACAGGTGCGACCGGACTCGACCGATCCTCAGCGGTCTCAGGGGCCTGATGGGTCCCATGGCCGATGGCGGCCGGGTGAGGTCAACAACATGAAAGGCGGTTCATCCCATGAGTGAAGCCCCGGACCCCGAGGTGATCGAGCTGGCGACCAAGGTCTTCGCCCTGGCGCGCCAGGGCGACGCCGAGACGCTCGCCGCGTACCTGGACGCGGGGGTGCCCCCGAACCTCACCAACGACAGGGGGGATTCCCTGGTGATGCTCGCCGCCTACCACGGCCACGCGACGGCGGTGGAGGTCCTCCTCGCCCGTGGCGCGGACGGGAACAGCGCCAACGACCGCGGGCAGACGCCGCTGGCCGGAGCCGTCTTCAAGGGGCAGGACGAGGTGATCCGCGCGCTGCTGGCCGGCGGCGCGAATCCGGAGGCAGGGACTCCGTCCGCCGTGGATACCGCGAGGATGTTCGGGAAGACAGAACTCCTGGAGCTGTTCGAGTCCCGGTGAACGGACGCTGAACGCCAGGTGGGAGCTACGGCGTAAATGTGGTCGCGGTGGCGAAATGGCTGGGTCATCATGACGTCGGGCCCATAGGGGGCCACCGACGAGAGGCAGAGGAAGATGGTCAACACCAAGCGGAAGACGACGAGCGGCTCCACATGTTGCTGCGCGGCCTAGGCGATCACCGTTCTCCGGTTCCCCCGGTTGCGTCTACAGCTTGATGTGAGGCATTTTCCATGTTCGATCCAGTCATAGCGCCGAGCGGCACCTTGCTCGGCCTGCTGCAGCGGGGCCGCGGCGACGGCACGCTGCACGCGCTCGCCGCGCCACGCGCCGAAGCCCTCGCGGCCCTCAACCACTGCGTCCTCGGCGACCCCCGCCAGGACTGGCAGGTGGAGAACCGCTCCCTGTACTACGCGCGCCTCTACCTGGATCTTCACGGCGGACTCGGCGAGATCGAGGCCCACCTCTTCGGAGCCGAGGACCACCTGGACACCGAGGAGTCACGGACCGGGCTCGCGCTCGCCGTCCTCGGGCACCTCGCCTCCTACGGCCGCGAGGACGCCCTCGCACTGCTGAGGCGGTACGCCGCCGCCGGCTCCAACTGGGCCTGGGCCCTCGACGAACTGGCGCTGCGGGACGACGACAACGGTCTGCGCACCCTGGCCGTGCCCGTTCTGTCCCGGTTCCCGGCCACTGCCGAGGGCGACGCCGAGCTGGCCGCCGCCGTACGGGACGCCTTCGAACCGCGACCCTGGCGCCTGTGGGCCGAGGATCAGCGGGACGCGGTCGGCGCCCGGGTGCGCGCCGCCCAGGAACAGGGGTCCTTCGACCGCTGGCAGCGGCAGATGCGCCCGACCGGGCCCCGGCCCGGCTGGAGCGTGCAGGCCGTCTTCGACTGGGCCCAGCAGGGTCTGGAACGCGGCACCACGCTCCATCTGCCCGCTGCCCGCTGCCTGACCGCCGTGGCGGGCCCCGACGACCGGGAGACGATCGTCGAGGCCGCCCGCGGCGGCCCCGACGGCGCCCGGTGCGCCGCCCTGCACTACCTCGCCGAGGCGCGGGACCCCGCCGTGCTCGACCTCATCGAGGCCGCGGCCCTCAGCGACTCCCGTACCGTCGCCGACGCCGCCGTGGCGGCCTTCGAGCGGATGAGCGGCGAGGCCGCCGTCGACCGCGCGCGGGGCTGGGTGCACCGGCCCGACGCGCTCGGGGTGTCGGCGGCCGGCGTGCTCGCCTGCCGGGGCACCGCACAGGACGCCGCCCTGGTGCTGGGAGCACTGCGCGAGGCCGTGCGGACCGACGGCCCCGACGCCCACTCCCTCTACGCGCTCGTCGACGGGACGGGCCGGCTGGGCATCGCGTGCGCGGCCCCCGTCCTGCGGCACATCTACCGCGAGACCGCGGCCTCCCAGCTCCGGGGGCGTGCGGCCCGCGCCCTCGCCGCCACGGACCCCTCCTTCGCCACCGGCTTCGCCGTCGAGTGCCTGTGGGACTGCGAGGAGACCACACGGGAGATCGCCGCGCTGCACGCCGAGACCGGCGATGTGCGGGTGGCCGAGCGCCTGCGCCGGCTCGCCGCCGATCCCGCCGAGGAGGACGAGGTGCAGACCGCCGTACGGAGCAGGATCGGTCCGGACATGACCGCGCTGTAGGAGCTGCCGACGTTCCGCGGAGCCCGGGCGGACGCGCGAGCGGCCCCGGGCTCCGCAGGGCGCCGGACCGGCCCGGACCGTGGGCGACCCGGGCGACCGGGCCCCGACCCGGCCTCCCGTGTCGCGCCCCCTGTCGCCGTGTTCCGGGTTTGCGGGTCCCCCGGGCCCGGGGAACCGTCGGCCCGACCCCGGCGGCACTCGGGCGGAGGAGCGGGTGCGGGGGACAACGCTCACGGGACGTTCCCCAGGCGGAAAGATCCAAGTCGGCGCAGCCTCTCCGGGCGGGACGACAACACGGTTATGCGTGTCGTCATCGTCACCGAGTCCTTCCCTCCCGACGTCAACGGTGTGGCGCACTGCGCCCTGCAGACCGCCCGGCACCTCGCCGTACGCGGTCACCACCCCCTCGTCATAGCCCCCGCGGCCCCCGCCGGGGCGGCCGTCGGGGACGCGCCCTGCCCGGTCGTACGCGTGCCCTCCCTCCCCCTGCCCGGCTACCCGCAGGTGCGGGTGGCCCTGCCCGGCAGGCGGCTGGCCGCCACGATCGCCGCGCACCGCGCCGACCTCGTCCACCTCGCCGGCCCCTTCGTGCTCGGCGTACGGGGCATGGCGGCCGCCACCCGGCTCGGTCTGCCCGCCGTCGCCGTCTACCAGACCGACCTGGCCGGGTACGCCCGCACCTATGTGGGCGCGGGCGAGGGCGCCGCGTGGCGGCGGTTGCGGGCCGTGCACCGCGCCGCCGACCTCACCCTGGCGCCGTCCACGGCGGCCGTCCGCGACCTGGAGGCGCACGAGGTGACGCGCGTACGGCTCTGGCCGCGCGGGGTGGACGGCGTCCGTTTCGGCCCGCGACTGCGGGACGAGGCCCTGCGCCGCCGGCTGGCCCCGGGCGGTGAGGTGCTCGTCGGGTACGTCGGGCGGCTCGCGCCCGAGAAGCGCGTCGAGCTCCTGGCCGGCGTGTGCGCACTGCCCGGCGTGCGCGTGGTGGTCGTGGGCGACGGGCCGAGCGGGGCGGCCCTGCGCGCCGCCCTTCCCGGCGCCGTCTTCCTCGGCCGCCGTACCGGCGATGAACTCGCCCGGATCTTCGCCTCGCTCGACGTCTTCGCGCACACCGGCCCCCACGAGACGTTCTGCCAGACCGTGCAGGAGGCCATGGCCAGCGGCGTCGCGGTCGTGGCACCCGCGGCCGGGGGTCCGCTGGACCTGGTGGACCACGGGCGCACCGGACTGCTCGTCGCGCCGCACGACGCCGACGCGCTCCGGGACGCGGTCGCCACCCTGGCCGCCGATCCCGGACGCCGTACGGCCTACGGGCGCGCCGGAAGAGCCGCCGTCGAGGGCCGTACCTGGGCGGTCGTCGGGGATCAGCTGCTCGGCCACTACGCCGAGGTGCTGCGGGAGCGGACGGCGGTGGCGGCATGACACCGCGGAGGCTGCGCATCGTCCGGCTGACCAACTTCGTCACTCCGTCCTCCGGGGGACTGAGCACCGCCCTGGACGAACTCGGCCGCGGGTACCTCGCGGCCGGGCACGAACCGGTGCTGGTCGTGCCGGGGGACACCGGGAGCGACCGGCATACCCCGCAGGGGCGGGTGATCACCCTGCCGGGGCCGGCCCTCCCGGGCACCGGCGGCTACCGCGTCCTCGCCGACCGGGGGCGGCTGCGCGAACTGCTGGAGGAGCTCGCCCCCGATCGTCTGGAGGTCTCCGACCGCACCACCCTGCGCTGGACGGGGGAGTGGGCGCGCCGCGCCCGGGTGCCCGCCGTCATGGTGTCCCACGAGACGGCGGAGGGGGTCCTGCGCACCTGGGGCGTGCCCGCCGCCGCGGCCGCCCGGACGGCCGACCGGCTCAACCGCCGCAGCGCCTGGGCCTACGCACGCGTCGTGTGCACCACGGAGTGGGCGGAGCGCGAGTTCCTACGGGTCGGTGCCCGCAACGTGGTCCGGGCACCCCTCGGGGTCGACCTGCTGCGGTGCAGGCCAGGCCGGCGCAGCACCGCCACACGGTCCCGGTACGCGGGCGGGGCGGACGTGCTGCTTCTGCTCTGCTCACGGCTGTCGGTGGAGAAGCGCCCGGGGACGGCGCTGGACGCGCTCGCGGAGCTGCGGGCGCGGGGCGTCCGGGCGGCCCTGGTCGTCGCGGGGGACGGACCCCTGCGCGGCGCCCTGGAACGCCGGGCCCGCGCGCGGTCGCTGCCCGTCCGCTTCCTCGGCCACGTGCCCGACCGCGAGACGGTGGCCGATCTCCAGGCGGCGGCGGACCTCTGCCTGGCGCCCGGTCCCGCGGAATCGTTCGGCCTGGCCGCTCTGGAGGCGCTCGCCTGCGGCACTCCCGTCGTGGCCAGTGCGGCCTCGGCCCTGTCCGAGGTGATGGGGGACGCGGGAGCGGCCGCCCTCGACACCCCGGCCGCGTTCGCCGACGCCGTCACCGACCTGCTGCGCCGCCCCGAGGCGCAGCGGCGCGCCGCCGCGCGGGCGCGCGCCGGGCTCTTCGGATGGGACAGGGCGGTGGCGGCCTTCCTGAGCGCCCATGACGCCGCTCCGGTGCCCGAAACCCCTCGGCGGGACATGACCGGTGTCCCGGTGACAGGGACCCCGGTCGACGGCGTCCCGGGCGCGGGCGCGGGGCCGGGGGTGGCGGCGTGAGACCCGCTGCGACACCGTCCATCTGCACACGGCCGACGCCCGCCGGGTAGCGGACCGGTCCCTGTGGAGCGCCGGCCGGCCGCACCCCGGCGAGCGGGGGCACCGGGTGGTCGCGGGCCGGTTCCACGTCCTGCTCGGGGAGCGGGGCCTGGCACTCGGCGCGCGGCCGGGCGCTGAACCCGGAAGTCCGCCCCCCCCGGCCGGGCGCAGACCCCCCGGGTGGCCGGCCACCGCCGGTACCGGCTGGGTGGCACGGCGCTGCCACGACCTGCTGCCCCAGCCGCTGAGGCCGGCGGGCGAGGAGTACGCCACCGGGCCGGGGGCACCGGCGCCGCGCTCCTCGACCGGCGGGCCGAGCACGCCCTGTCGGCCGCGCTCGCCGCCCTGACGCCGCCCGTACCGCTTGCCAGAATGGGTGGATGAACGGGCGGTGGGAGTTCTGGATCGACCGTGGCGGCACGTTCACGGACATCGTGGGCCGACGGCCGGACGGCCGTCTGGTCACCCGCAAGCTGCTCTCGCACGACCCCGGGCGGTACCGGGACGCGGCCGTCGCCGGGATCCGTCTGCTGCTCGGGCTCGCCCCGGACGAACCGGTCCCGGCAGACCGGATCAGCACCGTCCGGATGGGCACGACGGTGGCCACCAACGCCCTGTTGCAACGGCGCGGCGAGCCGACCGTCCTCCTGGTCACCGAGGGCTTCGGGGACGCCCTGCGGAT
Source organism: Streptomyces sp. SP18CS02 (assembly GCF_036322365.1). Lineage (NCBI taxonomy): Bacteria > Bacillati > Actinomycetota > Actinomycetes > Kitasatosporales > Streptomycetaceae > Streptomyces > Streptomyces sp. SP18CS02. Next base: position 73,373 of record NZ_JAQYXC010000245.1, read on the forward strand.
CGCCTACCAGAACCGCCCCCGCATCTTCGACCGGCACATCCGGCTGCCCGAAGCGGTCTACGGCCGGGTCATCGAGGTGCCCGAGCGGACCGACGCGCACGGCACCGTCGTACGGCCCCTCGAAACGGACATCGTCGAGGAGCGGCTGCGGGCCGCCTGGAACGACGGCTTCCGCAGCGCCGCGGTCGTCCTCATGCACGGCTACCGCCATCCCGGCCACGAGACGCGGGTCGCCGAGGCAGCCCGCGCGGCGGGCTTCACCCAGATCAGCTGCTCCCACGAGGTCAGCCCACTGATCAAGCTGGTGCCACGCGGTGACACCACCGTGGTCGACGCCTGTCTCTCGCCCGTGCTGCGGCGGTACGTCGACGAGGTGGCGGCCGAGCTCTCCGGGATCCGGCTGCTGTTCATGCAGTCCAACGGAGGACTGAGGGAGGCGGCGCACTTCCGGGGGAAGGACGCGGTGCTCTCGGGACCGGCCGGCGGGGTCGTCGGCATGGCACGTACGTCCGCGCAGGCCGGTCACGACCGTGTCATCGGTTTCGACATGGGCGGCACGTCCACCGATGTGTCGCACTACGCGGGCGAGTTCGAGCGGGAGCTCGGCACCGAGGTCGCCGGGGTCCGGATGCGGGCGCCGATGATGAGCATCCACACGGTCGCGGCGGGCGGCGGCTCGGTCCTGCACTTCGACGGGCAGCGCTACCGGGTCGGGCCCGACTCGGCCGGTGCCGACCCCGGGCCCGCCTGCTACCGGCGCGGAGGCCCGCTGACGGTGACCGACGCCAACGTCATGCTCGGGCGCGTCCAGCCGGCGCACTTCCCCGCCGTCTTCGGCCCCCGCGGCGACGAGCCGATCGACGCGGACGTGGTGCGGCGACGCTTCACCGAGCTGGCCCGGGAGGTGCTGCGGCGGACGGGCGTGAGCCGCACACCGGAGGAGGTCGCGGCCGGCTTCCTGGAGATCGCCGTCCTCGGCATGGCGAACGCCGTCAGGAAGATCTCCGTCCAGCGCGGACACGACGTCACCCGCTACGCCCTCACCAGCTTCGGCGGGGCGGGCGGCCAGCACGCCTGCGCCGTCGCCGACGCCCTCGGCATCGACACCGTCCTGGTGCCCCCGCTCGCCGGAGTCCTCTCCGCGTACGGCATCGGGCTCGCCGACGCCACCGCCATGCGGGAGCGGTCCGTCGAGGCGGAGCTGGACGACGCCGCGCACGCGCGCGTGCGGCAGCTCTGCGCCCGTCTCTCCGACCGGACCAGGGCGGAACTGCGCGCCGACGGCCTGGCCGACAGCGCGATCCGCACCCACGCGCGGGTGCACCTGCGGTACGCCGGTACCGACGCGAGTCTTCCCGTGCCGCTCGGCCCGGCCGCCGCCATGCGGGAGGAGTTCGCCCGGATCCACCGCGCGCGGTACGCCTTCACCATGGACAAGCCGCTGGTCGTGGCCGCCGTCTCGGTGGAAGCGGTCGCGGAGGCGGGACCGCACGGCCCGGTGGAGGCCGGCCACGCTCCCCGCCCGGCCGGGCTGCGGCCGCGTGCGACGGTACGGATGTTCGTGGAGGGCGCGCACGACGACGCCCCGCTGTACCGGCGCGAGGACATGCGGCCCGCCGACACCGTGACGGGGCCGGCCGTGATCGCGGAGCCCGACGCCACCACCGTCCTCGACGCGGGCTGGCGGGCGGCCGTGACCGACGGCGGGCACCTCCGGCTGACCCGTGAACGGCCGAGGCCCGTCCGTACCGCCGTGGGCACGGACGTCGACCCGGTCCTGCTGGAGGTGTTCAACAGCCTCTTCATGTCCATCGCCGAGCAGATGGGAGTGCGCCTGGAGAACACGGCCCACTCCGTCAACATCAAGGAGCGGCTGGACTTCTCCTGTGCCCTCTTCGACGCCGAGGGCAACCTGATCGCCAACGCTCCCCACATCCCCGTCCACCTCGGTTCGATGGGAGAGTCGATCAAGGAAGTGCTCCGGCGCGACCAGGGCGCCATGCGACCGGGAGACGTGTACGCGGTCAACGATCCCTACCACGGTGGCACGCACCTGCCCGATGTCACGGTGGTGACCCCCGTCTTCGGTCCCGACGGCACGCTGCGCTTCCTGGTGGCATCGCGCGGACACCATGCCGAGATCGGCGGCATCACCCCCGGATCCATGCCGGCCTTCAGCCGCACCGTCCACGAGGAGGGCGTCCTCTTCGACAACTGGCTGCTGGTCAGGGACGGCCGTCTGCGGGAGACCGCGACCAGGGACCTCCTCACGGGCGCCGCCCACCCCTCCCGCGACCCCGACACCAACCTCGCCGATCTGCGCGCCCAGATCGCCGCGAACGAGAAGGGCGTCGAGGAACTGCGGCGCATGGTCGACCAGTTCGGGCTCGACGTCGTCCAGGCGTACATGCGGCACGTCAGGAACAACGCGGCGGAGTCGGTACGCCGGATCATCGAGACCCTCAAGGACGGCGCGTACCGCTACGAGACGGACAGCGGCGCCGTCATCCGGGTCTCCCTGCGCGTGGACCGGGAGCGCCGCCGCGCGGTCCTCGACTTCACCGGTACGTCGCCTCAGCAGCCGGGCAACGCCAACGCTCCCACATCCGTGGTGATGGCAGCGGTGCTCTATGTCTTCCGGACCCTGGTCGACGACGACATCCCGCTCAACAGCGGCTGCCTGGAGCCGCTGGAAGTGATCGTGCCGCCCGGCTCCATGCTCGCGCCCGTCTTCCCGGCGGCGACGGTCGCGGGCAACGTCGAGACCTCGCAGGCCGTCACCGGGGCGCTGTACGCGGCCCTGGGGGTCCAGGCCGAGGGCTCCGGCACGATGAACAACCTGACCTTCGGCAACGACCGGGTGCAGTACTACGAGACGGTGGCCAGCGGGTCGGGCGCGGGGGACGGCTTCGCGGGAGCCGACGCCGTGCAGACCCATATGACCAACTCGCGGCTCACCGACCCCGAGATCCTGGAGTGGCGGTTCCCGGTGAGGGTCGACGCGTTCGCCGTACGGGACGACAGCGGCGGACGTGGCCGGTGGCGTGGCGGCAACGGGGTCGTACGGCGGATCCGGTTCCTGGAACCGATGACCGTGACGCTGCTCACCGGTCACCGGCGGGTGCCCCCTTACGGGATGGCGGGCGGCGGGCCCGGCTCGCTCGGCGAGAACGCGGTGGAACGCGCCGACGGCACGCGGCAGGTCCTCGGCGGCGTCGACGCGGTGGAGGTCGGCCCCGGCGACGTACTCGTCATCAGGACGCCGGGCGGCGGCGGATACGGCCCTGCCGGGGACTGACCGGACCATGGCCGTGGGACGGCCCCGCCCGGGGCCGGGGGACACCCGCCCGCCGTACCCGGCGGCCCGTGGGCGCCGGGTACCCGGATCACGGACGGCCCCCGCCCACCGGCACGAAACGGACGGGTGTCCCGGGCACGGCCTGGGCGGCCGCCGCGAGGTCACGCTCCCGCACCACCGCCACCACCGGATAGCCGCCCGTCGTGGGGTGGTCCGCCAGGAACACCACGGGGCACCCGTCCGGGGGGACCTGCACGGCTCCCAGCACCATGCCCTCGCTGGGCAGCTCGCCCGCAACGGCCCGCTCCAGGGGCGGCCCGCTCGTCCGCAGCCCGATCCGGTTGCCGGCCGGCGACACCCGGTACGGCCGCGTGGCGAACGTGCGCAGGGCCGCCTCCGTGAACCAGTCGTGGCGCGGCCCCAGCCGGACCCGCAGGACGAGCTCGTCCGGGGGCGCCGGCCACGGCGTCGTCCCGAACCGGGCGGGACCGGGCGGCGGCGGGCCCAGCGGCAGGACCGTCCCGTCGCCCAGCGGTGCGGGGCCGAGGCCAGAGAGCAGGTCCGTGGAACGGCTGCCGAGCACCGGTTCGACGGCGACGCCCCCGCCGAACGCCACGTAGGAGCGCACGCCCCGGACCGCGCGGCCCACCTCCAGCAGGGCGCCCGCGGCCACCCGTACCGCCGATCCCCAGGCGACCGGTCGGCCGTCCACGGTGACCGGGCAGGGCGCGCCGCCCACCGCGACGGTGACCGCGCAACGCGGCCGCACCGCGCACCCGTCGAGCGTCGTCTCCAGCACGGCGGCGTCCACCGCGTTGCCGGCCAGCCGGTTGACCAGCCGGCTCGCGTACGGATCGAGAGCACCGGAACGCGGCACACCCAGGTGGGCGTGGCCGGGGCGTCCGAGGTCCTGCACGGTGGTCAGCGCCCCCGCCCGGACGACGGCCAGGGCACGGTCGGTCATCGGAGCCCCTCGGGCACGAACCGCACCCGCGTCCCGGGCGACAGCAGCGCGGCGGGCTCCCGCCCCGTGTCCCAGAGCACCACGTCCGTCGTGCCGATCAGCTGCCAGCCGCCGGGCGACGAGCGCGGGTACACCCCCGTGTAGGGCCCGGCCAGGGCGACCGACCCCGGCGGGACGGCGGTGCGCGGCGTGGCCCGGCGAGGCACGTCGTACCGGTCGGGCAGCCCCGTGAGATAGCCGAAGCCGGGGGCGAACCCGCAGAAGGCCACCCGGTACTCCGCCGCGGCGTGGATGCCCGCCACCTCGTCCGGGCGCACGCCCCACAGGGAGGCGACGTCCGGCAGGTCCGGCCCGTCGTAGCGGACCGGGACCTCGACGGCCGGCTCCACGCGCGCGCGGACGGGTCCGACCGCCCACCCCCGGATCCCGGCGGCCAGACGTCCGGGTTCCGCCACCCCGTCGAGCAGGACCGTCCGGGCCGCGGGGACGATCTCCCGTACGGGGGGCAGAGCACCGTCCGCCCTGCGGCGCAGCAGCTCGGCGTGGAACGCCTCGGTGGCCTCGGCGCTGTCGAGCTCGACCAGCAGGGCGTGCTCTCCCACCGGAAGGGTTCTCATACGAACGCCTCCACACGCACGCCCGCGGCCTCCAGCCGGGACCGCACCCGGCGGGCCAGCCCCACCGCGCCCGGCGTGTCCCCGTGGAGGCAGAGCGAGCGCGCGCGGACGGGCACCGACCGCCCGCACACGGAGGTCACGACGCCGAAGCGGGCCATCGCCACGGACCGTTCCACCACGGCCGCCGGGTCGGTGACGACGGCCCCCTCCTCGCGCCGCGGCACCAGGGTGCCGGCGGCGGTGTAGGCGCGGTCGGCGAATGCCTCGGTGACGACGGGCAGGCCGGCCTTCTCGGCCGTCCGGTGCAGGCGCGAGCCGGGCAGCCCGAGCAGCGGAAGCCGCTCGCCGGTCAGCAGGACCCCCTCGACGACCGCCTGGGCCTGCTCCTCGTCGTGCACGACCCGGTTGTACAGGGCGCCGTGCGGCTTGACGTACGACACGCGCGCGCCGGCGGCCCTGGCGAACACCTCCAGAGCGCCGATCTGATAGGCGATCTCGGCGGTCAGCTCGTGCGCGGGCACGTCCATGGAGCGGCGTCCGAACCCCGCCAGGTCGCGGTAGGAGACCTGGGCGCCGATCCTCACCCCTCGCTCGGCGGCGAGGGCGCAGACGTGCCGCATGGTGGCGGCGTCCCCGGCGTGGAAGCCGCAGGCGACGTTGGCGCTGGTGACGACGGACAGCAGTTGTTCGTCGTCGGTCAGCCGCCAGCGTCCGAAGCCCTCACCGAGGTCCGCGTTGAGGTCGATCGAAGCCCAGGTCATGGTGGTCACTCCTTGCCGAAGTGCGTCGTCGGTGCGGTCACGCCAGCTCTCGGCCACGGGTCTCCGGCAGGCCGAACAGGGCCAGCACGGCGATCGCGTACCCCACGGCGCCGAAGACCAGGGCTCCGCCCACGCCCCAGCTGCCGGCGAGGAACCCGACCATGGCGGGGAAGAAGGCACCCACCGCGCGGCCCGTGTTGTAGGTGAAGCCCTGGCCCGTTCCGCGCACCGCCGTCGGATAGAGCTCCGCCAGGAACGAGCCGAATCCGCTGAAGATGGCCGACATGCAGAAGCCGAGCGGGAAGCCCAGCACGAGCAGCAGGCTGTTCGCCCCCGACGGGATGTTGGTGTAGGCCAGGATGCACAGCCCCGAAAGGACCGCGAACAGCGCGATGTTGCGTTTGCGGCCCAGACGGTCCGTGAGATAGCCGCCGGTCAGATACCCGATGAAGGCCCCGGATATGAGGAACGCCAGATAGCCGCCGGTACCCACGACGGTCAGGCCGCGCTCGCCCTTGAGATAGGTCGGAACCCAGGTGGCGAGCGTGTAGTAGCCGCCCTGGACACCGGTGGAGAGCAGCACGGCGCACAGCGTCGTGCGCAGCATGCCGCCGCGGAAGACGGCCGTGAAGGAGCCGCGCTCGCCGCTGGCCCGGCGCTGCTCGGCCGCCCGGGGCGCGTCCTCGACGTTCCGCCTGATGTAGACGACCAGGAGCGCGGGCAGGGCGCCCGTCCAGAACATCACGCGCCAGGCGGTGTCCGCGTCGACGAACTGGAAGACCAGGGTGTAGACGACGACCGCGAGGGCCCATCCGGCGGCCCAGGCGCTCTGGACGGCGCCGAGCGTACGGCCCCGGTGCCTGGCCGAGGCGTACTCGGCGACCAGGATGGCGCCGACCGCCCACTCGCCGCCGAAGCCGAGGCCCTGCAGCGCGCGGAAGACCAGCAGCGTCTCGTAGTCGGGCGCGAAGCCGCACAGGACGGTGAAGAGGGCGTACATGACCACGGTGATCATCAGCGCCCGCACCCGGCCGATCCGGTCGGCGAGGATCCCGGCCAGTACGCCGCCGATCGCCGAGACCACGAGCGTGACGGTGGTGAGCAGGCCGGTCTGGCCGCTGTCGAGGCTGAAGTAGGCGGCGATGGCCACCATGCTCAGCGGCAGCGTGAAGAAGTCGTAGGAGTCCAGGGCGTATCCGCCGAACGCGCCGCCGAAGGCGCGCCGGCCGCGGGGGCCGAGCGCGCGCAGCCAGGCGAACGCGCCGCTGTCCTCGGGCAGTTCGCCCGGGACGGACCGGGGGGTCTGGGTCGTACTCATCTGCACCTCGCAGAGGGGGAGGAGCGTGCCTGAGCGGAAAGGACGGAACCGGAACCGTGAGGTGTCCCACAAGGTAGGGGATTGTTGAACGATCCGACAAGAGGTTCGTCACCTCGTTCTCCCTCCCTCGCTCATCCCTCGCTCATCCCTCGCTCATCCTGCGCGGACCGGATCTACGATTGGCCCGGCCCGCCCCCGCGAGGCCGATGGACGAGGGGCGGCGACGGAGGAGAAGAGGGCGCTGTGGGGACGACGGGCTCCGAGGCCGGAGGGCTGGCCGACGACCGTGCGCTGCTCGGACGTACGAGCACGGCGGAGCGGGTCGCCGACATCCTGCGCACCCGCGTCGCGGAGGGCTTCTTCAAGCCCGGGACCCGGCTCTCCGAGGACAGCATCGGCGGCGCGCTGGGCGTGTCGCGCAACACGCTGCGCGAGGCGTTCCGGCTGCTCACCCACGAGCGGCTGCTCGTCCACGAACTCAACCGGGGCGTCTTCGTGCGGGTGCTCGCGGTCGAGGACGTCCTGGACATCTACCGCACCCGCCGGCTCGTCGAGTGTGCCGTCGTGCGCGGCCTGGGCGAGCCCCCCTTCGCTCTCGACGGCCTGATCGGGGCGGTCGCGAGCGGCGAGCGCGACGCGCGTGACGGCGACTGGAAGGGTGTCTCGACCGCCAACATCCACTTCCACCGCGAACTGGTGGCGCTGGCCGGCAGCGACCGCACGGACGAGCTGATGCGGAGCGTCCTCGCCGAACTCCGGCTCGCCTTCCACATGGTGGACGACCCGCGCGCCCTGCACGAGCCCTACCTCGCCCGCAACCGGGAGATCCTGGACGTCCTGCGCGCCGGGGACCGGACGAACGCCGAGCGGCTGCTCGCCGACTATCTCGACGACTCCCGCACCCGGCTGGTCGACGTCTACGCGCACCTGGTCGGGGCGGACGGCCCGGCGGACACCTGAGCGCCGGCCCGCGACCGGCCCCGCGGCTCCGTCCGGCCCGGAGGGGACCGGGCGGCGTCCGCACGCGCCCCTGCCCCGGGCCCCGGCGGGCCGTGCGGGACACCCGGGTCCCGGGCGGGTGAGGACCTGGCGGGGCGGCTGCCGTCCGGCGCTGCGGAGGCCCGGTGCACCGGGGCCTTCTGCGCCGTTTCGACCGTTGTCGGTGCGAGGACCTAATCTGTGCAGCGTGACTTCGCCTGCCTCGACGGAATTCGTTCCGCCCCAGCTCAGCGCGGGGCCGCGGCCCGCGCAGGGCCCGGCCGCCGACGAAGGGCTCGCGCGGCGGCTGCGCGCGCTCGCCTGCACCGCGCCCCTGCACGACCTGGACGCCCGCAAGGCGAACCTCGCAGGTGAGTACACGGTCTACGCGATGGCCGAGGTCGCCCTCGCCGCGATCGACCTCGTCACGCTCAACATGGACTTCGACACCGGCGCCGACCACGAGCAGATCGTCGCCCGGCTGCTGCCCCGGGTCGCCGCCCAGGCCCCGCGGCGCCCAGCGGCCGAGCACGAACGGGTCGCCCGCTGGGTCCTGGAGAACCTGATCAACGTCGGCAGCGTGGACCGGGGCTTCCGCGCGGTGTACGGCACCTTCGGCACCGACGGGGTGTACACGCGCCGGGACTACGACTTCAAACTCATCGAGGAGGTCCCCGGACACGGGGGCACCGTCTACCTCCGCACCACCGACGAGGCGGTCAACGTCCTCGTGGGCGCCCTCGACACCGATGTCACCAGCGCGCAGATCGCCGCCGAGGTGAAGCTGGAGGTGCTGATCAGCCGGGGCCGCCTGGCCGACGCCCAGCTCGCCGCCGAGCAGGCGCGCTACCGCACCGTGCAGTACGCCGAGACCCTCCGCAAGACCCTGGAGGCGACCCGTCGCAACGTCCGGGCCGTGGACTGGCTCGACGCCGTACCGGACATGATCGACGAGGCACTCGACCACGTGGCCGACCGCTACCGCCACGAGAACGCCATCCTGACCAACATCCGCAAGGCCCGCGACGAGGCGGAGAGCGGGCTCGGCCCCAGGACCGCCGAGCACAAGCGCCGGGCCGCCGAGCTCGTCGACATCGTCAAGGACTGCATCCGCCGCCACACCCAGCTCCAGGCACGCCTGCTGGAGGCGGGCCCGCTGTTCCGCGCGGAGCAGGACCGCCAGGCGTTCGCCCGGCCCACTTCGCGCGTGGGCCTGGACCTCTACGGCCAACTGGTCGCCCCCCTGCTGCCGATGCCGGTGGAGCGGGCCACCCGGGTCACCGACGCGTTCTTCGCGCGCGGCACCGGCCTGCGCACCCCCGTGTCGGTACGGGTGGGAGACCTGGTCGACCTGCTGCTGACCCCGCCGCAGGAGCGGGAGCACCTGGGCGCCGAGATGCCCGAGCCGGACCTGATCGCCACGCCCGACGACAGCAGGTTCAGCGAGGAGCAGCTGGCGGCCGCCATGGAGCTGCTCGACCTGGAGTACGACGCCCCGCGCCGGCTGTCCGGACTCCTCGCGGAGGCCCGGGAGCGCGACCCCGAACTGCCCTACCTGGTGGCCCTCCTGGCCGTCCACGCCGCGAGTCCCCCGGTCGGCACCGCCTACCGGCAGGGTGAGGAGCGGCTGCTGTTCGCGGTCGACGACGGCGCGGTACTGGACGACCCGGAGTTCGGCGGCGCCGACCTCATCGTCGGCACCGCCCTGCTGGACGCGGCGGGCATGGCCGCGGACCGCACGGACGCCGCATGACGCGCCCCCCGCTTCGTACACCGACCGACCCGCACCAAGGAGCCCCCGCCGTGAGCGACGACCACGCAGAGCACACCGACGCGTGGAGCGAGCCGGACGCCCCCCGGACGCCCGGACCCGCCGCGCCCGGCGCCTTCACCCCCGCGGACGCGGCCGACGCGGCCCGGCTCGTCTCCTTCGGGCTCCAGCCCAAGCTGCTCCCCGCCCGCGACGCCGAGTACGCCGACCTGCTCCGGCGCTACCGGGAGGAGCCCGCCTTCGGACGCCTCGCCGACGCCGTCGCCACCGGCCTCGGCCTCATCGTGCTGGAGGTCTCCCCCCGCGCCGGGATGGCCGTCACCGCCGCCGAGGACTCCGTCTTCGCCGTCCGCATGGGCGACTACGCCCGCCGCGCCTCCACCGACGCCGCCGACCGGTTCCTGCACGGACTGGCCCACCTGGCCGTCGCCGCCATGGCCTTCCCCCGCCCCGAGGACCTCGCGGACGACGGGTACATCGGCCGCATCACCGTCAACGGCGTCGACGCGTTCGTGCGCCAGGCGTGCCGCCGCCTTGAGGAGCGGGCCGAGGAGCAGGGCGAGAACACCGACCCGGCCACGGACGCGCCGGGCCTGGAGGCCGCATGGCGCATCTACGCGCGCCGCAGCGCCACCGGAGCCACCAAGGACGCCCGCAGGCTCGCCGGATCCACCACCGGCATCATCGGCAAGGCCGTCGCCTTCCTCACCGAATCCGGCTTCCTCCAGCGCACCGGCGAGGACGCCGGAGGCTCCTACCGCACCACCGCCCGCTATCAGCTGCAGGTCCGCGACATGGCCGGCAGCGCCGCGATGGCCGAACTGCTGGAGCTGGGCGTCGTCGCCGTGTCGGACGGCTCCGCCACCCTGCTGCCGCCGTCCGACGCCGACGACCTGGACCTGGTCGCCGACGCGGGCCTGCCGTTCCACGCCTAGACCCCGGCGGACCCCGCCCCCCGCCCGCCCCGCCCCAGCAAACCGCCCTCAGCTTCCGCCTCACCGCCGGACGACGACCGAAAGCCCGCCGCCATGTACGAGTTGTCCCGGGTCCGCCTCTACTCCATCGGGCCCGCCGGTGCGCGTTACGCCGACACCGTGCTGGACCTGCGAGGAGTGGGCGAGCCCGTCCCCCACCCCGCTCCCACCCAGGCGGAGTTCTTCGAGGACGAGCCGGTCGGACCGCCGCGCCGCCCCGCCCCGGCGGGCGTGCTCTTCCTGGAGAACGGCGGAGGCAAGTCCGTCCTGCTCAAGCTGATCTTCTCGGTGATGCTCCCCGGCCACCGCAACACCCTGGGCGGCGCAAGCTCCGGCGTGCTGCGCAAGTTCCTCCTCGCCGACGACTGCGGCCATGTCGCCCTGGAGTGGCAGCACACCCTCACCGGCGAGCTCGTGGTCGTCGGCAAGGCCAGCGAGTGGCGGGGACGCCAGGTCTCCAACGACCCCCGCAAGTTCGCCGAGGCGTGGTACTCCTTCCGCCCCGGACCCGGTCTCAGCCTCGACTCGCTGCCGGTCGCCGAGGCCACCTCCGTACGCCCCGCAACCGAAGGCACCTCGGGCGCCCAGGGCCGCCGCCGCACGATGAAGGGCTTCCGCGACGCGATCACGGAGGCCGGCAAGGCGTACCCGCACCTGGACGTGTACTGGGAGGAGATCCACGACCGCTGGAACGAACACCTCGGCGACCTGGGCCTCGACCCCGAACTCTTCCGCTACCAGCGCGAGATGAACGCCGACGAGGGCGAGGCGGCCGGCCTCTTCGCGGTCAAGAAGGACTCCGACTTCACCGACCTGCTGCTTCGCGCCGTCACCGACACCCGCGACACGGACGGCCTCGCCGACCTGGTCAGCGGCTTCGGCAACAAGCTGGGCCGCCGGGCCGAGCTCACCGCCGAACGCGACTTCACCGCCGGCTCCGTCGACCTCCTCGGCCGGATCGTCGAGGCGGCCGGCACCCGCGCCCGGGCCCGGGACGTCCACGCGGCCGCCGAGCGCCGTACCCGCACGCTCTCCCGCCGCCTCTCCGCCCGCGCCGCCGTCGAACGGGGCCGCACCGCCGAACTGGCGCAGCGCGTCACCGCGGCCGCCCACACCGTCACCGAGGCCGAGCGGGAACGAGGCCGCAGCTCGCTCATCGCCGCCGAACTGGCCTACCGGCACGCCTCGCTGGCCCTCGCCGCGGCAGAGAAGGGCGCCGCTTCGCTGCGCCGCGAGCTCTCCGACGCCCGCACCCTGCACTCCGCCTGGCAGGCCGCCGAGGCGGTGCTGCGCCACCGCGCCGCCGCCGACCGCTCCGCGCGCGTCGCCGCCGCCATCCGCGAGGCCGAGCGCGACGCCGCCCCCGCCCTCGCCGCCCGCGCCGAGGCGGCCGCCGACCTCGTCCGCGCCCTCCACTCCGCCGCCGAGGCGGGCGAGCGCCGCGCCGACGAGGAGGAGGAGCGCTCCGCCGCCCTCCAGGAGGCGGGCGAGACCGCGCACCGCGACGCCACCGCGGCCGCGACCGACGCCCAGCGCGCCCGCAGCGAGGCCGGCCATCTGCGCCAGCGCCTCGCCGAGGTCGAGCAGGAGACCGCCGAGGCGGTACGGGCCGGCTGGCTCGACGACACCGCCCCGGACGCCGACCCGGCCCGCGCCGCGCTCGCCGCGAGCGACGCCGAGAAGACCACCGTCGCCGCCTGGGACGCCGCCCGCGAAGCCGCCCGCGCCGCCGCCGACCGCGCCCGCGAGGCCGCCGCCACGGACAGCCGCGCCGAACTCGCGGCCGCCCGTGCCGCCGACGCCGCGCGGGCGGCGGAGCAGGCGTACCAGGCAGAGCGCCGCGCCGCCGAGTCCATCGCCGCCGAGGAGCGCCTCGCGGACCTGCTGAGCCTCCCGCCCGTCAGGACGGCCGGCGTCCCGCAGCCCCGTCAGGGCGCCGCGCCGCAGGACGCCCGCACCGCCGCCGGCCGGCCCGACGGCGGCACGGCGCACCGCCGCACCGCCGAGGGCCCCCTCACCGCGGAGGAGCTCGACCGGTACGCCGACGAGCTGCGCGAACTGCTCGACCAGGGCATCGCGTCGGCCGAACGCAAACTCTTCGAGCTGCGCACCGCCGCCGCCGACGACTCCCGCATCCTGGGCGCCCTCGGCGACGGCGGACTGCTGCCGCCGGGCCCCGACGTCCTCGCGACCGTGGAGTTCCTGGGCGAGCAGGGCATCCCCGCCCTGCCCGGCTGGCGCTACCTGGCCCAGGCCGTCGACCCCGCCGACCACGCCGCCGTGCTCGCCGCCCGGCCCGAACTGGTCGACGGCGTCGTGATCACCGACCCCGTCTCCTACGCCAGGGCCCGTGAGGTCCTCGCCGGCGCCGCCCTCCTGCCGCGCTCCGCGGTCGCCGTCGGCACCGCCGCCGCGCTGCTGGCCCCCGTCCCCGCCCCGGGCACCGGCACCGACGGCGACGTCTTCCTCGTACCGCCCAACCCGGCCATGCACGACGAGCACGCCGCCGACGAGGAGCGGCAGGCGCTCCGCGCCCGCGCCGCCGCCCGCGACGAGGAGATCCGCGGCCTCGCGGCGCGCCTCACCCAAGACCGCTCCCTCGCCGCCCGCATCGGCTCCTGGCGCGCCGACTGCCCGCCCGGCATGCTCACCGAGCTCGCCGCCGCGGCCGCCGCCGCGGGCGAGACGGCCGAAGCGGCCCGTGCGGCGCTCGCCGAGGCCCGCGCGGCCCGGGCCGAGGCCGACGAGACGGCTGCCGAGACCGCGCGCGTACGGGACGAGCGGCAGGAGGCCGCCCAGCGCGCCCGGCGGACCGCCGACGCACTGGCCGGCCTGGCGTACCGCCTGCGGGAACGGGCCGGCTGGCAGGTCAGGCTGCGCGAACTGGCCGACGAGACCGCCGAGTACGAAGCCAGGGCCCAGACCTGCCTGGAGCGGGCCCGCGCGGCCGACGAGGACCGCCGGGCCGCCCAGCGCGCCGCCGACGACGCCCACCGCACCGCCCGCGCACTGCGGGCGGAGCGGGCCGAGATCGCCGGAGCCCCCGAGAACCTCCCGGAGAGCGGGGACGGGGATCCCGCCCCGCGCGCCGCGCTGCCCACCCTGCGCGAGGCGTACCGGGCCGCCTCCCAGCTGTACGAGAAGGTCGGCGTCGGCGCGGACCTGCGGGCCGAGCAGGCCCGGGCCGAGAGCGACGAGAGCGCGGCCCTCGCCGAACTGGACCGGCTCACCAACAAGGTGCGCACCCGCGCCGCCCAGCTCCTCGAAGGCACCGACGGGGCCGACGGCCCGTCCCGCCAGGCCGCCGCCGCCCGCGCCGAATCCCTCGTCCAGATGCTGGAGACACGCGCCTCGGACGCCAGCGAGAAGCTGGGCCGCCTCCGCGGCGAGGCCGAGCGCCTGGCTCCCGAGGAGGGTGAGACGCACACCGAGCTGCCCGCGGAGCTGCTCCCGGCCGACGCCGAGCAGGCCCAGTCCCTGCTCCGTACCGCCACGACCGACCTGGCCGCCCGCACCGACGCGCTGGAGACCGCCCGCGCCACCCACAACGGGCTGCTCCAGGACCACCGCGCCGCCGAGGACGCGGCGGGCGGCTTCGACGAGACGGCCGCTCTCCTGCGCGACCTGCTCAGGGAGCACCCGGACGAGGAGGAAGAGGCACCCGAGCCGTATCCGGGCACCCTGGAGGAGGCCAGGAGCGCCGCCACCGAGGCCCGGCGCTCCCTGCGGGGCTGCGCGGGCGACCTGTCCGCCGCGGACGCCGCCGTACGGGAGGCGTCCGACGTCCTGGTGCGCCACGCCAACTCCACCCGTTACGAGCAGGTCCGCACGCCGGCCCGGCAGCAGATCCGGGAGCTGCCCGCCGCGGCCCTGCCCGAGCACGCCGCCCGGTGGGCGGACGCCTTCGCGCCCCGCCTGCGGGTGCTGACCGACGAGCTGGCCCAGCTGGAGCGCAACCGCGACTCGATCGTGGACCGGCTCCGCGGCCTGGTGGAGTCCGCCCTCACCACCCTCCGATCGGCGCAGCGTCTGTCCCGGCTCCCCGAGGGACTCGGGGAGTGGTCGGGCCAGGAGTTCCTGCGGATCCGCTTCGAGGAGCCCGACCAGGCGACGCTCGTCGAACGGCTCGGCGAGGTCATCGACGAGGCCACCCGCGCCGCCGTCAGGAAGAACTCCGACCTGCGCCGGGACGGCATGTCCCTGCTGCTGCGCGGTGTCGAGGCGGCCCTCCGGCCCAAGGGCATCGCCGTGGAGATCCTCAAGCCCGACGCGGTGCTGCGCGCCGAGCGGGTTCCGGTCGGACAGATGGGCGACGTCTTCTCCGGCGGACAGCTCCTCACCGCGGCCATCGCCCTCTACTGCACGATGGCCGCACTGCGGAGCAACGACCGCGGCCGTGACAAGCACCGGCACGCCGGCACGCTGTTCCTGGACAACCCGATCGGCCGCGCCAACGCGACGTACCTGCTGGAGCTGCAGCGGGCCGTCTCGGACGCGCTCGGCGTCCAGCTGCTCTACACGACGGGCCTGTTCGACACCACCGCGCTCGCCGAGTTCCCGCTCGTCATCCGGCTGCGCAACGACGCGGACCTGCGCGCGGGGCTGAAGTACATCAGCGTCGAGGAGCATCTGCGTCCCGGCCTGCCGCAGCAGAGCACGGAGGGGGAGACGGTGCACGGCGAGATCACCGCGACCCGCATGTTCAGGCGCAGCCCCGCGGAACCGGCACCGGGGTCACGGACCGAGTAGCGCCGGACCGCGGCGCCGCCCGCCCGGCCCGCCCGGCCCGCCCGGACCGGGCGCCCGCGCGGACCGGGCGCCCGGCCCGGCCCGTCCGGCCGACGGCGCGCCCGTTCGTGCCCGGTCGCTCACGGCGGGCGCCGACGCCGAGGGGCCCGGGGCCCTCAGGCCCGTGACAGGCCGCCCGCGCCCCGGCGCCGTATCCGTGCCGCTTCGCGCGCCGCGGCCCGGGCCGTACGGCGGGCCGTACGCCGCTCGCGCCGCAGCTGCCGGGCCGTGCTGCTCGGCACCGACACCACGCCGTGGCGCTGGTTCCACACCTGCCGTGTCACCCACACGTCCAGCACGGCCCAGGTCGCGAGCACCGTCGCGGCCACGCTGCTCAGCACCATCGGGAAGGCCAGCCAGGAGCCCGTGACCGAGCAGAAGAACGCCACCATCGCCTGGATCAGCGCCACCGCGGCCACGAGCACCGCGCGCACCGCCGCCGTACGGACCGGATCGGGCAACCGCCTCCGTACCGCCGGTTCCTCGACCCACAGTTCTCGCCGTGCCGTCTCCATCGCGCTGCCACTCCCCACCGACCGACCGTCTTCAGGGGTGGGTGCCCGTCCTGCGCCGCTTTACGCGGACGGCCTCCGCTCCCCCTGTTCACCAGGACGCTCGGGCGGGCGCGAAGATTCCCGGGAACGCTGAATTCCAGCCAACCGTTACCGCGGGGAAAGTGACGCCCTGCCAGGTGTCCTGTAGCACAGTCGTGAATGTCAACTCCTCGAATACCAGGACAACTCATGATCAACGCTCCCCGGAGCGGCCGAAAATAGTCCGGACGTCCCTTCGAGTTGTCCGTGACGCAGTAGTAGGCTCACGCCGTTTGTTGATGTGTTGATGTGTACACCCGCGCCGGGCGGGGCGAGCTGGGGGAGGCCATGCGCTTTCGCGGGAAGTCGATCCGCAGGAAGATCGTGGCGTTGCTGCTCGTGCCGCTTGTCTCCCTCACCGGGCTCTGGGGATTCTCGACACTCCTCACCGGACGCGAGGCCGCCCAGCTCATGGACGTCGGCCATATCGTCGAAAAGGTCGGCCTTCCGCTTGAGGACGCCGTCCGCGTCATCCAGCAGGAACGCCGCCAGAGCCTCGTGTATCTCGCGGATCCCCGTGCTTCCGACGCGCTTCCGGCTCTGCGCCGCGACCGGACCAGCACCGACCGGGCCATTGCCGAGATCCGCGCCAACGCGCGGGATTCCGGCGTCACCGACGCCCTGCAACCCCAGGCCGCGCGTCGTCTGAATTCGCTCCTCGGAGCCCTCGACGGACTCACCTCGCTGCGCCGGTCCGTGGAAAACCGCGCCATAAGCCGTATGCGGACGCTGGACTTCTACAACCGGCTCGTCGACCCGTACTACAGCTTCCTGATGCAGCTGCACGCGATCGACAACGTGGAGATGGACAAGCAGGGCCGTGCGCTCGTCGGTGTGGCGCGCGCCAGGGAAATGCTCTCCCGTGAAGACGCCCTGGTGGTCTCCTCGCTGATCAGCAAGCGGATCACCGCCACGGAGATCCGCGCCGTCTCCGACCTCGTCGCCAAGCGGGAACTCCTCTACGAGGTCAATCTGGAGGCCCTGCCCGCTTCCGAACGTGAAATCTTCGAGCGGTACTGGCGCAGCCCGGACACCGGGCCGCTGCGCGACGCGGAGGACGCCCTCATCGCCGCCGGACCCACCGAGCGGCCGCGCACTGTCACCGCCGCGGGCTGGCAGGAACTCGCCGCCCCCGTCCTCGACGACCTCGGCGCCGAGAACACCGAGTCGGGCGACCGCTACCAGGACCGCGTGCGCCCCGCCGCGTACAGCGTCGTGCTGAAGGCGGGGATCGCGGGTGTGCTCGGCTTCCTCGCGCTGCTCGTCTCGGTCGTCGTCTCCGTGCGCATAGGCCGGGACCTCGTCCGTGACCTGCGCCGGCTGCGCAAGGAGGCCCAGGAGGTCTCCGGCGTACGCCTGCCGAGCGTGATGCGGCGTCTCGCCGCGGGCGAGCAGGTCGACGTCGAGACCGAGGTACCGCACCTCCAGTACGAGCGGGACGAGGTCGGCCAGGTCGGCCAGGCCCTCAACACCCTGCAGCGCGCGGCCGTCGAAGCCGCGGTCAAGCAGGCCGACATGCGACGCGGGGTCTCCGAGGTGTTCGTCAACCTCGCCCGCCGCAACCAGGTGCTGCTCCACCGCCAGCTCACCCTCCTGGACACCATGGAGCGGCGCACCGAGGACACCGACGAGCTCGCCGACCTGTTCCGGCTCGACCACCTGACCACCCGTATGCGCCGGCACGCCGAGGGCCTGGTGATCCTCTCGGGCGCCGCCCCGTCCCGTCAGTGGCGCAAGCCGGTCCAGCTGATGGACGTCGTACGGGCCGCGGTCGCCGAGGTCGAGGACTACGAGCGCATCGAGGTCCGCAGGCTGCCCCGCATCGGGGTGGGCGGCCCGGCCGTGGCCGACCTCACCCACCTCATCGCCGAACTCCTGGAGAACGCCACGGTGTTCTCACCGCCGCACACCGCGGTCCAGGTGCACGGCGAGCGGGTCGCCAACGGCTTCACCCTCGAAATCCACGACCGCGGCCTCGGCATGGCGCCGGACGCCCTGCTCGACGCCAATCTGCGTCTGGCCGAGACACCCGAGTTCGAGCTCTCCGACACCGACCGGCTCGGTCTCTTCGTCATCAGCCGTCTCGCGCAGCGCCAGAACGTGCGTGTCTCGCTGCAGCCCTCGCCGTACGGCGGCACCACCGCGGTCGTCTTCATCCCGGCCGCCCTGCTCACGGAGGCCCCCGAGACCCAGGGCACCGGCTTCCGGCTGGACCGCAAGGGCGGGGAGGTCCCGTCACGTCGTGCCGCGCTCTCCCAGGGACCGTCCGGGCTGGGCGGAACGGGGCCGTCCGTCCTCGACGGCCCGATCGAGCTGGAGCCGCCCATCGGCGCGCCGGGGCTGGGGGAGCGGCTGGCCGGACGGCACCGCGGCCTCGACGAGTTCACCGGCCTGGACGAGTTCACCGGGCTCGACGGCCTCGGCGGCCTCGACGGCGTGGACGAGAGGACCGGACGAGGTGGCGCCGGCCGTGCCGCGGAGGTTCCCGACGGTGAGGCCACGGACGGCGGTGGGCTCGGCGGACCGTCGCGGCCCCGGGGCCGGCTGCGTCCCGCGGATCTGCCGCGGCACGCCGCGGACGGCCACGAGCAGCACCAGCAGGCGTCCGACCAGGCCCCCGAACGCGCCGCGGGTCCCGCCCCGCTGCCCCGCCGCAGGCCCCCGACGCTCATCGCGGACAACGGACGGCGCCTCGACGAGGCCGGCCGTGCCCACCCGGCCCCGCACACCGCGCCGGTCCCCGCCCCGTACGCCGCGCCGGCCCCCTCCCAGGCCCCGGCCGTCCGGCCGGCCGAGGACCCGTTCGTACGGGCCGCGGAGGAGTCCGCCGCGCGCGCAGCCCGCGCCCCGGCCCCGCCCGCCGACCCGGATCGGCCCGGACCCGCCGTCCGCGAGGACGCCCGGCGCCAGGCGAGGGAGGGTGACGGCGGCCCCGGGGCCCCCGCGCCGGACGAGAGCGGCGGCACGCGCGCCCCGCTGCTCGGCGGCCTGCCCCGCCGGGTACGCCAGGCCAGCCTCGCCCCCCAGCTCAGGGAGACAGCCGAACGCTCCGTACCGTCGGAGGCCCACACGGCCGACGACGCCGAGCGCGACGCGGAACTCGTACGCAACCGCATGGCCGCGATGCAGCGCGGCTGGCAACGCGGCCGTCGGCACAACGCCGAGGGCGCGCGGCCGGCCGGCCGCGGCGGGACAGCACCAGGAACGACATCGGAGGGGGACGGTCGATGACCGCACCGAACGCCGCAGCACCCAACTCAACCGGCGAGCTCAACTGGCTCCTCGACGAACTGGTCGAACGCGTCGGCTCCATCCGCAAGGCGTTGGTGCTCTCCGGCGACGGACTGCCCACCGGTTCCTCCAAGGACCTCACCCGAGAGGACAGCGAGCACATGGCCGCCGTCGCCTCCGGGTTCCACAGCCTCGCCAAGGGCGTCGGCCGTCACTTCGACGCGGGCCGCGTCCGCCAGACCGTCGTGGAGCTGGAGGACGCCTTCCTCTTCGTCACGGCGGCCGGTGACGGCAGCTGCCTGGCCGTGCTGGCCGACGCCGACTCGGACGTCGGTCTCGTCGCGTACGAGATGACGCTCATGGTCAAGCGGGTCGGGGTCCACCTCGCGACGGCACCACGGACCGGTCTGCCCACCGGAGGGTGAGTGGGATGCGATGAGTGACGCAGGTCAGCAGGGACCGCAGAGTCAGGACCTCCACCACTGGTTCGACGACGAAGCGGGCCCCGTGGTCCGCCCGTACGCCATGACGCGCGGCCGTACCAGCAGCGCCACCCGCCACCGCCTCGACCTGATCGCGGTGGTCGTCCCCGAACCGGCGGCCGACGACCCCGGCCGTGACCAGACGCTCTCGCCGGAGCATGTGGAGATCGTCGAGCGCTGTGGCGACCTCCCCCAGTCGATCGCCGAGCTCGCCGCCGGACTGGATCTGCCCGTCGGGGTGGTCCGCGTCCTGGTGGGCGATCTCGTCGAGGAAGAGCTCGTCCACGTAACCCGTCCCGTTCCGCCGGCCGAACTGCCGGACGTGAGCATTCTGCGTGAGGTGATCAATGGCCTTCGGGCGCTCTAGCCGCAAGAAGCGGCCCGTCGAGCCGGTGACGCTGAAGATCCTCGTCGCGGGTGGGTTCGGCGTGGGCAAGACCACGCTGGTGGGCGCGGTCAGCGAGATCAGACCGCTGCGTACCGAGGAGGCCCTCAGCGAGGCCGGCCGGCCCGTCGACGACGTGCAGGGCGTCGAGGGCAAGGTCACCACCACGGTGGCCATGGACTTCGGGCGCATCACCCTGCGCGAGGACCTGGTGCTGTACCTGTTCGGCACGCCGGGCCAGAACCGCTTCTGGTTCCTCTGGGACGAACTGGCCCAGGGCGCGCTGGGCGCGGTCGTCCTCGCCGACACCCGGCGCCTGGAGGACTGCTTCGCGGCCATCGACTACTTCGAGCGGCGCGGCATCGCCTTCACGGTGGCCGTCAACTGCTTCGAGGGCGCCGATCTCTTCCCCGCCGAGACGGTCCGTGCCGCGCTCGATCTCGACCCGGACGTGCCGCTGCTGATGTGCGACGCGAGGGACCGGGAGTCGGTCAAGAGCGTGCTGGTCGGTGTCGTCGAGCACGCGGTGGCCCTCACCGGCCGCCTGCCGGAGCCGGTCACCGGCTGACCGAAGGACGCCCGCAAACCGAAGGGCGCCAACGGCTCCGGGACACAGCCAGGGACCTGGGGACGGCCGTGGACCCGAGGCGCCCCCGCCGTCCGCGACGGGCGCGCGTGGACGATCCGGGGCCCCAGATCGCGGGCCGGGTCGATGGCGTGACCCGCCGGCCGGGCCGCGTCCACCGGACCGGCCCGGTCCCGGGGAAGTCCTGGGCTCCGGCCCCCGCCGGGACCCGGCCGCGGCGACCACGGCGGGGCGCGCTCGCCGGCCGCCGCGGGGGAGCGGCGCGGGGTCAGCGGTTCTCCGCGAGCCACGTGGCCGCGGTCCCGGCCAGCTCCCGGTCGCGGCCTGCCAGCATCATCCGGATCATCTGCGCGTCACCCCGCAGCGACCAGGCCGGGTTCCCGAAGGTCGCCGGGTTGTTCCGCTCGATCAGGAAGTGGGCGGGCCACGCGGTCCCGTAGCCGATGAGCGGCAGGGCGGCCGCATACCGCCAGCGGCCCCGGGCGAGCCCGTAGGCGCTCACCGCCAGGCCGGTCAGCGTCCCCGCCAGGTGGATCCAGCGGGTCGCCGCCCTGGAGTGCATCGCCACGTAGTAGGGCCAGAACTCCTCGTACGTCTCAAAGGTCTGCTCAGCCATACCGGCACCGTATTCGCCCGCCGCTCAACCCGATACGGCCGGGCGGCGTCGACAGGAGTGGACGGACGGCCGGAGCCCACGGGGGTGGTACCGGTCGTCCGTCCCGCCGGACTCAGTGCCCGGCCACCGAGCGGCGCGCGACCGGGAAGTCGAAGTAGGTGTCGGGGAAGAGCTCCGGCTTGTACGTGAAGTGCCACCACTCCTCCGGCAGGTTCACGAAGCCCTCGGCCCCCAGCGTGCCCTTCAGCAGCCGGCGCGAGGCGCGCTGCGTCCCCTGGACGCGCGGATCGTCGGTGTGGGACAGGGTGTCGAAGCAGTCGAAACCCGTGCCCATGTCGACCGAGTTGTCGGGGAACCGCTCGGACCGGGGCGCGTGGCACTCCACCAGCTCCTCGCCGGGCACGTACGGACGGGTCGGCGCCGCCGGCAGCCTCACGATCGTCAGGTCGACGGTCGAGCCCCGGCTGTGCCCCGACTTCTCGGCGATGTAGCCGTCCGCGAACAGCCGCGACTTGTCGACCCGCGGGTAGAACTCCTTCTTCATCCGCTCGTCCCGGAGGTCCTTCGCCCACCGTACGAAGTGGTCCACGGCCCGCTGCGGCCGGTAGCAGTCGTACACCTTCAGCGAGTAGCCCTGCCGCAGCAGCCGTGTCTGGGCCCGGTGCAGCGCCCGCGCCGCCGGGCGGGTCAGGATGCACAGCGGCTGGCGGTAGCCGTCCACCGGTTCACCGATGAAGTTGTGCGCGGTCGTGTACCGCATCTCCTGGATGATCGTCGGATCCACGGAGCGCAGCGACACGAACTCCTCGGGCGCCCTGGGCTCGGGCCCGGCCTGTGCGGCGGGCGCGGCGGCGGTGACCGCGAGCAGACCGGCGGTGGCGGTCGCCACCAGGGCGCGGAGTACGGAAGCAAGTGCTGTCATGTACATCATTTACCAGTCCGGGGCCCGTACGGCACAGGGGTCGCGGCCGCCGCACGGACCGCCCGGCCCCGACGGGTCGGTACAGTCCGTCGCCGTGAAGGACTCCCACTGCACCAGCTGCGGCTCCCCGTACCCCTCCGACGCCACCTGGCCCCGCGCCTGCCCCGCCTGCGGCGCCACCGCCTACCGCAATCCGCTGCCCGTCGCGGTGGCCCTGCTTCCGGTGAGCGGCCCGCGCGGCACCGGCCTCGTCGTCATCACCCGCACCATCGAACCCCAGCGGGGCGGCATCGCCCTGCCCGGAGGGTTCATCGACCACGCGGAGGACTGGCGGGACGCGGTGGTACGGGAGCTGCGGGAGGAGACCGGCATCGCCGCCCGTCCCGAGGACGTCAGGCTGGCCGACGCGCTCAGCTCGCCCGCCGGCCACCTGCTGCTCTTCGGTCTGCTGCCCGAACGCCCCGCCGCGGAGCTGCCGCCGTCGGCACCCACCGACGAGACGGAGGGCTACCACCTCCTGCACGGACCCGCCGAGCTGGCGTTCCCGCTGCACACCGCGGCGGTACGCGACTGGTTCGCCGGCCGGTACGCCTGAGGCGCCCCGGGCCGCGCGACTCACCACCGACGCGGCCCGAGCTCCCGTCCACGGCGACCGCGCCCCGGGACCGTCCCCTCAGCGCGTCTCCGGCCCCCGGACCGTCACCCGCTGCTGCACCTCCACCGGGCCGGCGTCCGTGACCCGCTCCACGACGACGCGCCCGTCCGCCAGCCGGGTCGTGTAGCGCTCGACCTCCGCCGGCTCCCAGCCGTCCCCGGTGTCCCGCACCACGAGACCGCCCCCGGTCCGTCCCCCGGCCGGCGCCCATACCTCCAGCTCGTCCGTACCGTCCTCGCCCCGCACCGGGATCACCGCACCGGCGCGCGCGAGCACCGGGATGCGCGACAGCGGCGCGTCCAGCAGCACCTGTCCCGGCCCCTCGTAGGCCCTGCCCGTCGCCGTGTCGTACCAGAGCCCGCGCGGCAGCCGGACCGCCCGCCGGTCCGTGCCGCGCGCCAGAACCGGTGCCACCAGCAGCGCGTCCCCCAGCAGGAACGCGTCGTCGCAGTCGCGCAGCGCCCGGTCCTCGGGAGCCCCCCACCACACGGGCCGGGCGTACGGGGCGCCCGTGAGCCGGGCGAGCTGCGCGAGGGTGACGAAGTACGGCCGCAACCGCTCCCGTTCGGCCAGCGCGGAGCGCGCGTACTCCAGGACCTTCGGTCCGAACTCCCACGGCTCGCGCCGTCCCGCGTCGATGGCCGCGTGCGTACGGAACAGGGGCAGCCACGCCCCCAGCTGGAACCAGCGCAGGAAGAGCTCCGGGGACGGGCTGCCGTCGAAGCCGCCCACATCCGGCCCGGAGTAGGGCACCCCGCACAGCCCCAGCCCCAGCACCAGGGAGAGCGAGGCCCGCAGTCCCGGCCATCCGGTCGACACATCGCCCGACCAGGTCCCCCCGTACCGCTGCATCCCGGCCCAGCCGGACCGTGAGAAGAGGAACGGCCGCTCGTCCGGGCGCAGCCGCCGCAGCCCTTCGTACCCGGCCCGGGCCATGGTCAGCCCGTACACGTTGTGGGCCTCGCGATGGTCGCCGCCGCGGCCCTCCATCGAGTGCCGGGACGAGCGCGGCAGCGTCATGTCGCCGAACGGCGCGAACGACACCGGTTCGTTCATGTCGTGCCACACCCCGCAGAACCCCTGCGCGAGCCGTTCCCCGTAGAGGCCGCCCCACCACTCCCGCACCGAGGGGTCGGTGAAGTCCGGATAGGCGCAGTCGCCCGGCCACACCGTGCCCCGCACCTCGTTGCCCCGCGCGTCCCGGACGAAGGCCCCGGACGAACCGACCGCCCGCCCGCTCTCGTACACGGCGTCACCCGGCTCGGCCTTGACCCCCGGGTCGACGATCGACACCAGCCGTACTCCGTCCGCCCGCAGGTCGCGGGCGAGCCCGGGCAGGTCGGGGAAGCGCCCCCGGTCGACGGTGAAGACCCGGTGGCCGTCGTAGTGGTCGATGTCCAGATGGATCACCGACAGCGGCAGGTTCCGGTCGCGGTAGCCGGCCGCCACCCGGCGCACCTCCTGCTCGCTGCCGAACCCCCACCGCGCGTGCTGCGGCCCCAGCGCCCACGACGGAGGCAGCGCGGGCGCGCCCGTCAGCGCCGTCCACCCGTGCAGTACGCGCGCGGGGGTGCCCACCACGACCCAGCAGCGCAGGGGCCCGCCGCTCATGCGCACTTCGCTCGCCCCCGGCCGGTCGTGGCCGGAGCCCGCCCCCTCCTCCCCTTCGCGCAGGGTGACCTGCCCGTCCCAGGAGTTGTCGTGGAAGGCCAGATGGGTGCCCGCGTCCGCCACCACCAGCTGCACCGGCATCGTGAGGTAGAGAGGGTCGTCGCCCGGGCCGAAGCTGCCACGGGGATCGGTGTTCCACAGCCGGTACGATCCGTCCCGCAGCCGCGGCCCGGACGACCTCCCGCCCAGCCCGAAGAACCGTGCGTCGGCGGGCACCTCACTGCGCTGCACCCACCGGGCGGGCCCCCCGTCGACCGGTTCCCACCAGCGGGGCGGCAGATCCCGCCGCAGGACGACCCCGCCGGGGGTGCGGATCTCCACGGCGCCGTTCCGCGAGACCGCCACCGTCACCCGTTCGGCCACCACCCGCCAGCCGCCGTCCGTGTCGGGCTCCAGCCTGACCCGCGGATCGGCCTCGGGCGGCTCGCCCGCCAGCGCGTACGACGGATGCGGTTCCGCCCCGTCCCAGCCCCAGAAGACGGTGCCGCCGCTCGCGACGCACACCCGCAACTCGGAACGGGCGAACCGGACGATCCCGCCGCCCGGCAGTGGCTCGGCACCCTCGACCGGCCCGGGCACGCGCGCCCGTTCCACCCCGTGCGGCCGGAGCCCCCACGCGTCCGCCCGCCGCTGCCGCCACGCCGAGCGCATCGCCCGCAGCCCCCGTACCGTTCCGAACACCTTGACCGAGCGCACCAGCTCACGACCGTCCATGCCGATCACCCTGCCATTCGACCGGTGGGGCAGGTGGGCCGTTCAACTGCCGTTCACCCATGGTGGGAGCACATATTCAACCCCGCGACCATGGGTGGGAAGCCCTGGTGCGAAGGACGATCACATGGCATCGTCCCTGTCAGCCGCGTCACGCGCACACCCCAGCACGTGCGCGCGATACACGCAGACCCGCGTACAGCCAGGGAGCCACTCCATGACGTCAGCGACCGCGCCCTCCGAGCCGCTCTGGCAGCCGGACCGGAGCCGCATCGACTCCGCCGCGATCACCCGCTTCCAGGCCTGGGCCGCCGAGCGTCACGGAGCACCGGCCGACGGCGGATACCCGGCCCTGCACCGCTGGTCGGTCGACCAGCTGGAGACCTTCTGGGGGGCCGTGGCGGAGTGGTTCGACATCCGCTTCTCCACGCCGTACGAGCGCGTCCTCGGCGACCGCTCCATGCCCGGCGCCCAGTGGTTCCCCGGGGCCACGCTCAACTACGCCGAGCACGCCCTGCGCGCGGCCGCCGACCGCCCGGACGAGCCGGCGCTGCTGCATGTGGACGAAACCCATGAGCCGTCCCCGATCAGCTGGTCGGAGCTGCGCCGCCAGGTGGGCGCGCTCGCCGCCGAGCTGCGTGCCCTCGGCGTACGCCCCGGCGACCGGGTCAGCGGCTACCTGCCCAACATCCCGCAGGCCGTCACCGCCTTCCTCGCCACCGCCGCGGTGGGCGCCGTCTGGACCTCCTGCGCCCCCGACTTCGGGGCCCGCAGCGTCCTGGACCGGTTCCAGCAGGTCGAACCCGTCGTCCTGTTCACCGTCGACGGCTACCGCTACGGCGGCAAGGAGCACGACCGGAGCGCCACCGTCGCCGAGCTCCGCCGCGAACTTCCCACCCTGCGGGCCGTCGTCCACATCCCGCTCCTGGGCACGGACGCCCCCGACGGCGCCCTCGACTGGTCCGCCGTCACCTCCGGCAGCACCGAGCCCGTCTTCGAGCCGGTCCCCTTCGACCACCCGCTGTGGGTGCTCTACTCGTCGGGCACCACCGGCCTGCCCAAGGCCATCGTCCAGTCCCAGGGCGGCATCCTCCTCGAACACTTCAAGCAGCTCGGGCTGCACTGCGACCTCGGCCCGCAGGACCGCTTCTTCTGGTACACCTCCACCGGCTGGATGATGTGGAACTTCCTCGTCTCGGGCCTGCTGACCGGCACCACCGTGGTCGTGTACGACGGCAGCCCCGGCTACCCCGACACGGGCGCCCAGTGGCGCGTCGCCGAACGCACGGGAGCCACGCTGTACGGCACCTCGGCCGCGTACGTCATGGCTTGCCGCAAGGCGGGCGTCCACCCGTCCCGCGACCACGACCTGTCCCGCGTCAAGTGCGTGGCCACCACCGGGTCGCCCCTTCCCCCCGACGGCTTCCGCTGGCTGCACGAAGAGGTGGCGGACGACCTGTGGATCGCCTCCGTCAGCGGGGGAACGGACGTGTGCAGCTGCTTCGCGGGTGCGGTGCCCACCCTCCCGGTCCACATCGGGGAGCTCCAGGCGGCCTGCCTGGGCACCGACCTCCAGGCCTGGGACCCGCAGGGCGAACCGGTCACCGGCGAGGTGGGGGAGCTGGTCGTCACCAACCCCATGCCGTCCATGCCCATCCGCTTCTGGAACGACCCGGACGGCAGCCGCTACCGCGACAGCTACTTCGAGATGTACCCCGGCGTCTGGCGCCACGGCGACTGGATCACCCTCACCGACCACGGATCGGTGATCATCCACGGCCGTTCCGACTCCACGCTCAACCGGCAGGGCGTCCGGATGGGGAGCGCCGACATCTACGAGGCGGTGGAACGCCTCCCCGAGATCCGCGAATCCCTCGTCATCGGCCTGGAGGAACCGGACGGCGGCTACTGGATGCCGCTCTTCGTCCACCTCGCCGAAGGGGCCACGCTCGACGAGGCGCTGATCGGCCGCATCAACGCGACCATCCGCGCGCAGCTCTCGCCGCGCCACGTCCCGGACGAGATCATCGAGGTCCCGGGGGTTCCGCACACCCTCACCGGCAAGCGCATCGAGGTTCCGGTCAAGCGCCTCCTCCAGGGCACGGAGCTCGCCAAGGCGGTCAACCCCGGCTCGGTCGACAACCTCGGCCTGCTCCGCTTCTACGAGGACCTGGCCCGCGAACGCGGCCACGGCAAGGACTGACGCCTCCCCCGGGCGGACGGCCGCGCTCCGGCCCGCCGACCGCGCCCTTCAGCCGCCGTACGTCGCCTCGGACTCGCCCAGCACCCGGGCGAAGTCCGAGGCGAGCCGTGCCGCCTCCGCCGGCTCCAGCGTCGCCGTGGTGACCCGTACCGCCGTCGGCGACGCGATGCGGAAGCGGGCCCCCGCCGCGATCCACCACCCCAGTGAACGCAGGCCGTTGACGACCGCCGACTCGTCGCGCACCGGCACCCACACGTTCAGCCCGCTCGCCCCGTGCGCGGCGATACCGTGGTCCGCCAGCGCGCCGGTGAACGCCGACCGCCGCTCGCCGTAGACCCGTTCGGCCCGCCCCACGAGCGCCTTCACCCCGTCGTCGGCCAGCAGCCCGGCCACCGTCTCCTGGAGTATGTGGCTCACCCACCCGGACGTCAGCAGCATCCTTCCGTCGTGCCGGGCCAGCGTCGTCGGGTCGCAGGCCAGCCCGGCCCAGCGCAGATCGATGCCCAGGTGCTTGGAGACCGTGCGCACCTGGGCCCACCGCGGCAGACCGGCCTCGGCCAGTGAGTGCGACGGCGCTCCCGAGATGTCGGCGTTGTGATCGTCCTCGACCACCAGTACATCGGGGAAGCCGGCCAGAACCGCCGCGAGCTCGTCCCGGCGCGCCCGTGAGAAGCAGCCCCCCAGCGGGCTCTGACCGCGCGGACTGCACACCAGCGCCCGCACCCCCGCGCGCAACGCGTCCAGCAGCGCCCCGGGAACCAGCCCCTCGTCGTCCACGGCGACCGGCACCATGCGCAACCCCAGCGCCGGCACCAAATCCAGCAGATGGTGGAAGCCCGGATCCTCCACGGCCACCGCGTCACCGGGCCTCAGCTCCGTGGACAGCAGCCGGGAGACGCAGTCGAGCGCCCCGTGGGCGAACGTCACCTCCCGCGCGGGCACCCCGTCCCGCGCGAACCACCGGCGCGTCAGCTCCTCCAACGACTCCAGGCGCGGCGCCGCCCGGTGCGACCCGGGCACCGGACGCACCAGCGCGGGCGGCCGCAGCTCCGGCAGGAACGCCGGATCCGGGTGACCGCCCGCCAGATCGCGCACACCGGCCGGTACCCGGGGCGGGCGCCTCGAACCGACCGACGGGGCGGATGCCACCACCGTCCCGCCCCGCCCTCGCGTGACCACGATCCCGCGCTGCCGAAGCTCCTTGTAGGCCGTCGCCACGGTCCCGGGACTGACTCCCAGGTCCTCCGCGAGACGCCGCACCGGGGGCAGCGCGCCCCCCGGCCCGAGCACTCCGTCCGCCACCGCCCGTTCCACGGACGCGGCGATTCCCTTGGCCGTCGAACCGACGATCCCATATTGTGTTGCCACGTACATGACTATGTATCAATACATAAGCCGCGTCAAGGGGGAACGGTGGGTCTGCGACAGCGCCGGGCGACACTCGTCAGGCACATACCAGGAGGCCCCGACGGCCGCCGTATGCTGGCCGTCGCCTTCATCGACAAGACCGGAACCGGACTGTGGGCCACCGCCGCGGCCCTCTACTTCACCCACGTCACCGGCATGTCCATCGCGCAGGTCGGCGTCCTCCTCGGCGTCTCGGGCGCCATCGGCATCGCCGGCGCCCCCCTCGCCGGACGCCTCGCCGACCGGTTCCCCCTCACCCGGGTCCTGATCGCCGCCCAACTCCTGCGCGCCGCCGCGCTGTTCGCCCTCCTCACCACCCACGACCACGCGCTGCTGCTGGCCTTCTCCGCCCTCGGCAGCCTCCCCGACCGCGCCTCCAACGTCCTCACCAAGCTCTACGCGGCACGCGTCGCAGGCCCGCACCGGGCCCGCTACCAGGCCATCAACAGAACGGTCGCCAACCTCGGCTGGGCCGTCGGCGGCCTCGCCGCGGCAGCAGCCCTCGCGGCCGCCACCACCACCGCCTACCAGGCCCTGCTCATCGGCAACACGCTCTCGTACGTCGTCATCGCCGCCCTCACCCTCCGCTGCGCCGAACCCCCGGCCCCTTCCAGAGTGGTCGCCGACTCCACCACGCCCGCCGGTACCGGCCCGGCCGGCCCCTGGCGCGACCGCACCTTCCTCCTCTATACGGCGACGGAAGCCGTGCTCTTCCTCGACGACGCGATCCTCCAGGTCGGCATGCCGCTGTGGATCGTGCACGCCACGGAGGCCCCCGTGGGCCTCGCACCCCTGCTGCTGGTCCTCAATTCCGTACTGGTGGTCCTCTTCCAGGTGCCCCTGGCCCGTTTCGGCGCCACCCCGAAAGCCGCACGCAGCCTGCTCCTGCCCCTGGCCGGCGCGTGCGCCGTGGGCACCCTCGCGATGGCCGTATCCGCCACCGGCGGCCGCTGGCCCGCCATCGCCGCCCTCACCCTGGCGGCCGTCGCCCTCACCTTCGCCGAGATGATCCACGCCACCGCGTCCTGGGAACTCTCCGTCGCCCTCGCCCCGGCCCGGGCCCAGGGCGCCTACCTCGGCGTCCACGGCCTCGCCGCCGCCACCCAGCGCAGCGCCGGCCCGCTCGTCGTCACCGCCGTCATCGCCGCCGGCCCCCTGGCCTGGCCCGTCCTGGGCGCCGGCCTCGTCGCCACCTGCTTCGCCCAGCGCCGACTCGTACGCGACCGGCTTCCCGCCGGGGCACTGTCAGTCCCCCCGGTTACTGTGAGTGAGCATCAGTGAACAAGGGGGATTCATGGCAGACAGCAGCACCACACGCATGCGGCGAGCCCTGCGCCGCGAAGTGCCGAGCACGGTCGCCCTCCTGGCGGACGAGCAGGACTTCGCCGCCATGCGGAACTACCGCACCTTCACCTTCGACGACCACACCACCTACCTCCGCCAGGTCGAGGACCTCCTGAGGTCCCTCGCCTCACGGGGCGGACACACCACCGTCGCCCTCTTCGACCCCGAGGACTTCGCGGAGTACTGCGCGGACACCGGTCTCGACCCGGACGACCCCGCGAGCCGAAGCCGCTTCACCGCCGAGGTCGCCGCCGGCGGCGCCTGCGTCGCCTATACGGGACAGCCCATGGACCGGCTCGTGCCGCTCCTGATCAACCGGGCCGTGCGGCAGGCCACCTGGGAGTACGCCACCATGATCCTCGCCGATGTCGGGGACTGCGCCGACTGCGGCCGGGACATCGGCCGCGCCGCCTTCGACAAGGCGTCGCATCTGCTCACCCGGATCCTCGACGAGGCCGGCCCCGGAGCCCACCACCTCGTGTGCAGCGTCCCGGTCGCCGGCCAGCAACTCCTCGCGGCCCTCCACACCACCCGCACCACCGCGGGCCCCGCCGAGTTCGACACCGCGCAGGGAGCGGAGCTCGTCACCGTCCTGGCAGTGGGCATCGCGCTGGAGAGCCGCGGAGGAGTGGTCCTGCGCTCCACCACGCCCGACGCCCCCGACCGCGTGCACGGCTGGCGCATGGACCGAGGACAGCTCCTCCCGCTGACCGAGGCGGAGGTCTTCGACGCCTACTGCACCGACGCGGACACCGGCGAGCCGCTCCCGCCGGAGCCCGGTGTCGAATACCGCGCCGGCTTCCCCCTGACCTGACCCCGCCCACGCCGAAGGGGTCTTCCCGCCACCGTGGCGGGAAGACCCCTTCGGGAAGGTCAGCGGTCGGCCGGGGTCCGCGTCACTCGCCGGACAGCACCGCCTGCGCGGCCACCCGGGCCTCCTCGGCGGTGTCCGCGGCACGTGCCGCGGCCGCGGCACGCTCGCACTGCGCCAGCGTGTACTTGGCCAGCGTCGCCCGCACGTAGGGAATCGAGGCGGCACCCATCGACAGGGAGGTGACACCCAGACCGGTCAGCACACAGGCCAGCAGCGGATCCGAGGCCGCCTCACCGCACACACCGCAGCTCTTCCCCTCGGCCCTCGCGGCCTCGGCCGCCAGCGCCACCAGGTCGAGCAGTGCCGGCTGCCACGGGTCCTGGAGCCGGGAGACCGCGCCGACCTGCCGGTCGGCCGCGAAGGTGTACTGCGCCAGGTCGTTCGTGCCCAGCGACAGGAACTCGACCTCCCGCAGGATCGAGCGCGCCCGCAGCGCGGCCGACGGGATCTCCACCATCGCACCGAACTTCGCCGAGAGACCCGCCTCACGGCAAGCGTCCGCGAACGCCTTGGCGTCCGTACGGTCGGCCACCATCGGCGCCATGACCTCAAGGTGGACCGGCAGCCCCTCGGCCGCCTTCGCCAGAGCGGTCAGCTGGGTCCGCAGCACATCCGGGTGGTCCAGCAGCGACCGCAGACCACGCACACCCAGCGCCGGGTTCGGCTCGTCGGCCGGGGTCAGGAAGTCCAGCGGCTTGTCGGCGCCCGCGTCCAGCACACGCACCACGACACGCCCCTCGGGGAACGCTTCGAGCACCTTGCGGTACGCCTCGACCTGCTTCTCCTGCGACGGCGCCTGCTTGCTGTCGTCGAGGAACAGGAACTCGGTACGGAACAGACCGACACCCTCGGCACCGGCCTCCACGGCGGCCGGCACGTCGGCGGGCCCGCCGACGTTCGCCAGCAGCGGCACCCTGTGCCCGTCGGAGGTGGCACCCGGGCCGGTCGCGGCCGACAGGGCGGCCTTGCGCGCGGCGGCGGCCGCCTCCATCTCGGCGCGCTTCTCGGCGCTCGGCTCGACGAAGATCTCACCGGAGCTGCCGTCCACCGCGATCACGGTGCCCTCGGCCAGCTCGCCGGCGCCCGGCAGCGCCACCACTGCGGGCACTCCCAGGGCACGCGCGAGGATCGCGCTGTGGCTGGTCGGCCCGCCCTCCTCGGTCACGAAGCCGAGGACCAGCGTCGGGTCGAGCAGCGCGGTGTCGGCGGGAGCCAGGTCGCGGGCGATCAGTACATACGGCTCGTCGCTGTCCGGCACACCCGGCATCGGTACACCCAGCAGCCGCGCCACGATCCGGTTGCGGACGTCGTCGAGGTCGGCCACCCGGCCCGCGAGGTACTCGCCGGCGGCGGCCAGCAGCGCCCGGTACGCGGCGAAGGCGTCGTACACGGCCCGCTCCGCGGTGCTGCCCACGGCGACACGACGGTCGACGTCGGCCATGAGCTCCGGGTCCTGGGCCATCATGGCCTGGGCCTCCAGAACGGCCTGGGCCTCGCCGCCGGCCAGATTGCCGCGGGCGATCAGGTCGGCGGCCACGGCCTCGACGGCCTTGCGCGCACGGCCCTGCTCGCGCTCCGCGTCCTCCGCCGGGATCTGCTTGGCCGGCGGTTCGAGGACGGCCGTGCCCATGTGGCGCACCTCGCCGATCGCCACACCGTGACTGACACCGACGCCTCGCAGCGTTGTCTCCATTACACCTGTCTCCGATAGAGCGGCGGTCCCGGCCGCCGCGTTGAAAATCCGACCCGCTGCCGTCAGGACGACGGCGCTGGCATCACTGCCAGGAGAAGAGGGAGTCGCCGGGCTTCACGTCGCCGTCCTCGACAAGGCCGGAGAGGGAGTCGGCGGTGGCCTCCAGGGCCACGATCGGGCAGATGGGAGACTTCCCCGCCGCTTCGACGTCCGCCGGGTTCCACCGCACGACGGCCTGGCCGCGCGTCACGGTGTCCCCCTTGTTGACGAGCAGCTCGAAACCCTCGCCGTTGAGCTGCACGGTGTCGATGCCCAGGTGCGTCAGCACTCCGTGTCCCTGGTCGTCGACCACGACGAAGGCGTGGGGGTGGAGGGAGACGACGATGCCGTCGACGGGGGAGACAGCCTCGGACGCCTCACGTGCCGGGTCGATGGCGGTACCCGGGCCGACCATGGCACCGGAGAAAACCGGGTCGGGTACAGCGGCGAGTCCGATGGCACGGCCGACAAGTGGCGAGGTCACGGTGGTCATGGGGAGCCTCCCAGGGGGCGGAGATTCTGTGTCGCCGTCACTACCTGTCCTGGACGGCGTACTGTTCTGAAGCGTATGTCATGAGAAGTCCCGGTTCCGCACGGTTCGCACCGGTTCGTGCACCTAGGGACTACCGCAAACGATTTGCCTCATGTATCGGCGGCATGTACTGTCGTACCCCTGCCTGACCCCAACGCGACATCGAGTCGTGGGTCGGCAGCGCCTCCATCAAGCCGAGATACTAACTGGTCTACACCACTGGTCTACACCTCTGCATGCCTGCAGGGTGGTGGTCAGAAGGCCGGGAAAAGGCTGATAGAGTCGGAACCGCCGGAAAGGGAAACGCGAAAGCGGAGAACGGCCCGGCAGCCCGCTCCAGCGGGTGGCGGAAACGGAAATCGGATCTGCTAAGCTGGAAACACGAAAGACCGAAGGGAAGCGCCCGGAGGAAAG
>NZ_JAQYXC010000246.1:0-321 GCF_036322365.1 Streptomyces sp. SP18CS02
GGTGTTGGGTTGTTGGGTGGGGGGGTGGGGGGGTGTGGGGGGGGGTGGTTGTTGTTTGGGGGTTGGTGTTGGTTTTGGGGTGTGTGGGGGGGGGGGGGGGGGGGGGGGGTGGTTTTTTGGGGGGGGGTGTGTTGGGGGTGGGGTGGGTTGGTGGGGGGGTGGGTGTGGTTGTTGGGGGTGGTGTTGTGGGGGTTGGGGGGGGGGGGGGGGGGGGGGGGGGGGGGGTGGGTTTTGGGGGGGTGTTTTGGGGGGGGTTTGTGTTTTGTTTTTTTTTTTTTTTTTGTTGTTGATTTTTTTTTTGTGGGCTTGGGGGGGGGGCCA
>NZ_JAQYXC010000247.1:0-422 GCF_036322365.1 Streptomyces sp. SP18CS02
CACAAAAAAAAAAAAAACAAAAACCAACAAACCCCCAACAAAACACCACCAAAAAAACAAAAAAAAAAAAAAAACACCCAACAATTAACCCACCACCAAAAAAAAAAAAAAAAAAAACCAACAAAAAAAAAAAAAAAACCCCAACAAAAAAAACAAAAACACGCACCCCCCCCCCCCCCCACACACCCCACACAGACCTGTCACCCACCAACCACGCCACCCCCCCCACCCCCCGCCCACGCCCGACACACACCCCCCAACCCCCACAAACCCCCCAACGCCACAACAACCAAACAACAAACAAAACAAAAAAAAAAAAAAAACCCCAACAAAAAAAAAAAAAAAAAAAACAAAAAAAAAAACAACCCCACACCACAAAAACAAAAAAAAAAAAAAACCACCCCAAAAAACCAAAACACACC
>NZ_JAQYXC010000248.1:0-540 GCF_036322365.1 Streptomyces sp. SP18CS02
CCCCGCCGGTCCGGCGGCGGTCCCTTCGGGGTGCCCCGGAGACGCGCCCGCCGGGCGGGGACCGCGCGCCGCGGGGCTCCGGGCCGGCTCGGGGCCGGCGCGCGGGGGCGCGGCACGTTGCGGGTGCGGGCACCCGGCCGCGGGGGCCCGGGGGGCCCGCGCGACGGCGGCCCCGCGGGCGCTGCGGCCGGGGTCCGCCAGGACGCCCCACGCCGGGCGGGCCAGCTCCGCGGGGGGCGGCGGACCCACCGGCGGCCGCGGCGCCGGCCGCGTGCGCCGGGTCGTCACAGCCCGTCGGGCCGTGGTCAGGTGGCCGGGGCGGGTCCGCAGGTCACCCGTCTGAAAATCCAGACGACCGCCCGGCTCGCGGATTGAGTCATGAGGGTGATCGGTCAGGGGGGGGGGGGGGGGCGGGGGGGGGGGGGGGGGGGGGGGGGGGGGGGGTGGTGCGGGGGGGGGGGGGGGGGTCCAGCTAGGGGTCGGTGTGGTCGGCTTGGGGGGCGGCGGGGGTGGCAGGGGGGGTGGGGGGGGGGTGGGCGG
>NZ_JAQYXC010000249.1:0-330 GCF_036322365.1 Streptomyces sp. SP18CS02
GGTGTGGGTGGGGGGGGGGGGGGGGGGGGGGGGGTGGGGGTTGTGTTTGTTTTGTGGGGGTGGTGGGGGGTGGGGTTTGTGGGGGGGGGGGGGGGGGGGGGGGGGGGGGGGGGGGGGGGGGCGGGGTGGGGGGGGGGGGGCCCCCCCCCCACCACCAAAACAACCCCCAACCACACACACAAAAACCCCAAAAACAAACAAAAAAACAAACAACCCACCACCCCACCCCCCCCCCCCCCCGCGCCCCCACCCCCCCCCCCGGCCCCCCGCCCGCGCCCCCCCGCAAGTTCAAGGAGACGGAGACCCCCGAGATCTACACCGGTGTCGGGA
>NZ_JAQYXC010000250.1:0-301 GCF_036322365.1 Streptomyces sp. SP18CS02
CCCGGCCCCGTGTGTGCTTTGCGCTGCCACCCCGCCGGCCCGGCCGGGGTGGGGTGTGCCGGCCGCTCCCGGGGGTGGGGTGTGGTCGGGCCCGCGGCGGGGGGGGGGGGGGGGGGGGGGGTTGTGTGGGGGGGGTTTTCTTTTTTTTGGGGGTGGGCGGGTGGGGTGGGGGGGGGTTTTTTTTTGTGTTGTGGTGGTGTTTTTTGTGTGTGGTTTTTGGTTGGTGTTTTGGGGGGTGTGGTGGGGGGGGGGGGGGGGGGGGGGGGGGGGGGGGGCGGCTGGGCCCGCCCCCCCCCCCCCC
>NZ_JAQYXC010000251.1:0-78794 GCF_036322365.1 Streptomyces sp. SP18CS02
GCCAACAGCCGCAAGATCGCCTCCGACGCCGTACCCAAGCTCAACCAGGCGGCCGTCACCGCGCAGAGCGCGCGCATCGACGCCGTCTCCGGCGCCACCTACACCAGCCAGGGCTACATCACCTCCCTCCAGAGCGCCCTCGACGAGGCAGGCCTGTGACCGGGGAAGCGGTGCGCCTGCGCCATGTCGAGCACCTCATGGGGACCGTGTTCTCGTTCGACATGCGGATGGCGGCGGACGGCGACGGAGACCGGCTGAGGGCCGGACTCGTGGCGGCCGTCGCCGGTCTGCACCGGGTGGACGAACTGTTCTCGACGTTCCGCCGGGACAGCCAGGTCAGCCTGCTGGCCAGGGGGAAGCTCACGCTCGGGGACTGCGCCCCCGTGGTGAGCGAGGTGCTCTGGGAGTGCGAGGAGGAGGAGCGCCTCAGCGACGGATGGTTCACCGTACGGCATTCCGGCAGCCTCGACCCGACCGGCCTGGTCAAGGGGTGGGCCGTGGAACGCGCGGTGCGCATGCTCGCCTCGTCGGGGGCCGAGGCGGTCTGCCTGAACGGTGGCGGGGACATCCAGCTGTACGGCGGTCCCTGGCGCGTCGGGATCGCCGATCCGCTGGTGCGGGGCGGGCTGGTCGCGGTGGTCGAGGCCGACCGCACCCTCGGCATCGCCACGTCGGGGCCGGCCGAGCGCGGCTGCCACATCATCGACCCCCACACCGGTGTGCCTCCCACCGAGGGCCTCGCCTCCATGACGGTCGTCTGCCCGGGGCTGACGCAGGCCGACGCACGGGCGACGGCCGCCTACGCGATGGGCAGGCCCGCCAGGGAGTGGCTGGAGGGGCTCCCGGACACCGAGGGCTTCGCCGTCACCCAGGACGGCAGCACCTGGCAGACGAGCGGTTTCGCGCGTCACACGGTCGGGCTCAGGGCCTGACGGAGGGTCGCACGGCCCGCGCGGCCGGGTGTTTCCCCGCCCGGCACGCCACGGCTTCGCGGAGTCCGGCCCGTTCCTCGGGCAGGCCCTCGCTCCCGCTCCCCGACGCGGTCCTGAGCGGGAGCGACGACGGCGAAGGCTCGTCCGGTCGGTCCGATGCGATCCTCGGCGCCGACGCGCGTGCCCCTCTCCCCCGCTGCGGCCGACGCCATGACGGGCCGAGCCGGGGGGGCCGGAACGGTCGACCGGCGTACGGTTCGCCGTCACGGCCCCGCCCGGCCGCTCATGTCCGGCCGCTCCGCCTAACGCCTGAGCGACGACCGCCGGCCTCGGCGCTGAGGAACGAGCCCGTCGCCTGTTGTGGCTTCGGTGCCGCCCCCGCCGAGTGGGCGCGCCGCGCGGCAGCGTGTCGACGCGCCGTCGCGGTCAAGGGCGGTGCGGTGCGACGAGGCCGGGAGGGGCCGGCGGGGCGAGTTCCCTGAGGACCTGGGTGTAGCGGTCACCGAAGGTGATGCGGCTGATCCGTTCGAAGCGGTACCGCGAGGGGGTGCCCCACCACTCGCCGTCCGCGTCGATCTCCCACAGCTCGAAGGACTTCTTCCGGAACCCGACGGGCACACCGATGTTGAGGGTGTCGTTCTCCTCGTGGTGCACCCCCACCATCCCGTAGTGGACGGCCGCGGAGTCGATGACGCCGCGCGCCGTGCCCAGGCGAATGCGGGTACGGGGTGCGGCGGGCGGCCAGATGCCCTGCAGCGTGAGCCAGCGCACCGCCGGGGAGTTCGTCCCCTGGCGCCGGACCTTCACGATGTCGTCCGTGCGGACGGCCTCGAAACCGTCGAGCATCATCTCGCTGCACTTGGCCACCAGCGTCCACGCGGGCCTGGCCCTGACCACGAAGCCGTAGAGGGTGTCGGCTCCCTCGTTGGACCTCGTGATCCGCACGTACTCGTGGGTCGCGGCAACCTGTCGCAAAGTGCCGAGGATTCGCTCGTCGTCCATGCGCCCACGATGGGGGCCGGGGACCCAGTGGCGCCAGGGGTTTTCCTCGGCTCCGAGCCCGGAACCCGGCCGATGCCGGGGAACGCCGATCGGCACAGCCGGGCCCGGCGCGGCAGGCGCGGCGCGGAGCCGCGCCGGGCGCGGTGGCAGGACACGGTCGCCTCGGCGCGGGCGGGCACGACGAAGGCGTACCCCCGGGGGCTCCGGGGGTACGCCGAGGGTCGATGGGGAGATCCGTCGGACGCCGGGGCGTCGATGCCTTCGCGCCCCTCGTGGATCACGCCGAGGCGTCGTCTCCGAGGTCCTCCTCCGGGAACCCGGCGGGCGAGGCACCGCCGAAGACGCCCTCCATCAGCTCGTCCACGTCCACCGCGGCGGCACCGGACGGAGCGGCCACCTTGTCCCCCTTGCCCAGGCGCATCACCAGAGCGAACTTCTTGACCTCGGCGTTCTCCGCGAGCTTGGTGAGGTCCAGGCTCAGCTCGCTCAGCGCGCCGTTCTTGAGGGTGAAGTCGGCCGTGACCGGCTTGTCCGGGGCGTCCTTCAGCTCCTGCGCGGTGGGCAGTTCCATGCCGGGCGGCAGGTCCTTGGACAGCCGGCGGAGTTCGTCGACGAGCTCGGTGATCAGTGTGCGGAAGGGTGCCGTGGCGGCGATGTGCTCCACACCGTCCTTGCCGCCGGTGGACGTGAAGTCGACCTCACGGGCGACGACCTCACGCAGCGACTCCAGCAGCTTCTTCTGCGTGTCGGCGTCGAGGGAGGGCTCCGCCGAGGGGCCGGCGGCCCCGGAACCCGGCATCCCCATCCCCTCGCGGACCTCCTCCCAGTCCTTGGTGGCGATCTTGAGCCATTCACCGTTCAGGAACTTCTTGAACGCCTCCGCGCTCTCGGGCAGCTCCTCGGCGGACGGCATCGGCTGGCCGGCCATCTCGGCGACGGCCTTCACATCCGCACGCAGGTACGTGTGGTCGCCGACGACCCGGTACTCGAACAGGTCGCCGTCCGGGCTGCTGACCTTCATGGCCAGACCGGTCAGGTCCTTCTCGTCGGACTCGTCCAGCGGCTTCGTGGACTGCACGGACAGCGAGATCCGGGCGCCGCTGATCAGCTCGGCCACCTCGTCAGGGATCTCCTCCCCCGGCTCCGCCTCGGCGTCCAGCGCCTTCAGGCTCCCTGCGTCGGCGTCGAGGTCGAGCTCGACGGAGACCGAGCGCTCCTTGCCGATCCGGTCGAAGGCGCGGTCCAGCTTCTGACCTGCCGTCAGGTTTTCCACCGTCCCACAGGCGGCGGAGCCCGACAGGACCGCGGTGACGACGGCGGCGGCGGTCAGGGTTCTACGTATGGCGGGAATGACTGTCTCCTCATCAGGTCCGACCACAACGGTGGCCGGAGAGAAGACTCACGAACCTTCCACAAGGTTGCAACCCATATGTGCGCGCGACGAAAGCAGAACCGCCGGCTGTCCTCGCGTCGACGGCGGGGCCGGCGCACCCGTCGTGCCGACAGGTCCGCGGGAACACCGGAGCCGGTCTCGTCGGGGTCGGGGGCGACGCCGGCTCCGTCGCGTCCCGGGGGGCCCGGGGGTTTCCTGGCGGGTTTCCCGGCGGCCGCGCCCGGGCACCGGCCCGGCTCCCCCCCCGGCCGCCACGTCCGGCGCCCCGCTCGCCCGCACCCCGGTCGCGCCGTGCTCCGACCGGGCGGAGCCTGCCCTTCCGCCCGCCCGGCCGACCGGCCGTCCACCCGACCTTCGGCCACCCCCACCACCGCAGGCCGCACCTCCCCGCCGACGCCAACCATCCTGCCGCCGTTGGTAATTGACAGATCGTCATATACAGTCCGGCCGCCCGGGCACAGGCCGGGCCTCTCGGACAAAGGCGCCTTTCAGGCCGCGATGGCTCTCAACCACCAGGTCATGACGCCCTTCCCGTCCCCAGGGCGAGCACCGGTCGCCGGACACCACGAGAACCACCACCTCGGCGGAAGCCGATGCACGCCTGCCCACCGGCACACGAGGCGCCCTCCGGTCCCGAACCGCCCGCGCTCCGACACCGCGCCACAAGAGACTGATCCAGCCACATCACTGGCTGATTGTGCACCTTAATTACCGCGCTGCAACGTGCTTGGATGGCCGCTGTCCGGCGCCTCGTTTATGCGTGAACAAGCCGAAGGCAACCAGCGGAAACGGCCGAGTTACAGGAGAGCGAACACATCTCCCCCGCGGCCGAATGCAAGAACGCACAGCTCGACTTCAGCAGAATCCGTTAAGTATGGTTCCACTCATTCACCGCCCGACCGGGGCACGGCAAAGAGCATTCACAGTCGGTTCGTACTCGCGCGGAGCGACTGTGGCGCGCACTCGACCAGCCGATCGCCTCTATCACGGCCCCTGTCGGAGAATGTGTAGCGATACGGGGGATCAGCCATCCGGTTTCAACTTTTAGGACCTTTGAGTATCGCGCGCGGTCCGGAAGTCGCCGTTCTCAAACCGTCCAAACCGACCAGCCTGCTCGCCGCGCTGCTGCTGCACCCCGGCGCCGTCGTGTCGACCGGCTACCTGATGCGCGCCGTGTGGGACGAGGAGCCGCCCGCCACGGCGCGGGCGTCGCTGCAGACGTGTGTCCTGCGGTTACGCCGGCTGTTCACCGAGTACGGCATCTCGTCCACCGTGATCGAAGCCGTACCGGGCGGCTACCGCATGCCCAACGACCCGGCCACGCTCGACCTGGCACAGTTCCGCTCCCTGGTCGGGCTCGCCTCCTCCGCCACCGGCCCGGAGGAGGAGTTGTACCGGCTCCGGGAGGCCCTCGCCCTGTGGCGCGGCCCCCTGCTGGCCAATGTGGCGTCGAGAATGCTCCAGCGCGACGCCGTTCCCGCGCTGGAGCAGGAACGGTTACGCGTCCTGGAACGGGCCTGCGACCTCGAACTCGCCAACGGGAACTGCCATCAGGTCCTCGTGGACCTCTACGAGAGCGCCCGCCGGACCCCCGTGCGTGAACGCTTCATGGAACAGCTCATCGAGGCCCTGTACCGCACCGGCAGACAGACCGAGGCGCTCGCCGAGTACCGGAACGTGCGGGACCGGCTGCGCGACGAGCTGGGCATCGACCCCGGTCCTGGCCTGCGCCGGCTGGAGCTGGCCATACTGCGCTCGGAGGACCTCGGCGGCCACCCGGCAACGGCCTCCCCCCTGTCGCTTCCCGCCCCTCGGCCCCTCACCGCTCTCCCGCCCCCTTCTCCCTCCCGCCCCGCTCCTCCCTCACCAGTGTCGCCGCCCGCACCGTCACCGGCTCCGGCTCAGACTGAGGCTCCGGCAGTGGCTGGGACTCCGACTGAGGCTCCGGCTGCGGTCCCCACCCCGGTGGCCGCGCCCCCGGCTCCCGGCGAGGGGCCCATCGCCGCCGCCCCGGCCCTGCCACCCGTCCCCGGGTTCGCCGGCCGTCACGCCGAACGCACCGCCATCGCGGCCCGGTTGACCACCGGGACCGGCCCCCGTCTGGTGGTGATATCCGGCGCACCCGGCATCGGGAAGTCCGCCCTGGCCCGCCAGACCGCCCACGACATCCGGCACGACTTCCCCGGAGGGGTGTTCGTCGTCCCGCTGACCCGGCCGGACGGGACGCCCGTGGACGTCGACGAAGCCCGGGCGGCGCTGCCGCCCGCCGGCGCCGGACGCCGGCTGCTCGTCCTGGACGACGCCGCGGGTGCCTGGCAGGTACTGCCGCTGCTGCCCGGGCCGGATGACACCTCCGTCCTGGTGACCAGCAGGCGCGGTCTGGCCGCCGTCGTCGCCACCCACGGCGGCGCGGCGCACCGGCTGGACGTCCTGTGTCCCGCCGAGGCCCACGCCCTGCTCGCCGGGCTCGTCGGTGCCGAACGGATCGCGGAGGGTTCGGCCGCCGCCCATGAACTGGCCACCGTCTGCGGACACTTCCCGCTGGCACTGCGGATCGCCGCGGGCCGGCTGCTCACCCGGCCGGGGCTTTCGGCCGCCGACTGCGCGGCCTGGCTCGCGAAGGACCCGCCCGGCAGGCTGGCGCTCGCCGAGGACCTGCGGCTCTCGGTGCCGGATGTGTTCGGTCGGGCGCTGGACACACTGCGTCCCGAGCTGCGCAACGCCTTCCTCCAGCTCGGGGGCGGTCCGGACGCGGCGGAGGGACCCGTCGCCGCTCCGGACGCCGAGTCGGCCGCGGTCCTGGAGCAGCTGGTCGAGGCCGGGATGCTCGAGGACGGTCCTCCCGGCTTCTACAGGATGCACGCCTTCCTTCGCATCTACGCGCGTTGGTACATCCGTACGCGCTGCACGGCCCCCGTCGCGTCACCGCACTGACGCTCCCGTTCCCCGCACCGCGCCTCCCCCGCTCCACCCGCGTACGCGCCCCCTTCCGCTCTGCCTCCCACCCGCCTCGATCGCACCCAGGGGTGTCCCATGGCCCAGGCCAGCTACGAAGCCGTCGCCTCCACCCGTCCCCGCATCCGCCGGGACGTCCTCTTCACCGAAACGCCCGACGGCGTCCTCTTCCACAACGCGGACGGCGGCTTCCGCCTCACGGCCGCGTCGGCGTACCGTTTCGCCACCCTGCTCGTGCCCCACCTCACCGGCGAGCACTCGGTGGCGGAGCTCTGCGAGGGACTCGGGGACGGCCAGCGGAAGATGGTCGGCGAGCTGGTGAAAACGCTGTACGAAAGAGACTTCGCCCGCCCGGTCGCCGCCGCGCCGGAGTCCTCCGAAGGCCCACGGGCGGCCCTGCCGCCGGATGTGGCACGGCGGTTCGCCCCGCAGATCGCCTACGCCGATCACTACGCCGACGACGCCGAGGCGCGCTTCCTGCACTTCCGCGACGCCAGGGTCGCCGTCCTGGGCGAGGACCCGGTGGCCCGCTGGTGCGCCCTGAGCCTGGTGCGCAACGGCTGTGCCGTCGTCGGTGTGACCCCGGGCCTGGACCGGGCCGCCGTCGACACGGAGGCCGCCGAGACCGTGGCCGACGGCTGTCCGGTGGAGGTCCGCGTCCTCGCGGCCGGCGAGGGCGACATCGGGTGGGCCGGGCTCCAGGGGTACGACGTCGTCGTGGTCACGGGCGGCCGGGCGGCGCCGGCCACGGTGCTGCCGCTGCTGCGCGCCGGGATTCCGGAAGGCCATGTCCTGCTTCCGGCCTGGACGTACGGCTCCGATGCCGTCATCGGCCCGCTCATGTCGCACGGGACGCCGGGGTGCTGGGCCTGCGCGGCCCTGCGGCTGGGTGCGACGGGCGGCGGCGCGGGGGACGCGGCCGAGTTGTGGAGCGCGCTGGCGCTGCCGGGCTCGCCCGTCGCCTCCGGACCCGTGCCGGGAGGCCCGCTGGCCGCGATGATCGGCAATCTGCTGGGCTACGAGGTGTTCCGGGCCCGTTCGGGGGCGCTCCCCGCCGAGACCGCCGGGCACCTGCTGGTGCAGGACATGGAGTCGCTGGACGTCACGGCCGAACCGCTGTTCGCCCACCCCCGCTGCCCGTTCTGCGCGGGGAGCGAGGCGGAGGCCGCCCGCGCCGCGTCGACCCCGGTCGAACTCACCGCCGCCGGCGGCTCGGGGGCGCCCGCGCTGCCCACCCTGGAGACCGCCCGGGACGCGGACGAGCTGGTGGCGGAGTTGAACCGGCGCTCCACGCTGGTACGTCCCCGGGCTGGTGTGTTCACCGCGTACGGGGACGAGCGGCTGACCCAGGTTCCGCTCAAGCTGGGCGTCGTGGAGCTGGGCATCGGGCCGTCGGGCACCCGCTCCGTCTCGGCCTTCGACGTGCACCATGTGGCCGGGGCGCGGATGCGGGCCCTCGACACGGCGGCGGCCCTGTACGCCGAGTGGGTCGTCCCCGCGCGCGGTCTGGTGCGGGCCGGGGAGCGGGCGGTGGCGCCGGCC
This sequence comes from Streptomyces sp. SP18CS02, assembly GCF_036322365.1. Lineage (NCBI taxonomy): Bacteria > Bacillati > Actinomycetota > Actinomycetes > Kitasatosporales > Streptomycetaceae > Streptomyces > Streptomyces sp. SP18CS02. The sequence continues at coordinate 7,825 of NZ_JAQYXC010000251.1, forward strand.
GGGCTTGTCCTGGCCACCGGCGTACCGGGCTCGGCCGACGTCCACCAGCATGGCGTCTCGCTGCTCACCAAGGAGCCGGTGCTGGTGCCCGCCGGTGCCGTCCGTCCCTTCGGGCCGCACAACGCGGACCGGCTCTTCGAGCGCACCTCGGCGGGCGTGGGCGCGGGGCCCGCCCCGGCGGACGCGGCCGCGGCCGGGCTGTTGTCGGCACTCGCGTACGATGCGCTGCTGAGCACCGTACGGGGCCGGGCCGCCGCGCCTGTCCCGCTGCCGGAGGCGGAGGAGGGCGCCGGTTCCGACGCGGAACTCACCTTCCTCGTGCGTTCGGCGGACCGGCTGGGTGTCCCCGTCGAGCTGCTGGACCTCGCCGGAGGCGGTACCCACGGCGTCCATGTGCTGCTCGCGCGCTCCGGCGAGCGCTGGGCGGTGGGCAGCGATCCGGACCGGCGGGGAGCGGCGGTGGCTGCGCTGCGCGAGTTGTTGGGCGCGGTGCAGTTCGAGCAGGACGAGGCGTCGGACGGGCCTGCCGACACGGGTGATCCGCTGCTGCGTGACCTGGACGCCCGGGCGCTCGCCGTCGCGGGTGAGGCCGCTCCCGCGACGGCCGGCGGGTCGGTGGCCGGATGGGCGGACGTCCTGGACGGGCTGCGTGCGCGGGGCCGTGACGCCTTCGCGGTGCCGACCGGGTCCCCGGAGCTGGCGTCGGCCGGGATCCACACGTTCCGGGTGCTGCTGACGGCCGTGACGGAGTCCGGCCGTGACGCGTGACCCCGTCGGCGCGGCCGGCCACGGACGGCCGGCCGGCGTCGACGCCCCCGCCGCCGCGCACCGTACGCCCGCTTCTCCTCGGCTCCTCGTCCGTGTCGCCCCGGAGCTGTCCGTGGCGCTCGGGGCACCGGCCGCCGAGCGGTTCGGCCGGCTGCTGGACCGGGCGCTGCGTGCGCTGGGCGGGCCCGTGGTGAGTCTGTCGGCGCTGGGGGTGCGCGACGCGTTCGCGCACTCCGGCGGTCCGGAACGCGGCGTGCCGGAAGCCGATGTGCTCCCGGTGCGGGTCTACGGGCACCACGCGGTCGTCGGGCCGTCGGCCGGTGGCGGTCCCGGTTGTCCGCGCTGCCTGGAACGGCGCTGGCAGGCGGTGCGTTCGGTCGCCCTGCGCGACGCCCTGGAGCTGGGTGGCGGCACGGCTCGTGCGGCGGGCGAGTGGCCGTACGCCCATCCGTTCGCGGCCGACGCGCTCGCCGCGCTCCTCTGCGGCCTGTCGCGCGGGGAACGGCGGGCGGGCCCGTTCCCCGAGGTGCGGCTGATGGATCTGCGGACCGGTGACGTCCGCCGTCTTCCCCTCGTGCCCGACCCGGAGTGCCCGGGCTGCGGTTCGCCCGAGGAGGACTCGGCGGACGGGGCGGAACTGGCGCTGCCGCCCACTCCGGCGTACCGGCCGGGCGCCTTCCGGACCCGGCCGATCGAGTCGTACGGCATCGAGGTCGCGGCTTTCGCCAACCCCTTGTGCGGGGCGTTGGGGCCTTCGCTCGTGCAGGACGTCTCCTCCACGTCCACATCGGCGACCATCGGCTGCTTCTCCATGCGGTCGGGGTCGTATCTGCGTGAGACGTTCTGGGGCGGGCACACCGACTCGTTCGAACGAAGCGGCCAGGTCGGCGTGTTGGAGGGTCTGGAGCGGTATGCGGGCATGCGTGCGCGCTCCCGGGTGACCGGGGTGGTGGGGTCGCTCAAGCGGCTGGGCGCGGACGCGGTCGATCCCCGGGAGGTGGGTCTCTACAGCGAGGCGTTCCACCGCGACAACCCCAGGGTGCGGCCCTTCGACCCCGACCGGGAGATCCCGTGGGTGTGGGGCTGGTCGCTGCGGGACCGGGTGCCGCGGCTGGTGCCGGAGATCCTGACCTACTACCACGCGCCGGGGCTGGAGAACCGGTTCGTGCAGGAGAGCTCCAACGGATGCGCGTCGGGCGGCAGTCCCGCGGAGGCGGCGCTCTTCGGCCTGATGGAGGTCATCGAGCGGGACGCCTTCCTGCTGAGCTGGTACGGGCGGCAGCCGCTGCCGGAGATCGACCCGTCCACCAGCGAGCGGCCGGGGACCCGGGCCATGGTCGACCGGCTGGCGATGTACGGCTACCGGGCCCGGTTCTTCGACACCCGGATCACCTTCCCGGTCCCGGTGGTGACCGCGGTGGCGGAGCGCTTCGACGGCGGGCCGGGGCGGATGTGCTTCGGTGCGGGGGCGGGCCTCGACCCGGAGGCGGCGCTGAGCTCGGCGCTGTGCGAGATCGCCACCGACGCCGTCAACCTGCCGGGGCGCACCGAGCGGGACGAGGCCCGGCTGCGTGCCATGGCGGCCGACTTCTCGCTGGTCACCGCGTTGCACGACCACCCTCTGGTGTACGGGGTGCCGGACATGGGCCGGCACGCGGACTTCCTGCTGCGGTCCCCGTCGCCGGGCGCCCCGCGGCCGGTGGCGGCGGCGCGCTGGACGGACGCGTCGGGACGTATCACGTCCGACGACGTCGCCGAGGACCTCCGTCGGTGCGTGGCCGCCGTCGCGGCCGAGGGGTTCGACGTCGTCGCGGTCGACCAGACCATGCCCGAGCAGCGGGCGCTCGGCCTGCACACGGTGAGCGTGCTGGTCCCCGGCCTGCTTCCGATCGACTTCGGCTGGTCCCGTCAGCGGGCGCTGGGCATGCCACGGCTGCGTACCGCCCTGCGGGCCGCGGGGCTGCGCGATCGCGACCTCACTCCCGCCGACCTCAACCCGGCCCCCCACCCCTTCCCATGACCGGCCGCCGCGACCCGGCGTATGCCCCGAACGTAGGAGGACCCATGGGCCACGCCCATGACTACGCCCGCGAGATCATGCACCGCGGCCGGATACCCATGGCTCCGGCGGACTTCGTGCCCGACTGGTCCGACCGGCCGCGCAAGGCGAAGTTCTACCCGGGCGCGGAGACCGTGCCGCTGCCCGAGGCACCCCCGCCGGGCGAGGCGTCCGGCCTGTTCACCCTGCCCCTGCTCGCGGGGATGCTGCGCGACTCCTACGGGCTGACCGGACGTCGGCTCGCCGTGCAGGCCAATACCGACCTGGCGGCGCTGCCGCACTACACGCACGCCAACTGGTCGCGGGGCACCGCCTCGGGCGGCGGACTGTATCCGGTGGCCGTGTACTGGGCGGCCGGCGCGGACGGCCCGCTGACCCCCGGGCTCTACCACTACGCGCCGCACCAGCACGCGGTACGCCGGCTGCTGGCGGGCGACGTCACGGGCGAGGTGCGCGGGGCGCTGGGCGACGCGGTGCCGGCGGCCGCCCACTATCTGGTTCTCGGCGTCAAGTACTGGCAGAACTCCTTCAAGTACAACAGCTTCTCCTTCCACGCGGTCAGCATGGACGTGGGCGCGCTGCTGGGCACCTGGCGGCTGTGGGCGTCCCAGTACGGTCTGCGGCTCGCGCCGGCGCTCTGGTTCGACGAGGAACGGCTGGCCGCCCTGCTGGGGGTGGCGTCGCGCGACGAGGGTCTCTTCGCGGTCGTGCCGCTGGAGTGGGAGGGCGCTCGCGTCCCCGAGCGGCCGGTGGCCGCCGTGGCGGGCTCCCCGACGTGGCCGGCCGGCCCGGGGGCCGCGCCCGGCCCGGCCGTACGGCGGCGTGACGCCGAGCGGTCCCGTCGTGTCCTGGAGTTCGAGACGCTGCACCGCGTCCACGCGGCCACGGTGGGGCGGGCCGCCGACCGGCCCGGTCCCGGCGCCCTGGACGCCGCCGCCGCCCGCGCCCCGCGCGGTGGCGCTCCGGTGCCGCTGCCCGCGCCGGCCGGGCCCTCGCTCGGGGCGAGCGGCGCCCTGCTCGCCCGGCGCAGCAGCTTCGGCCGGTTCGACGCGAGCCGGCCGATCACGGCGGAGCAGCTCGCCGCGGCGCTCGCCGACTGTGCGGCGACCTCGCTCGGCAGTGACGCCGAACGCCCGGGCGGTCCCGCGCTGACGGCGTTGTACGCGTTCGTCAACCATGTGGAGGGCATCGCGCCGGGCTCGTACGCCTACGACCCGGCGGCCAGGGCGCTGCGCCCGGTCGTGTCCGGGCCGCCCGGACCGTTCCTGCAGCGGAACTACTTCCTCTCCAACTACAACCTGGAGCAGACCGGCGCGGTGATCGTCCCGACCGTACGGACCGGGGCCGTGCTCGACGCCGTGGGCGACCGGGGGTACCGGCTGGTCAACGCGACGATCGGCGCGGTCGCGCAGACCTTCTACAGCACCGCCGCCGCCCTCGGGCTGGGGGCGGGTGTGGCGCTGGGCTTCGACAACATCGCGTACATCGAGCATCTGGGGCTGACCGGTACGGACGAGGCGCCGTTGCTGATCATGCTGCTCGGCCATGAACGGCCGCGGCCCGCCGACTTCCGTCACGAGATCGTCTGAGGGGGCGGCGATGGAGAGCAGAACCGAATGGCTGGCCGGGGACCGCTTCATGCTGCGGGTGGCCGGGTTGCCGCTGGCCGTGGTGGACGACCTGCGCTGCGAGGAGGCGACGCGGTGGGCCGAGGTCGTGCTGGCCGCCGAGGAACAGCTGGAGGCGGGGGCGTCGCGGCTGACGGAGGCCCTGCACGGCGCCGTCGGGGCGACGGACCCGGCGTCCGGAGGTCCGGACGCCGCCCGCCGCCGTGAGCTGCTGCGGCTGCGCCGGCACATCCACAACAACCGGCTGCCCGACCGGCCGGACGCGGCCGTGGAAGCGGTGGCGGCCGTGGACGAGGCGGCCGCGGAGCAGCTCACGCAGTGGCTGCGGGTCCGCGGGCACCTGGAGAAGCTGCTGGCCGAGGGGCCCCCGCTGGTCGAGGCCGGCCTGGGCCGCAACCGGGCGGCGCTGCGCGGGCTGCTGGCCGACGACCGGCTGCGTCTCGGCCTGCTGTTGGCCTCGCCGGCGCTGGAAGGCCAGGTGGACGGCTATCTGAGGGCGACGGGGGCGCCGGGCGGCCGGGCGCGCAAGGCCGAGCGGTCGGTGTTGTCGTACCTGTACCGCACGGCGTGCAAGACGAGTCCGTTCAGCACCTTCACCGGTGTGGCCACGGGTGTGTTCGGTGCCGAGGGGGACGGCCGGACGCGGGTCGAGGACGACTGGCGCAGCGGGGTGCGGCTCAATGTGGTGGTGCTGGCCAGGCTCGCGGAGCTGGTGTCGGCCGACCCGGTGCGCCGTCGTGATCTGCCGCTGCTTCCGGCCTCCGGGTGGGGCGGCGACGAGAACCGGATCCGCTATGTGCGGCGCTCGGTCGCGGCGGGCGACGACTCGGCCGCGGTCACCTTCGACGCGGTCAAGGACCGGCTGTTCTTCCTGCGGCGCAGCGGCACCCTGGACCGGCTGCTGGGGCTCTTCGCCGAGCGGGGCGAGCTGCGCCACGGCGAGCTGGCCGACTGGCTGGCCGAGCAGCACGACGCGGGGCCGGAGGACTGCGAGGCGTATGTGTCCGCCCTGCTGGAGCTGGGCATGGTGCGGGTGCCCTGTCTGGACACCGAGGTGCACAGCGGCGATCCGCTGCGCGCCTTCCAGGAGTCGCTGAGGTCGCTGCGGCGCCCGTGGGCCGACCGGCTCGCCACGCTCCTCGACGCGCCCGCCGAGGCGCTCGCCCGTTACCCGTCCGCCGGGCACGCCGAGCGGGGGGAGCTGCTGCGGACGCTCAGGAGCGGGCTTCGCCTGGCCCAGGAGGAGCTCGGCGCGCCGGACGCGGTCCTGCCGCAGACCCTGCTGTACGAGGACGTGAGCGCGGGTCGTGACCTGACGGCACCGGCGCCGGACTGGGCGGGGCTGCGGTCGGTGGAACGGATCCTGCCCGCTTTCGACCTGACGCTGGCGCAGCGGCTCACCTTCGAGGGGTTCTTCGCCGCCCGCTACGGGGCCGGGGGCCGCTGCGACGATCTGCTCGGCCTGGTGCACGACTTCCACGAGGACTTCTTCGACCAGTACCTCTCCTTCACCGCCCGGCGGTCGCCGTTCGACGCGCGGGGCGAGTACGTCCCGGAGGAGAACTGGCTGGGGCTGCCGGGCATCAGGGCGCTGGACGCCGCCCGGGTGGCGTTCATCGGGCGGATGCGGACGGCGTGGGAGCGGTACGCGGACTCCGGTGCGCCGGGCGAGCTCCGGCTCGACGAGGCGGACCTGAGGGCCGTCAGCACCGAACTGGAGCCGGTGGCGCCCGGTTTCGCCGCCCGCTGCCATCACATCCAGCTGGCCCGGGACCCGCGGTCGGGTGCGGCTCTGACGGTGCTCAACCGGTCCTACGGGGGGCTGTCCTTCCCCTTCAGCCGCTTCACCCACCTGTACGACGAGAACGGTGAGGGGGTCGTGCCGCTGTCACGGGAACTGCGGGGGGCGGCTGAGCGGCTGACGCCGACGGGCGCCGTGTTCGCCGAGGTCACCGGCGGTCCGGTCACCACGAACCTGAACCTGCACGGGGAACTCGCGCCGTACCGGATCGTCTGCCCCGGTGAGACGGGGGCGCTGCCCGAGGAACGGCTGCTGCGGCTGGACGACCTGTACGCCGAGCACGTCCCGGCCACCGGCCGGGTGGTACTGCGCTCGCGCCGGCTGGGCTGTGAGGTGATCCCGGTCTATCTGGGCTATCTGGTGCCGCTGGCACTGCCCGCGATCCCGCGCACCCTGCTGTTGCTGTCGCCGTCGTCGATGTCGCCGCTCGACGTCTGGGCGGGTGTCCCGCAGGGGCCGTCGCCCGACGGTGTCACCTCCCGTCCCCGGGTGGTCCACGGGAACGTGGTGCTCTCCCGGCGCAGCTGGACCACCACGGCCGGGGAGCTGCCCGCGCACGGCGCGCGGGAGGCCGTGCACCTCCTCGGATGGCGGCGGTGGCGTCGCGCCCACGGGCTGCCGGAGCGGGTCTTCGCGACCGTCTCGGCCGGTGCTCCCGGCGGGGGCGCCAAACCGCAGTACGTCGACTTCGGCAGTCTGCTCTCGCTCGCCGCCTTCGAGACGCTGCTGCGCGATCCCGCCCACCGGGTCGTGTTCCGCGAGATGCTCCCCGGCCCCGACGGTCTGCACACGTACTCGGCCCGTGGCGCGCACGTGGCCGAGCTGGCCGTCGAGACGTTCACCACGACCCGACGCCCGGAAGGCGGTCCCCGATGGCAGAGCTGATCCCCGGTGCGCGCGACCCGCGCGGCGCCTGGCAGGCCATGCACATCTTCTACGCGGCCAACCCCCAGCCGCTGCTGGTGAACTGCGTCGGTCCGCTGGTCTCCTCGCTCGTCCGGGACGAGCTGCTGGCCGGGCACTTCTTCATCAACTACTGGCTGGAGGGGCCGCATGTGCGGCTGCGGCTGCGGCCCGCGACCCCGGCGGCCGAGGCCGAGGTGCGCCGCCGCGCCGAGGAGGCGGTCACCGCTTTCCTGCGGACCCGTCCGGCGCTGTACGAGGTGGACTCCGGATTCCTGAACGAGTTCTACAACACGCTGTTCGACATCGAATTCCCCGAGGGCGACCGGGCCGCTTTCATGGGGCCGGACGGCCGGATGAACCTCCGGCCGAACAATTCCTTCTCCTACGAGCCCTACGAGCCGGAATTCGGGAAGTACGGCGGCCCCGCGGGCATCGAACTGGCCGAATGGCATTTCGCCAGGTCCAGTGAGCTGGTGCTGGAGGCGCTCGGGCGGATGAACCTCCATCTGCGGACCGTCCTCCTGGGCACCTCGGCGCAGTTGATGATGGTGATGGCCGGGGTTTTCCTGCCGGACCGCGACGAGCTCGCCTCCTATCTCGACCGCTACTACCAGTTCTGGCACAAGGCGTTTCCCGGCACGGGTTTCATCGGCTCCGAGGAGTACGACCGCACATACGAGCAGACCGCTCCCGGACTCGCGCGGCGCTTCACCGCCGTGCGGGAGGCCCTCGCGTCCCGGGAGACGGGCCGGCTGCCCGCGTTCCTCGCGGGCTGGGCCGAGCACTGCCGTGAGCTTCGTGAGCGGGCGGTCGCCCTGGCGGCCGGCGGGGAGCTGGTCTTCCGCTCGTGGGACGGCACGCGCGACGAGCGGGTGACCGATCCGGCCGAGGCGCTGCCGCTGCTTCTCTCCCCGTACATGCACATGACCAACAACCGGCTGCATGTGACGATCCGCGACGAGGCGTACCTCGCCCATCTGCTGGGCCGGGTGCTGCGCGAGGGCGAGAGCCGGGGTCCGGCCGGACCGGCGGCGGTCGCGCCGTGACCGGCGTCTCCCCCGCACCGGACGGGCTTCTGGGGCACCGTCCCGCGCTCCGCTCCGACATCCTGCTCTCGCCGCCCCTGCTGAACGGGCCGGCGACCGTCCACCTGGTCAAGGACCCGGTGTCGGGCGCCGCTTTCGAGATCGGGACGAAGGAGTACTTCCTCGTGTCGCGTCTGGACGGCTCCCGCAGCCTGGGCGACATCGGCGCGGAGTACGGGCAGACCTTCGGCCGCCGTCTGGCCGAGGCGCACTGGCAGCGGCTGCTGGCCCTGCTCGGCACCCGCGGGCTGCTCGTGGGCGGGCCGGCCCCCCAGCCGCCGGCCCCGCGCGTGAAGCCGGTGGAGGGGACCCTGCTGCGCGGCTCGCTGCGGCTGGTGGCGGACGCCGACGCGGCCACGGCCCGGTGGCACGGGGTCCTGCGGCCCCTGCTGCACCCGGTGGTGCTCGGCGCGCTGCTGCTGGTCTGTCTGACCACGACGGTCGTGGTCTCGGCGGAGTCGGCGAAGCTGCTGCGCGATGTGGGCTGGCTGCTGCTCCGCCCGGTGCCGCTGCTGGCCGTGGCGACGCTGCTGTGGGTCAGCACGGCGCTGCACGAGTTCGCGCACGGGGTCGCGGCGCGCCATGTCGGCGGCACTGTCGGGGAGATCGGGCTGCGCTGGCGCCTGCCGGTCGCCATCATGTACTGCAGGGTGGACAACTACCGCTATCTGCGCCGCCGTCGGCACCAGATGGCCGTCGCGGGAGCGGGGGCCTTCGCCAACCTGCTGTTCCTGCTGCCCTTCCTGCTCTGGTGGGCGGCCCTGACGGAGGGGGACTCCACACGCCGGACGCTCGGCGCCCTGCTGCTGCTCGGAACCGCTCAGGGCGTGGTCAACCTGGTTCCCCTGCCGCCGCTCGACGGCTACACCATGCTCGGGCACGCGCTGCGGGTGACCGCCCTGGCGCCCGCCGCGGCGGCCTATGTGCGGCTGAGGTCGCGCGACCGGGCGGCGGCCGCGGCCTACCCGCCCCGGGCCCGCCGCCTCTACCTGGGCTACGCCGTCGGTTCCGCCCTGCTCGTGCTGCTCCTGGCGTGCGGTGCGGCCGGCGCCCTCCTGGGCGTGCTCGTCACCTGACCGGACGTCCTCCGCCGCCCGCCCGCGTCCCGTACCGTCCCCGACCTCACGGCCCCATGACCCCATGACCCATCCCCCGGCACCCGCCCAGACCCAAGGGACGCACCACCCATGACGACCGACAGCATCCAGCCCCCCGGCACCATGGCCATCGCCGTCGAGGAGGTCCGCAAACGCTACGGCGACCGCCACGCGGTGGACGGGGTCTCCCTCGACGTACGGCGCGGCGAGTTCTTCGGCCTGCTCGGCCCCAACGGCGCCGGCAAGACGACCCTGGTCGAGATCATGGAGGGGTTGCGCGAAGCCGACTCCGGCACCGTGCGCGTGCTCGGGCTGAGCCCGTGGCCGCGCAACACGGCGCTGCTGCCGCGCATCGGTGTCCAGACGCAGTCCTCGGCCTTCTTCGTCCGCCAGACCGCCCGCGAGCACCTCGCCACCGTCGCCGGGCTGTACCGGAGCGACCGCGCGGCCGCCGACCGCACACTGGCGACCGTCGGACTCACCGACCAGCGGGACGTGTACGTCGAGAACCTGTCGGGCGGACAGCGCCAGCGGCTCGCCATCGCCTCCGCGCTGGTGCACGAGCCGGAGCTGATCTTCCTCGACGAGCCGACCGCCGCGCTCGACCCGCAGGCCCGCCGGGATCTGTGGGAGGTCCTGCGCGCCCTCAAGGGCGAGGGCAGGACCATCGTCTACACCACGCACCATCTCGACGAGGCCGAGGCGCTGTGCGACCGCGTGGCGATCCTCGTCGACGGCAGGATCGCGGCGCTCGACTCGCCGCACCGGCTGGTCACCGCGGCGGGCGCGCCGTCCCGGCTGCTGCTGCCGGCCGGCCGCATCCCGGTGGAGGAGGCCGGTGCGATCCCCGGCGTCGACCGCGCCACGCTGCAGGGCGGTTCGCTCGTGCTGGAGACCGGGTCCCCCGGCAGGGTCCTGCGCGCCGTGGACGCGCTCACCGGGCTCGACGGAGTGATGACCCGTACGGCCACCCTGGAGGACGTCTACCTCGAACTGACCGGAGCGGCGGCCGGACCCGGCGCCGCCCACACCCACGCCCACACCACGGAGTCCCACGGATGAGCGCGTACACGGCCCTGACCACCGCCGGATACCGGGCCCAGGTCCGGGACAAGGCGACCCTGTTCTTCACCTTCGCCTTCCCCCTCCTCTTCCTCGTGGTCTTCGGCCTGATCTTCAGCGGTCAGGACGTCGAGGAGAGCGGCCGGCCGTACATCTCGTACATCGCTCCCGGTGTGATGTCCTGGGGCGTCGCCAACGCCGCCGTGTTCGGCATCGCGTTCACACTGATGCAGTGGCGGCGCGACGATCTGCTGCGGCTGATCCGGCTCTCGCCCACCCCGCTGACCACGGTCCTGGCCTCGCGGTACGTACTGGCCCTGGCCGTCGGCGTGGTGCAGGCGGCGGTGTTCATCGGGGTGGCGATGCTTCCCGGCTTCGGCCTGGTGCTGGACGGCCGGTGGCCGCTGCTGCTGCCGGCCCTGGTCCTCGGCATCACGGCCTTCATGGCCATCGGCGTCATCGTCGGCACCTACGCGAACACCCCGGAGGCGGTCGCCGCGATCGCCAACTGCCTGATGGTACCCATGGCGTTCCTGTCCGGATCGTTCCTGCCGATGGACATGATGCCGGAGTGGCTGCGGTCGGTCTCACGGATCCTGCCGCTGCGGTATCTCAACGACGCCGCCTCCGGAGCGCTGACCGGCAGGGGGCCCGTCGCGGACATCGGGATCGGCTGCGTGGTGCTGCTCGGATTCGCGGTGTTGTTCGGCGCGATCGGCCTGAAGACCTTCCGCTGGAGCAACCGGACATGACCATGACCGCCTCCGTCCGGGCCTCGGACGGCACACCCCTCGAGGAGGCCCGGCGCGACGTCGCGCGGGCGCTGGCGGGCCGAGGAGCGGCCGTGGTCACACTGGGGGTGCATGACGCCCTGCGGGCCGCATCGTCCGACCCGTTCGCGGCGGTCCGGCCCACCGCCACCGTCCACCTCACCCAGCGTGCCCTGCTCGTCGGCCCGTGGGGCGGGGACGGCACCGCGCCGGCGTGCGGCCGGTGCCTGGCGATGCGCCACCAGCGGCTGCACAGCCGCAGCGAGCGCGACGCACTGGAGGAGGGGAGTCGGCCGCCCACGACGGTGGCGCCCGAGTGGCCGCGCCTGACGCCCTATGTACTCGACGCGGTCGCCGCACTGCACGAGGCGGCGTTCTCCGGTTCCCTCCGGGAGCCGGGCGAGGCGGCCGACCGGACACTGCCGCAGGTGTCCCGGCTGGATCTGCGGACCCTGCGGACACGGACCTATCCGCTGCTCGCCGATCCGCTGTGCCCCGTCTGCGGCCCGGCCGGCCCCGACGCGCCGGCCCCCTTCACGCCCGTGTCCCGTCCCAAGCCCCGGCCGGACGCCCGGCATCTGCGTTCCGCCTCCTCGTACCCGCTGCCGCGGGCCGCCCTGGCGAATCCGGTGACCGGGGTCCTGGGCTCCGGCACCTGGATCAACGTCACCTCGCCGACCACCGCGCCCGTCGCGGGCAGTGTCTTCATGCGCGGCTACGCGGGTCTGACCGACGTGACCTGGAGCGGGCAGGCCAACAGCTTCGCGGGCAGCCGCGACCTGGCGTTCCTGGAGGGCCTGGAGCGGTATGCGGGCACCCACCGCCGCACCGGCGGCTCCCCGCTGACCGCTTCCTACGAGGAGCTGGGCGACCGGGCTCTCGATCCGGCGGAGTGCGGCTTCTACGCGCCGTCCACCTACCGGGACGATCCGATGGTCTCCCCGTTCGACCCGCGGCGCCCGATCCCCTGGGTGTACGGGCATTCGCTGCGCGACGACCGGCCGGTGCTGGTACCCGCCCGGCTGGTGCACTACAGCGCCGGGCTCGCGGCCGACAACTTCGTCTTCGAGTGCTCCAACGGATGCGCCATCGGCAGCTGCCCGGAGGAGGCCCTGCTCGGCGCGTTGCTGGAGCTGATCGAGCGGGACGCCTTCCTGCTGGCGTGGTACGGCGGCCTGTCCCTGCCCGAGATCGACCTGTCCACCCTGGGCAGCCCCGCCGTCCGCGCGATGGCCGACCGGGCCGCGTTGCAGGGCTACGACGTGCACGCCTTCGACAACCGGATCGATCTGGCGGTGCCGGTGGTCACGGGGCTCGCGGTACGCCGCGACGGCGGGCCGGGGCTGTTCTCCTTCGGCGCGGGCGCGTCGCTCGATCCGGAGGCGGCCGTGGAGGCGGCCCTGTCGGAGGTGCTCACGTACATCCCGCACCTGCCCGGTCAGGTGGCCGACCGCCGGGCGGAACTGGAGGCGATGGCCGACGACTTCGGGCGCGTGCTGCATCTGAAGGACCACGCGCAGCTGTACGGGCTGCCCCGGATGGCCTCCCATGTGCGCCCCTATCTGGAACCGGTGTCCGTCCGGCCGATGCGGGAGACCTACCGTTCGTGGAACACCGGACGGCGTCCCTCGACCGGTGACCTGCTGGACGATCTGGGCCTGTGCGTCGCGGAGCTGACAGCGGCCGGCCATGATGTGATCGTCGTCGACCAGACCACGCCGGAGCAGCGCCGGGCGGGGCTGCACACCGTCTGCGCGGTGGTTCCGGGACTGCTGCCGATCGACTTCGGTTGGTCGCGGCAGCGGGCTCCGTACCTGCCGCGGCTGCGCACGGCGCCGCGCCGGGCGGGGCTGCGCGAACGGGACCTCACGGAGGCGGAGATCCGCCGGGTGCCGCACCCGTTCCCCTGACATGGGGACGGCCGTCGGCACCCCCGCCGGCCGCCGCCCGTCCGGTGTCCCGGACGGGCGGATGCCCCGGCTCCCGAGAGGGCGCCGGGGCATCCGTACGCACACGGACCGACAGCGGTCAGGCGCTGCAGGACGTGGTGCTCGTGGTGGACGAACACGTCGACGTGGAGCTGCAGCTGGTGGAACCGGCGAGCACGACCTCACTGGCGTCCGAGTAGTCGGAGATCTCGAAGGTCTCCGACTCCAGCTCCAGGATCTCGTCGGCGAGCGAGGCGAGAGGCGACTTCTCCATGATGGCTCCTTGGGTGGTGGGGTGCGGTGCGGTACCGCTCCATCACAGCGCCCTCCGCCGACATCCCGCCCCGTGGGACGCTGACAGGTCGCTGACACGAGGTGTCAGCGACCTGCGCCGTCCCTCCCGCCCCTCCTGACCGAGGATGTCCGGATGGACCGTTCCGCCACCGCCGCGCCCACCCGTCTCGGCCCGCTGCTGCGCCCGCTGACGGAGTTCTGCCTGGACCTCCATCTGCATCCGGAGGTGTCCGGGCAGGAGCGGCGGACCTCGGAGCGCTTCGCGCGCCGGCTGAACGACACGGGGCTGCGGACCTCCGTCGGTGTGGGTGGCCATGGCGTCGTCGGCGTGCTGCGGAACGGCGACGGTCCGACGGTCCTCGTACGGGCCGAGCTCGACGCGCTGCCCGTGCGCGAACGCACCGGACTCCCCTACGCGAGCAGGGGCGATGCCGCCCATGTCTGCGGTCACGACCTGCATCTGACGGCGGCCGCGGGGGCCGCCTCACTGCTGGCCGGGTCCCCGGAGTCGTGGCGCGGCACGCTGATCGTGGTGGGCCAGCCCGCGGAGGAGACGCTGGAGGGCGCGCGGGCGATGCTCCGCGACGGCCTGTACGAGCGGTTCGGCCGCCCCGACCACGTGGTGGCCCAGCACGCGGCCCCGCTGCCGGGCGGCATGGTCGCGCACGGGTACGGGCCGGTGACGGCGGGGTCGGTCACCTTCCGGATCGTCGTGCACGGGCGGGGCGGTCACGCGGGCGCCCCGCATCTCGCGGTGGACCCGGTGGTGACGGCGGCCCATGTGGTGACCCGGCTCCAGACGGTGGTGGCCCGGGAGGCGGCCCCGGCGGAGCAGGTGGCGGTGACGGTCGGCCTCCTGCGGGCCGGCGAGCGGGCGAACATCGTGCCGGACCGGGCCGAACTCGGGGTGACCGTACGGGCTGTGGGCGAGGCGTCCCTCGCGCGGGCCGCGGCGGCGGTGGAGCGGATCGTACGCGCCGAGTGTGCCGCGTCGGGCTGTCCCCGGGAGCCCGAGATCGTACGGACCTCCGGCTCACCGGTCACCCACCCCGATCCGGGGGCGACGGCGGCCGTACGCGAGGCGCACATCGCGCAGTTCGGGCCGGAGCGGGTGACGATGTGGCCGCCCTCACTGGCCACGGAGGACGTCGCGCTGTTCGGGGACGCGGGCCGGGAGCTGCACGGCGTGGAGGGGATCGCGCTGGTGTACTGGATGCTGGGCACGGTCGGCCCTGCGGCCTGGTCCCGGGCTCCCGGCGCCTCGGCGGCCGAGAAGCTGGCGGCCCTGCCCGCCAACCACTCCCCCGAGTTCGCCCCGGATCTGCGCGCGTCCCTGCCGACCGCCGTCGCGGCGCTCACCACGGCGGTCACCCGGCTCACCCGGCCGTGAGGAGGCGGCCGCCGAGGCCGGGGAAGGGCTGTGCGGCGGTCACGCGGAGACGGGGTGAGACGGGGTGCCGCCGTCTCAGCGTCCCGTCGGCCCCGGGGGACGGCGCTCCCGGCGCGTCCGGGCCGCTCGTCGGCGCAGGCGCGCCGCGGTGTCCCGCCTGCCGGGTCGCGTCCGGTGCCCGCCGCCCCGGAGGAAGCACACCGCGCCGCGCCGGCCCGGCTACTCGGCGCGCCGGTAACGGCCGCCGACCCGCAGCAGGAGTCCCTCGTCCACCAGTCGGCGGCGCAGGCGGGCGAAGTCCTCGGTGAAGCCCCGGCAGACCTCGGACACATAGGGCTCCTCGTACTCCACCCCGCTCCTGAACTGCCGCGCGATCGACCTCAGATGCCCGGGTTGTTCCAGCTCGCGGTCGGTGAGGAACCGGTAGCGCCTGCCTCCGGTGTCCTGAGCGGCCTCCCAGGCCCTCGGGTTCTCCCGCAGGCCGTCGGCGTCGGCGAGGACCAGGCCGGCCGCCACCAGGCGGTTCACGGCGCGGCCGATGTCGCGGGGTGGGCGACCGAGGCGTTCGGCCAGCTGGGCCTGAGCCGTCGCGCCCGCACAGATGTGCGCGTAGACGGCGCGGGTCGCGGGATCTCCCATGACGGCCAGAAGGGACCGCGCCGCCCTGTCGCGGTCCAGGTGCGCGCCTCCGATGCCGGTGGTCTCGAAGCGGATGGGTGCCTCTCCCAGTTCGGTCATCTCCTGCTGGAAGGCGGCCGGCCGGTGGACGCGCTCGGCGGGGGGACGCTTGCGTACGATCCCGATGCCGGTCTGGCGGTACTTGTGCCGCTCGGGGACGGTCAGGAACTCGTACGATCCGTCGAAGCGCGCGCCGATCTCCTCCCAGACGGGCGAGCGCACCGTGCGGACGGTGTTGCCCTCGGGGGTGTCGACGGTCGTGGTCATCATCGGCTCGTGCAGGCACAGGACGCCGCCGGGTCGAAGGCGTGGCCAGAGCCGGGCGAGGAAGCGCACGTCCTCGGTGGGGGTGCCGGCGTCCACCCACAGCAGGTCGATCTCCCCCCACGAGTCGAGCTGTTCGTCGGTCAGCCGGAAGAAGTCGGCCTCCACGAAGGACACGAACGAGGTGTCACCCACCCCCGCGCGCAGCTCCTTCCAGGCGAGTTCCGCCGAGGAGCCCTCGCCGGAGAAGTCGTCGACCGTCACCAGCCGTGGTTTGTAGCCGGACGCCAGGGCCGGCGGATAGAGCAGGGCCCCGCGTTCGCTCCACTTGCCGGAGGCGACCAGCGCGGCGTCCGCGGCGAAGTCCCGCTCGGCCTGCTGCACGGCGCGGGCCAGCGCGAGGGTGCTGTCGCCGGCGCCGATCTCGACGACCAGCTCGGGCCGCAGGGCCAGCACGAGGGCCGCCAGGAGGTGGCCGGCGTTCTCGGTGCCCATGCCGGGGCGGATCGGGGTCACCGTTCCCGCTCCGTTCCCGCGACCGGGCGCAGGATCCCGGCAGCGGTCAAGGTGTCGAGAACGGCGGCGTCCACTCCCTCGGGCACCACCGGGCGCAGCCTGCAGTCCTCCAGCAGGGAGACTCCGCCCTCGCTGATCCGCAGGGCCCTTCCGGTGAGTCTGTTCACCACGAAGGTCCGGCCGGAGCGGCCGTCCAGCCACGCGGTGGGCTCGCTGCGGTAGGCCGTGCCGCTGTCCGGGCCGCGGAGGCCGGCGACGGGCCGGGAGGCGAGCAGTCCGTGCCTCAGCAGTGCCACCACCAGGTCCGGCGCCTCGGCCGTCACGCCGGACACCTCGACGCGGTCCAGGTCTCCGACACGTACGCCCTTGTCGAACGCGTCGGCCAGGGCGACCGGCAGCTCGGCGAAGGAGCCCGCCCGACGGTTGACGAGGACCGCCCGGGGGTGGTCCGCGGAGGCGAGGACCGCCGCGGCGGGCCTGTGGCCCACGGTGTCGCCGGCCCGGTGGACAAGGAGGTCCGGGGGCAGGCTGGCCGGCCAGACACGCCGGTCGGCCGGTTCGGGCCGGCGGGGACGGGCGAGTACGGCTCCGGCGGTGTCGGTGGACCGCGACCGGTCCTCGCCCAGGTAGTCGGCGATCTGCCAGAGGTAGCCGCCGGTGTTCTGGCAGAAGCGGGGTGGCAGGGGATCGGCCTTCATCGCGCCCGCCTGAGCACCATCACGGCGGTGCCCATTCCGACCGCGGCGCCGTCCTGGACCTCGGATCCGATCACCGTCTCGACCTCCAGGCCGACGCTCGCGGCGAGCGGCGAGATGCTGCTCGGCGTCCAGAGCCGGTCCCGCAGATCGCAGACGACGCCTTCGATGTCCCCCTCCTGCGACCACCCCGACTGCACGAAGGTCGAACGGTGGAGCACCAGGCGTTCGGTGTCGAACTTGTAGGCCCACCAGATCAGCGAAGCCCTGCCGTCGGAGGTCCGGAACGGGACGACGGTCGTCCTGCCGTCCATGAAGGCGAGTTGCTCGGGCGTGCCGTCGGCGAACACCGCGATGAGCACCCGGCCGGACTCGTCCCGGAGCCGGTCGTGCGCGGTCCGGAGCAGTTCGACGAGGCGCTCGTCCTCCAGGACGAAGTTGACGGTGGCGTCCCCGAAGGCGACCACGTCGAACCGGCGCTCGGTGAGGTCCGCGGGGAGATCGAAGATGTCACCCACCCGGGCGTGCAGCCTGTCCTTGGCTGTCGGCGGGATGTGCGCGCGGAACCGGTCGATGGCGATCTCGGAGATGTCCACCCCGACGCTGTCCGCGAGCTCGAACCTCTCGGCGAGGTGGAGCAGCAGGCGACCGTCCCCGCAGCCGAGGTCCAGGACGCTGTCGCCGTCCCCGACGATCTGCTCGGCGGCCGGGAAGTCCCAGGTCGCGCGGACGGTGGTGGCCTCGTACTCGTCGAAGAGCGGCTCGTCGAAGTAGTACTGGCTCACCCTCAGCCGGGCCAGACCTGATGTGACGATCTTGTCGAGGGGCGGTTGCAGGTCCACCTCTTCGAGGGCGACCGAGGCGCGTTCGAATCGGCTAGTCCCTTGTGACATGCGCTTCCTCATCTCTCTCGACAGGTGACGACGCGCGGACGCCCCGGTTCATGACCGCACCCGTGACGCCGGCGGCACCGGCCACGCATCCCGCCGTGAACAGCACCGTCGCGCTCTGCTGGACCTGGAACAGACCGGCCGCCAGGAAGCCGGTGAGCACACAACTCTGAAGGATCAGCACATACGCCGGCATGTACTGTTCGCGCTTGTCCGCCGGGACGACCTTCATGACGTAGGTGGACATCAAGGTGTTCTGCACTCCGTTGGCCAGTCCCGCGACGAGTGCCGCGCCCGCCAGCCACCAGAAGCGGGCTCCCGCGCCCATGGCGACGAGCGCACCGCCGATGGCGGTGGCGGCCAGCGCCGCTCCGGCCGGTTCGCCGAACCGCTCGAACCACCCGGCCAGCAGGAGCGGTCCCAGGACGAGACCCACGCTCAGGGTGGCGATGATGAACCCGTACTGCTCCGCGCCGTATCCCAGCTCTTCACGGACGAAGAGGATGAGCAGGACGTTCAGCATCGAGGTCGTCAGGACCGTCACCACGAGCGGGGCGACGGCCCGGGCCATTCCGGGCAGGCGCAGCAGCCCCGTCAGGGACAGGTTCGTGAACCCGCCCCCACCGGACCTCCGCGCCGTGCCCGGACCGCCGTCACGGCCGGCCGTCAGCCGCCGCAGGGCCGTGCCGCCGCTGAGGGCTGCCAGCAGCATCAGTCCGCCGATGTACCAGAGGGCCGAGGGCCCCGAGGCGCCCGCGTACAGGATGCCTCCGAGCGCCGGCCCGACGACGTAGCCGAGATTGCGCACGGTCTGAACGGCGCGGTTGATCCGCGAGAGGTCCTTCTCCCGCTCGCCCAGCGCGGGCAGGAGCACCATCACCGCCGACCACAGCAGCGAGCCGAGGAACCCGAGGACGAAGGCGGTCAGCACATAGCTCGCGAACGTGGCGGACAGACCGGCGGCGGCGATGGCGACGCCCTCGGTCAGGAAGATCACGGTGATCAGCGTCCTGCCGCGCATCAGCGACAGGAGGGTGGGGGCGCACGGGCCGGCCGCCACCGCCCCGACGAGTCCGCTCGCGAGCAGCACCGATATCGCGGCGGGTGAGGACCGCTCCGTCAGGCCGAGGGCGAAGGTGACCTGCGCCGCCTCGTCACCGAAGCTCCCCAGGAAGAGCGCGGCGCACGCGAGCGCCCCGGTGAGCCCGCGCCTTCCCGGATGCGGGGTCCCGGCGCTCAAAGAGCCCCCCATCGGGCGAGGGCCACCACGGTGCGGGAGAAGTCCGGCCGCTTCTCGCGCTGCCCCGGTTCCGCGAGCCAGGAGAGGTCGGCCGGCGCACCGCTGGACAGCGTTTCGAGGAAGCCTTCCACGTCCTTGCGGTAGGGGAAGCTCGCGCAGTGGCCGTTGGCGGCGACGAGCATCTCCTCCAGGCCGTCCATCACGTACCACTGGAGGGTCGTCACCGGGGTGAGCGTCACCAGCTCCGCAACGGCCGGCTTCTCCTGGACGGGGCGCGGCACGTTCAGCCGTCCGCTGGTGTCCATGATCAGTTGGGCGACGGCCATCCTGCGCTCCAGGCTCCCGTCCGTGCCCAGCGCGCGCAGCGTCTGGAGGAGGAGCCTGTTGTCGCTCGTCGGCGCGGCCGCTCCGGGGCGGCGCACGTCGTGCGAGGTCCGGGCGGGCTGCCGGAGGACGGATCGGATCCAGTCGGCGTGCGATCGGGTGTCATCACCCCGTTCCCAGAAGGTGACGTTCACATTGACCGAGACCTCGTCCTTGGTCTCGGCGACATGGAGGTGGTCCTGGGGGAAGTAGGCGATGCGGTCGGCGGCGTTCCGCAGCGCGACGCCCTCGTCCTTGTGGCGGTCGTAGTGGGGGGACTTGAGACCGAGCAGGTCCTGGCGGTCCCCCGGCCAGGCGTACATCGTCTTGCCGTCCCGCAGGGTGGAGGCGAAGTTGTGGGCGTGGTCGACATGGACACCGGTGTGCGTGGAGGAGTAGCGGCCGATGAAGCAGTCGATGTCGACCCGGCCGCCCGGACGGTGCCCGAGGGCGCGGGCGAGGGCGTCGGAGAAACTCTTGGCCGCGTCCCACATCGCGCTTCCGGCGGCGTACAGTCCGAAGTACGCGATGCTCCACTCGCGTCCCTCCACGTATTTGTCCACCCGCTGCGCGTAGTCGTCGAGGGTGTCGTCCGCGGGATCCAGATGGAACGCGTGGACGGGGGTTCCGGTCCGGACGCCGTCGATGGCGGTGACCGCCTCGGAGTCCTTGTTCAGAGCCCGCAGTTTCGCGCCGTTGTCCCGGTACTCCACGAGCGCGGTACGCAGATCCTCCTCGGCGAAGCGCACTCCCGCGGGGGAGAGTTCCGCGGCCCGCTTCCCCCAGATGTCGCTCGCGAACTCGGGACTGAAGAGTTCGACCTTCCGCACGGTCCCTGCCCCCTTCATCTCTTCCTGGAATACCCGGACCGGTGTGGCGCGGGGGTGGCGTCCCGCGCAGAGGAGGAGGGACGACAAGTGGACCTTGCCGCCCCTCTGCGCGCGCAGTTCAGCGAATGCTCAGAGCTGCGCGTACTTGACGTTGGCCTGGACGGGCTCCGTGTCTTCGACGCTGAGCTGCGCGTACTTGACGTTCGCCTGGACCGGCAACGCCTCCTCCACGCTCAGCTGGGCGTATTTGACGTTCGCCTGGACGGGCTCCGTCTCTTCGACGCTGAGCTGCGCGTACTTGACGTTCGCCTGGACCGGCAACGTCTCCTCCACGCTCAGCTGGGCGTATTTGACGTTCGCCTGGACCGGTTCGATCTCCTCGACGCTGAGCTCCAGGACCTCGCTTGTGGTGTCAAGAACAATGGACACTACTGGTCTCCCGTGATCTAGATGGCGCATAGGTTGGTCCGTTCACGGTGCCAAAGCAGATTAATCACGGGGGCGGCCATTACTCAACACCCGTCGTGAACAACGCCTGTCGTATATCCGCAGCTGACGCACGGATAATCCGATCTTGGAATGCCGTCATCGCTGGTCAGGAACTTTCCGTCGTCGGGAGCGAGGGATGCCGACGTTGGCCTGTTTACGCCACCGCCGGAGCCGCACCGCCCACACCGAATGAAGAGACCGTCATATTTTCGGCCAGGAGCCCTCCGGGGTTTTCGGGTCGGCAGCGGAATTCCATAAAGGCGAACACCTGTGCGGCGTGCGGGAATGCCGTTGATCGCCGCAGCGGTATGAGCGATCAAGGAAACGGATTCCGGATGCGGAGATGCCGCGCCGTTCCCTCGCCGTACGGGCGGGCCTGGCCATGCCCGGCTCCGGCACGCGGGCCGTCGGCGAGCTGGCATGATCGAGGGATGTCTGAACGCATCATCGCCGCATGTGACGGGGCGGCCAAGGGGAACCCCGGCCCCGCCGGATGGGCCTGGGTCATCGCCGACGCCCAGGGGAAGCCGCAGCGCTGGGAGTCGGGAGCGCTGGGCAGGTCCACCAACAACGTGGGCGAACTGACCGCGCTGCTCAAACTGCTGGAGACCCTTCCTCCGGGCGCGGGTCTGGAAGTCCGCATGGATTCGCAGTACGCGATGAAGGCCGTCACGCAGTGGCTGCCCGGCTGGAAGCGGAACGGGTGGAAGACGGCGGGCGGCAAACCCGTCGCCAACCGCGAGCTCATCCAGCAGATCGACCTCCTGCTGGCCGACCGGGACGTCGACTTCGTCCACGTTCCCGCGCACCGGACGGACGGCGACCCGCTGAACGCCATCGCGGACCAGGCCGCGAGCGAAGCCGCCGTCAGCCAGCAGCCCGCCGGAACGGCGCTGGGACAGCACGAGCTGCCCGTACCCGACCCCGCCCGCAGCAGCCCGGCGCGCGCCGCGTCCGGCCCCGCCCGCCGTCGGCCGTCGGCCACCGGCTCCGGCGCCTCGACCCGGTCCGGTGGTTCCGGTCCCACGATCAAGGCCAAGTTCGCCGGGCGCTGTTCCTGCGGCTCGCCGTACGCCGCCGGGGCGACCATCACCAAGCTGGACAAGGGCTGGGGCCACCCGGAGTGCCGGACCGGTGACACGGCCGAGGCAGGTGCGCGGACGTCCTGACGGCGCCTTGAACCGGGCGGGAGCGGCGTCGGGCGATACCACCGCGACCGATCGGGACCGAACCGCCACCGATCGTCCGGTCCGGACGCCGCTCCGGCCGGGCAACCGGGCGACACGGGCGGCCCGGGCGGGCGCGGTGACGACGCGGGCCGGGAGCGGCGCGGCATCCTCAGCGGATGAGACGTCGCGGCCACGGACCGGCGGAGGCATCCGGACGGAACTACACCGGAGCGGTCTACGGGTCGCTTCTCGCAGCCTCGGTCATCGCCACGGCGGGGACTCTGGGCCCCTTCCCCCGTCTCCAGCTCGTCGTCATGCTGATCACCACGGGCCTGATCTTCTGGATCACGCACGTCTACGCCGACCTCGTCGGCAACCGACTGGCGCACCGTGCCCCGTCGTGGGGGGTGATCCGTCGCGCGGCACGGAGGGAGTGGCCCATCGCCGGCGCGGCGCTCCCGCCGGCGGCGGCCGTGGCCCTGAGCCCCTTCGTGGGGCTCACCCCGGGCGACACCGCGTGGCTGGGCCTTGCCGTCGCCATCACCGATCAGGTGGCGTGGGCCACCGCTGCCGTCGTCCGGGCCGGCGCCCCTCGCCGTCTGATCGTGGTCAACGGCGCCGTCAACCTCCTTCTCGGACTGGCCATCGTCGCGGCGAAGGCCGTGGTCCAGCACTGAACGGCGTCGGGCCCGACGCCGCGGTCCCGCGCCGAGCCGGCGCGGAGGAGGTTCCGCCCGGCCGTCCTCGCGACGTGGCGCCCGGCCGTCCTCATGCCGCCACGGGCGTCACGGTCCGCGCGGGTCACAGCCGCACCTCGGCCGTCAGGGGGCACGGCAACCCCGGTGACTGCACGTGGTCGGCCGGGCATCGGGTCCGGGCGCGCGGGGCCCGGTTCCGGGCGCCCGGACTATCCCTCGGCGTCCTCCTCCTCATACGGGAACCGCGCGAGGGGGGTCTCGCCCCGGAAGAACGTCTTGGCACGGATCATCGCGCGCTCGTCGTTGCGCACCTGCCCCGGCCGGGAACCGTTGCCGAACAGCACACCGCCGAACCGCATCCGCAGGTAGGCCGCCGAGTGGTTGAGCGTGGTCACCAGCCCGTCGGCGACCACCTCGTCGCGGTCCGCCATGACGGTCACCCCCCACAGCGTCCGTCCCGCCATCCGCTCCTTGAAGTCCGAGCCGGGCGCGGACAGCCAGCCCGACCAGTAGTCGAGGTAGCGCTTGGTGCTCGCGGAGAGGGTGTACCAGTACAGGGGGGAGACGAGGACTATGTCGGTGGCCTCCAGCGTGGCCTCGCGCAGAGCCACCTCGTTCTCACCGGCCGGCCAGTGGGTCTCGTGACGCCCGTCCTGGAAGTCCGGCAACGGCAGCCGGGCCAGGTCCACCCAACGCTGCCGGGTGCCGGCGGGGAGCTGCTCGGCGGCGGCTCTCGCGAGGATCTCGGTGTTGCCGTCGCTGCGCGAACTGCCGAGGACGAAGAGGAACGAGCCGTCCGTGCCACGGGTCGTGTCGGTGGTCGTATCGGTGGTCATGTCTGCTCCGGTTTCGGACCCCGTGCGGGCGCGGGACGCGGGATACGGGGAAGTCGTCGCGGCCGCACCGCCCGGGGAGGCGGGTGGATGTCTCGCTTCCAACTCCGCTGGCACCAGCGGATATTCCGGGGCGGCCCATCCGGCTCGGCGTCAGTCGTGCCGGCCGCTCGCCGGCATCCACGGCGGCGTCCTGCCGACACGGTCCTCACGGCTCGACACCAGGCACACGCCCCGAGCCCGGCGCCGCCCCACGACGGCCACCCGCGCGGCGACCCGGACGGTCGTGGTCAGTGGGGGGAGGCGGCCCCACTGTCCGCGTGCGATGCGGTGACCCGGCGTGGAAACCGTACGGCGAACGTCAGCGCGACGGCGGCCACTCCCAGGGCCCCCGCCACGGGGTTGACGTAGCCGGGCACAGCGGCCTCGTACGTCTGGCCACCCCTGACGTGGCATCCGAAGCGCAGGGGGACGAAGGAGGGTTCGTACCGGTCCAGAAGCGGGGACCTCTCCGGCCCCAACACCTCGCGGCACGCGAGGGCCTGATTGCTTTCGTCCAGGAGGACGAGGTGCAGTACGCCCCAGCCGTACATGCCCACCGCTCCCGCCCACACCAGGGCGACCGCACCCCTGACGGCGGTGTGCACGGCCCGTGCGGCGGCGCCACGCGACAGCAGCACCACCGCGCGGAGGGTGAGCCAGGGCGTGACGACGATACCGGCCAGCGCCAACAGGATCACGAGGAGGGGGTTGTGACCGTCGTACGGATCTCCTGACATGCAACGCAGCCTGTCATACGTTCCGGAGGCCGGCGAGGTCCCCCAGGAGCTCGCTCCGGTCAGGAGCCGAGCCTGATGCCGGCGGTGACGGGCAGGTGGTCGCTGCCGGTGGCGGGGAGAGTCCGCACACCGGTGACGGTCGCCGCACGGGTCATGATGTGGTCGATCCGGGAGACAGGGAAGGCCGCGGGCCAGCTGAACGGGAAGCCGCGGGCCGTCGTGTCCATCCGCGAGGTGACCGGGGCCAGCCCGCGGTCGTCCACCGTGCTGTTGAGGTCACCCAGCAGGATCACCTTGTCCAGTTTCTCGGCCGCCAGGGCCGCGCCCAGCAGCCGGGCGCTCTCGTCCCGTCGGCCGGAAGCCAGGCCGGTCGCCCGGATCCTCACCGAGGGAAGATGGGCGACGTACACGGCGACGTCGCCGTGTGGCGTGCGCACACTGGCTCGCAGCCCGCGGTTCCAGCCCTCCGCGATCCCGCTCGGCCTGATGTCCACGGGCCGGACGTCCGCCAGGGGGTACCTCGACCAGAGGCCGACGGTGCCGACCACCGCGTGGTACGGACAGTGTGCCCCGAGCGTCGCCTCGTAGACGGGCAGCGCCGGGGGCGTGAGCTCTTCCAGGGCGACCAGATCGGGGGCGGCCGCGACCAGGGCGCCCGCGGTGCCCTCGGGGTCGGCGTTCTCGTCGCTGACGTTGTGCTGGAGCGCCTTGAGGTGAGGCCGGCCGGGCTCCTCGGCCGACAGCGGTACGACGAAGAGAGCCGTCCAGACGGCGGTGGGAAGCAGCAGGGCCACCAGCGCCAGGGCCGACCGGCGCAGCAGTGCGAGCCCGAGCAACACCGGAACGGCGACGCCGAGCCAGGGCAGGAACGTCTCCACCAGGCTTCCCAGGCGGCCCACGGTGTTGGGGACCGCGGAGTGGAAGGCCAGGAGTCCGGCGGTCGCCACGGCGAGCGACGCGAGCACGATCCCGGGCGCCCGGGGTGGCCGGGCTCCTTCGGGGTCCCGGCCCCACGACGACCGGCCGCCGCGACGCAGCGGTCGTCGGCCTGTCCCGTTCCGCTCCGACGCCGACGGGCCGTCGACCGATGACACACCACTGTCCGTCCGTTCCACCGAGCGCCACCCATCCGCTTCGAACCCGATCCGCCCCCGTCGTGAGTGCGGCGTGCCCGGTACGACGCACCACCACGGCGATCGGGTTCCGGCCGGCGCGGGCGGCAACGACCAGGGCGTTCGCGCATCCCGTCCGTCCCCGGCCGCAGCTGGTCCGGACGCGCGGGCCCCGGGCATCGCGCGACCGGACGTCCCCCCTGTACGGAACTGGCGGCTCCGCCAACGGTTTCCGGCCGCTGGCCGTCGGGACGCCGTTGACCGGTAGGAGGCGGGGTGCGAGCGTCGGCCCGGTCCCCGGCGAGTGCCGGGGCGGCCCGGCGGATGCCGGGAACGTCCGAGGGAGGGGCAACCATGAAGGCAGCCCGAAGATCGCGTCTGCTGACCGGCGCCGCGCTGACCACCGCCGCCGGGATCCTCGCGGTCACCGCGGCGAGCGGCACGGCGCAGGCCAACGAGACGGCTTCGGCCGTGCGCGCCACGGCGGTCGCGCAGAGCGACCCGACGCCGGAGGAGCAGGAGCGACTGCGTGAGGTGGCCGGCTCGATCTGGACACCGCAGCTGGCGGCCGGGTGGAACATGAACGCCGAGGTCGAGGCGATCCTCTCCACCGCCACGGGCGAGATCCTCGAATGCTCGAAGGCGTTCGCGCTGGTGCCGCGTCCACCGGCGTTCTTCCCGGGGCCCGGATATCTGCGCCAGTACTGGAAGCAGGTCAAGGAGTACTTCCTCGTCGTCAAGGAGAACCGGACCTACCGTGCCTGCGTGGTGACCGCCGCGGCGAACTACCGGTCCCCCATCGAAATGGCGTCCATGGGCATCTGAGGCCGGCCGCAGCGCGGTGGGGGCGCTTCCGGCGGCCCCCGCCGCGCCGAAGCCTCGGAACCCCGGCCTGACGATCCTCTCAAGCACCCCGGTCCTGACGACTCTCTCCTGACGGCCCCGTCCCGCCGGCCCTGTTGCGTGCCGGTCCCGCCTCCGGACGAAATCCCCGGTTTCCGTGCCGCGGTCAGGGGCAGGCGAATCGTCGAGCGTCTACGAAAGGACCGACATGAGCGCCGGAGAGAAGGCCAAGGCCAAGACCGAGCAGGCTGTCGGCAAGGCCGTACGGAAGGCGGCCCACGCGATGGGCAACGAGACCACGGCCGCCAAGGGAGCAGCG
This sequence comes from Streptomyces sp. SP18CS02, assembly GCF_036322365.1. Classification (NCBI taxonomy): domain Bacteria; kingdom Bacillati; phylum Actinomycetota; class Actinomycetes; order Kitasatosporales; family Streptomycetaceae; genus Streptomyces; species Streptomyces sp. SP18CS02. Next base: position 34,331 of record NZ_JAQYXC010000251.1, read on the forward strand.
CTGGAGGCCCGGGGTACCGCCCGGGAGACCAAGGAGAAGTCGAAGGACGGCTTCAGGCGTTGACCGCGTCGCCCGCGAGAACGCGGTGGGCACGGCGAGACGCCGTGGGCGAGTGACGATCGGGGCCCGGTGCGATGCGCACCGGGCCCCGCCGCATGCCCTGGGGCCGGCGGACCCGGGGGGCGGAGCCCGGTGACTGGTCAGCGAGGTCGTCACCAACGCCGTCCGGCACGCGCAGGGGCCCGTCACCGTGCGGCTGCTGCACTCACACGTGCTGCGAGGTGGAGGACGACAGCCCGTCGATGCCCAGGACCAGGTGGGTGAGGCCCTTGGACGAGGACGGGCGTGGTCTGCTGCTGGTCGACTCCCTGGCCAGCCGGTGGGGGACGGCCGCGCAGTGGCACAGCAAGGTGGTCTGGTTCGAACTTTCCCCGTCCGTCGTCGAGCGGCCCGTGGAAGCGTCACGGGTCGGGCTGAGCCATGCCGTCGCACCGGACCCGAAGCCCTGGGCGCGGGGATGAACCGGAAGTGACCGCGGCAGCGGGTCCGGCCAGGGCACACTCGGCACGGCACGGCATTCGGATGACGGGGGAGGTGTTCCGCGGAGCGCCACTCCGCGGAACACCTTCCCGGGTGGGTGATCAGACGGCTGTGCCGGCCGCGTCACCCGGGCGTGCGGTCACTTGTACGTGACGTCGGAGGCCTTGTACCGGCAGTACGTGCCGTCCGGACCGCTGCCGAGCTCCTTGGGCTCCTTGCCCGTGTTGTTGCCCTGGAAGCGGGTGCATATCTTGGTCTTCTTCTTGGTGTCGCCGTGGATGCGCACCTTGCTGAGCGTGGCGGTGTCACCGTAGTTCTGGTTGATGCCCACGACCGACTTGCCGGGTGCGGTGATGTCCACGTCGCTGATGACGATGGTGCGCTTGTACTGCTTGCCGCAGTTGCCGCAGGTGCGGACCAGTTTGCCGAAGTCGGCGACCTGGAACCCGGTCACGGTCAGTGTGCCGGCCCCGTTGAACTGGAACACCTTGTCCGACGCCTTCTTCGCACCGCCGCCGATCACCTTGTAGGTGGCGGACGACGAGGTGCTCTTGAAGGTGGCGGCGTCCTCACCGACGTCCTCCCACCACACGTTCTCCAGCGTGCAACTGCCCGAGCAGTGCACGCCGTCCGCGGCCGGCGAACCGAGGACGACGTTCTTCAGGACGGCACCGTCCTTCAGCTTGAACATCGGGTCCTGGCCCTCGTCCTGGCCGTCGCCGCCGAGGTCACCACTGCCCTGGAACCGCTGCATCTTGCCGTCGTACAGGCCCGAGACCTCGATCGTCCGGGTCACCGGCTTGTCGCCCTTGGCCGAGGGCCAGGACGTCGCGGCGCCCGCCGGCGCCAGCATGCCGCTGCCGACGACCGCGGTCGCGGTCACGGCGAGCGCGGCAGCACCGCCGATCGCCGCTCGCCGGCCCGTCAGCTTGCGACGGTGCTGGGCGCGCCGCTGTTGTTGCGTACTCAAAACACGCGTTCCCTTCACGCAATGACGTCTTACACCCCCCAGTCGCCACGGTCGTCGGAAAAGTTGCCGCCGGGATGATCTTTTTCCGGACGGCCCTGACACCGCCCTACGGGCGGCGGCCGGGCAGGGGCGGGTGCTCTGTGGGTGTCCCGGTCCCGCTCCGGCGTGGCCGGGGCTACTCGCCCCTCCGGCACCGCTATGCCGAGCCCCTGCGCCGGCGGTCGGCGCCATTGCCGTTGCTCAGCACCCATCGCAGCAGTTCGTCGATCTCTTCCCAGTCCCCGCTCTCCTTGAGCGCGGGCCGGACCAGGGTGAGCAGTTCCCGGGCCAGATCACCGGCTGCCACCTGCCGGCCGGTGTGGGGATGCAGGGCCGGTCCGTCGATGCCGTACCGGGCGGCCGTCCAGAGCGCGGCGTGGGCCATGTGGTCGGCCGTGCGTGGGGCGGCGCGACCGTCCGCCAGCGCGTCCAGGGACGTACGGACCAGGGCGCGGGTGAGGCCCGCCTGCAGGACTGCCTCATCCACCGTCGCGGTCACATCGGCGACCCGTACCTCGACGGTCGGCAGGTGGTCCGAGGGCCGTGCCAGCCAGTAGGCGTTGGCTCCGGGAGGCAGGACACCTCCGGTGTGCAGGGCGGCGACCGTCTCGTCGTAGTGCGCGGCGGAGGAGAAGTACGGAGGGATCCGGGTCGTGGGCCAGCGCGAGAGCGACATGGTGCGCCAGCTCGCGTAGCCGGTGTCGACGCCCTGGTGGAAGGGGGAGTTGGCCGAGAGCGCCAGGAGCGTGGGAAGCCAGGGCCGCAGATGGTTCAGCACGGCCACCGCGGTCGGGCGGTCGGGGATCGCGATGTGCACGTGGCAGCCGCAGGTCTCCGTCTCGGTGACCAGTCCTTCGTACAGGTGTCGCATGTGCTGGTAGTGCGGGGTGGGAGACGGGGACCGGGGCGGCGCGGCGGTGGTGGGGGTGCCGCTGGCCAAGGGACGTGCGCCCTCGGCGCCCGCGATGTCGGCGAGGCGGGCGCGGGCCGCGGTCAGGTCCTTGCGGACGTCGGCGAGATCGGCGCAGATGCCGGTGCTCGTCTCGACCATGGAGGTCAGGAGCTCCCGCTGGATCCCCGTGGCGCCTTCGGCCGGCGGCCCGCCCCGTGCGGCGCGGGCCAGGATGCCGGGGCCGGCCGGGACCGGAGTGCCGTTGTCGGGGTGGACGAGGACGAACTCCTCCTCCACCCCGATGGTGAGTGACATCGCAGCATTCCCTCCCTCGGAAGTGCGGAGGCACTCCGCACGCGGGTCGCCTGCGGAGTGTAAAGATCACGCACTGGTCCGCGGCAGGGCGCGTTTTCGCCACGGCTCCGGTGGGCGGAAGGGGGGTGGCCCCGCCTCGCCGGGGCCACCTGCGGGGGTCAGAGACCGCCGGTCTGCAGAAGTCGGTTGGGCGAGCCCTTGGAGACGGTCAGGATGTCCTTGACCGACTGTTCCGCGAGCCACACCGCGACCGCCTCGGGCGACGCGGACGGGTACTTGGCCTTGTACAGGGCGGCGACCCCGGCGACATGGGGCGAGGCCATGGAGGTGCCGTTCAGGGCCACGCTGCCGCCGCCGAGTTTCGCCGAGGTGATGGCCGCCCCCGGTGCGTAGATCCACAGACACTGGCCGAAGTTGGAGAAGCTGGTCTCCTGGTCCTGGTGGTCGGTGGCTCCGACGGTGACGACCCGGGAGGCGCTCGCGGGCGATACGCCACAGGCGTCCGCGGCGTCGTTACCGGCGGCGACCACCGGGAGGACGCCCTTGTTGGACAGAGCGGTGGCCGCGTTGTTGACGGCTTCGGACCGGGGGCCGCCCAGCGAGCCGTTGAGCACGGCGGGCTGCCTGGCGTGCTGCGCGACCCAGTCGAGTCCCGCGATCACGCCCGCGAGGGAGCCCTGGCCCTGGCAGTTGAGGACGCGGACGCTCACCAGGGTCGCCGCGCGTGCGACTCCGTAGTTGGCTCCTCCGACGGTCCCCGCCACATGTGTGCCGTGACCATTGCAGTCCTGTCCGTTCCTCCCGTCGCCGATCGCGTCGTACCCGAACAGCGCCCTGTTCCCGAACTCCGGGTGCCGGTAGTCGATACCGGTGTCGAGAATGAACGCGGCGACACCCGACCCGGTGCTGTTGACGTTGAACTGCGAGTTGAGCGGGAGGTAGGGCTGGTCGATCCGGTCCAGGCCCCAGCTGTAGGCCGGTACACGGGCGGAACCGCGGGCCGTGACCGGGGTGGCCGTGACGACCGCGTCCTGCTCGACGGCTGCCACCTCGGGCAGCGTACGCACCGTCGCGAGCTGGGAGGCACTGAGCCTGGCAGCGAATCCGCGCAGGGCGCTGTCGTAGGAGAAGAGGGGCTCGACGCCGAGCCGCTGCGTCACCTGGACCGCCGACATCGAAGTGGGCTTGAGCGTGACGATGTACTGGTCGGAGATCGGCGCCGCCTTGGTGTGCAGCGGTGCGAGTGCGGACCGGGGCGTACGGGGGCTGGGCTCGGCAGCGGTAGGCGGAGCCGCGGCGAGGGGGAACAGCATGAGCATCACCGCGGATGCGCAGCGTGCGGACCACCGCATGGGGGGGTACTCCGTTCAGGAAGGGACGAAACGTCAGCCGCGGCTTCGGCGGACGCAAGGCGAGCCCGGCTCTCCTTGAGCGAGGCGGAGCGCGGCGTCCGTTCCTCCGGGTGGAGCGGAGGGCGGGGTGTCGCTCGGTCCGCGAGGGGTGGGGACGAGGTGCACGGGCTGTCTCCGCGGCTGCGGTGACGCTGAGCTGTATTGCCGTGCGCGGTACCGCGTAGTCCCGCCTGGCTAGAAGTGGCCAGTCGCCGCGTACCGTTGACCGGGGCGGCCGCCCCTCGTGGAGGGGCCTGCGGCCGCGCCCGTGGGGAATCCGAGCCGCTGTCGGAAGGGGGCCTGGGCAGGGCGTGCGGGAGGGAGCGCCCTCACGTCGCCGGGAGAACGTCGGCCGACGCGGCCCTCGCAGGGTCGTGCCTGGGGCGGGGAGCCCCGGTTCACCGCTGGAGGGACGCGGTCCGAAGTTCCGGCAGCCGCTCCGGCGGGCCGATGCCGGCCCGCCGGCCGCCGGACTCGACGGTCAGAGCTCTTCCCCCGCACCGGGGCTCCGGGACGGCTGCAACCAGACGTAGCCGAAGCCGTTCGCGCGCACCGCGACCGGAGCAGTGGCACCGTACCCTCCGGGCGGGGTCCGCAGGCTGTGTCCCCTACGGCGCAGGCCGTACAGGAAGAACGGCAGATTGGCCGCCCACAGCATGGCAGTGGCGATCAGACCGGCCGTCAGGAAGCTGCCGAATCCTTCGAGGGCGGCGGTGGGACGCAGGGCCGTGCTGAACCAGGTCACCCACCACAGCAGGAGCGTGGTGGCGGCGACGCTCCCCACCGCGAGCACGGGCAGCACCATGAGCAGCGTCCGGCGCAGGCCCGGCCAGCCCAGGTCGCTGAAGAGCGTGCCGCCGAGTCCGGCCGCGGAGAAGAGGGCGCCCAGCACCACCAGCGTGAGCAGCGATCTCCACCACGGTTCCTGGCCGAGCCGGATGGTGCCGGTTCCCGCCGTCAGGAGACACAGCACACCGAAGCACGCCGTCAGCCTGGCGAGACGCCCTACGGCGCCTTCGGACCTTCCCTCACGGGTGCAGGAGTCGCTCAGAGCCTTCAGCACCACCATCAGCACCAGGTCGACCAGGGAAGCCACCACGTAGGGCCAGAACCCGGATATGCGGAAAGGAAGATCCAGCAATCCGCAGAGGGATTCCGCCAGCCACCATGTGGCAGGGCCCACCACCACTCCCCCGACCAGCATGAACACGGCCAGCGTGCACGAGACGGCACCGGCGCGCGTGCGGATGCCCCTCGCACGCAGCAGCCGGGGCGTTCCCCGCCTCCAGACCCAGAACGGAAGCTGGGCCAGCTTCGCCACCGCGAGCAGCATCAGCACCACCGCCGCCTGCTGCCCGGCCGGCCCCTCCAGTTCGACACCTCGCGTGATCTGTGCGGTGGCCCAGGCTGACACCGCGCCCGTGACCACCCACAGAGCCTTCGACGCCGCGGTTCCCCCGGGCCTCGCGGGAGCGGCCTCGCCGCCGTCCGTGCCGTCCGCCGTCACCGCGCTCATTCGACGTCACCGCCCCCTCGCACGGGTTGCCCACACGGTCGAGCCCCGAGTGCACCGGGACGCTCGGTGAAGGCATGCCCGGGCGGGAAGGTCTTCACTCGGGCCGCGCGGAACAGGACGCGACCGGGACGGCTCCGTCCGTGGGGCCGGCGAGCGGCGTGGGGCCGGCCGGGCGCATGGGCCGGTCGGTGCCGCGTGAGGACCCGGCACCTGACCGACCGTCCTTGCCTCGCGCGGGGCGAACGGGCCGTGCGTCCTGGGCCATGGACTGTCGTGGCTACGGGGCTCCGCCCTCCAAGGGCACTTCCAGGGGCACTTCCAGGTTCCGCACGAAACGAAGACCGGGCCTTCCGTCCACCTGGATCTCGCCGGTCCTCGTGAAGCCCGTGCGGGCCAGGACGGCGAGCGAGCCGTGGTTGTCCAGGGTCGTGACGGCCCGTAGCGTGTGCAGGCCGTACTCCGCGGCAGCCAGGGCGCACACCTCACGCACAGCGGTCGTGGCGAGCCCGCGCCCGGTTGCCCGCTCGGCGATCCGGTATCCCAGCTCGGCGCGGCCGTCGCTCACCTCCACCAGGTTGACCCGGCCCAGCACCTCACCGTCGCCCACCAGTACGTGGAAGAAGTGCAGCCCTGCGGACTGCTCGGCCAGCAGTTCGTGGTGCCGTGTGTCGAAGTGGGCGAAGTAGTGATCGCCGCGGTCGGGGATCGAGGCGGCGAAGTACGCCCGGTTCACACGCTCGAACGCGAGGAGGGCGGGGGCGTGGTCGAGTCGAAGGCGTTGGAGTTGGGGTCGAGGCATGTCTCACCGTAGGGCATACGCGTTCCGCCGTGCCGCGCGGGTTCCGTCGCTGGTCGGGCGCTCGACCACGTAATGGAAGCGCCCTCACGGGGCAGATGTTGCTGATGAGCACAATGAGGGTGCCCGCCCGCCGGGGCCCGGACTGCTTGCCGACGGCCGGGAGCGGGCGCCGGCACTGGTCCGGGAAGGTGCCGGACGCATGACCGAAGGACGTGACAAAAGCAGTGGACGGAGCGGGGCGGCGCCGTTGGCCACCAGTGATCCCGCACCGATGCGGATGTCCTTCACAACACCGCAGCGCCTATGCTGCACCCCACTACAAGGCAGCCCCACAGGGATCTGCGCAACCTGGGACGGAAAGGCCACGTCATGACCACCACCACACCGGGCAGCATCGCTGCCACAACAGCGCTGTTGCAGGAGGAACTTCCCCGGCTGGAGAACCAGCAGCAGACGCTGGAGAAGGAACTCGCCACCGTCACCGGTCGGCTGGAGTCGGTACGGGCCGCGCTCAGCGCCCTGCACTCCCTGACCGAGACCGCCCCGGTCGACCAGCCCACCGCCACCTCCGAGCCGAAGACGGAGCCGGTGTCCGAGGCGGCGTCCGAGCCGACGGCCGACCCGGCTTCCTCCCCGAGCACCGAGGCCGAACTCGCCACCGGCCCCAAGGCCTCCTCCTCCATGGAGGAGCAGAGCGTGGCCGACATTCCGGCCCCGCGCAAGCCGCGTCGGGCCCGGGCTTCCGCATCCGCCGGCAAGACCCGCAAGGCGGCTGCCGGCAAGAAGGACGCCCGAGCGGCGAAGCCCGCCGCCGCGCAGAAGGAGCCGCAGCCCGCGGCGAAGAAGACGGCGCGCTCGCCCCAGCCGAAGGCCAAGGCGGCCAAGGCCGCCAAGGCGACGCCGGCCGCCACCGTCGACAACAGCGGTGCGGGCCTCACCGAGCAGGTCCTGCGCGTGCTGTCCTCCTCCGGTGACAACGCGGTCCGCTCCCGTGACGTCGCGCAGGAGCTGGGCCGCGACGCCTCCTCCAACAGCATCAACGCCGTGCGCAGCACCCTCGACCGTCTGGTGGCGACGTCCAGGGCCCAGCGCGTGGGACCCGGTCTCTACCGGGCTGTCGCAGCCTGAGCGGACAGCAGGACTGAGGCAACCGACGACCGCGACGGCCGCTGCCGTCCGGCGGTCCGGTGCAGCACGGGCTGTGTGCCGATCCCCGTACGTACGGCCCCCTCCTTCAGCCCTGGCGCCCCTGCTGCCTCGTCCCGGCCGCCCCCTGCGCCACCGGTCTCGTCCAAGGGGGCGGCCGGGCCTCGAACAGGCCCGGCCGCAGCCGCCGGAATCCCGATCGCACCCCCGCGAGCGCACGGCCGCATCCGCGGGCGGCCGGTGTGTCGGCCCACGAGGGAGTGCGACCCGGCATCCCCCGTCGTGTGTCCGGACGGCGTCCTGCCATGAGGCGCCCTCGACGGCCGGTGATCCGGCCGTACGCGGCTGCGCGCGTATTCTCGAAGCAGGTGGTATGCCGAGCCTCACCGAGGGCGGTGTGTGCAGTGGTCGAGCGCCGGATACTGGGTCCTGATGACGGCGAGCTCCATGAGCCGGAGCACGCGTGCGGGGATCGCTTCCTCATCGACAGCGGGGCGTCGGGGGGCCGCTTCTCCGTCGTCGAGCACCGTCTGCCTCCCCATGTGCTCGCGGCGCCGGTGCACAAGCACACCCGCGAGGACGAGTTCGGTTTCGTGCTCGCCGGATCGGTCGGCGCCGCGTTCGGTGACGAGGAGGTGCTGGCCGGGCCGGGTGACCTCGTCTTCAAGCCGCGCGACGAGTGGCACACCTTCTGGAACGCCGGTGGGACGCCGGCCCGGTTGCTGGAGATCATCTCGCCGGGTGGCCTTGAGGAGCTGTTCCGATGGCTCGACCGGCTCACGGAGGAAGCGAGCCCCGGGGAACTGGAGCTCAAAGCGGCGACGTACGGCTGCGCGGTGGACATGGAGGCGACCATGGCGCTCATCGCGAAGCACGGGCTGGTCCTCTGAGGGTGTCGGACCGGGACGGCCCCGGGTCGCGAGGGTGACGGCTGCGTGGTCGACGGTCGGCGGCGTTCGCAGGCCGTGCGGGGCTTGGTCCGTGACCCGTACGACTCAGAGCGGGCGCCGATGATCCGGCCCTCGTACACGAGGAACGAGCCCACCGGATCGTCGCCTCCGGGGAAACTGCGGACTTCTCGCTGCTCGCCCGTGGCGCCGTCGCGTACCCGCAGGTCGTCAGCGGAACTGCGGGCGCGGAACCGCGGCGCCGAAGAGGGACGTGTCGTGGCGCGAGGTGAGCACGGACAGCACAGTGGGCGTCCCGGCATGGTCGCCTCGTGCGCGCCCTGACCACGGTGGGGCCCGGACGCCGAGCACCCCGGCCTGCCCGGGCCGGCACGCGGATCCCGAGGGGCATCGGGCGCCGGGCCACACGAACGCGAGCTGGGGCGTCACACCGGACGGGGAGCGGCCCCCTCGACTCGGACGGCATTCTCGCGACACGCGGATCACGGCCGCAAAATATGGCGTGCTCATTCCTCACATCGCATATCTACGCGCATAGTCCAGACCAATACAGAGAGGATCGGCCGGGCACCAACGGGAGTCCGCACTCGGGAGACCCCCCGGACGCGCACATCCCGGCCCAGCAGGAGCGAATGCCCGCCAGCGCCTTTCCCCTTCACCCTTCGCGGCCTTTCAGCGGCGGCTCCGGCCTGCGCTCACGGCACCGAACCAGCCCACCCGCCAAGCACCGGCGCACAACTCGTCATGACCGACCCCTTGCGCCGGCAACATCACGTCTGCCAGATTTCCCGGTGCCGAACCTGGCATGAACGCGACAGGCTCACCCAGCCATTCGCGCCCATCCGCCTGCATATCTATGCAGGCGGCTCAGTAAAACGTTCCAACCCCCACACAATGGAGAAGAACGTGCGAATCACCAGACTTTTCCCTGCCTTGGCGGCCGGCGCACTCTCCGTCCTCGCGCTCGCACCCACGGCTTCGGCTCAGGCGCCGGCGCCCGAGAGCGCACCCCGTGCCGTGACCGGCACCGCGGCCCAGCCGATCATCGGCGGCGGCTACGCCGGCAACGCCCCGTGGGCGGCCCGGCTGTTCTCCAACGGCCGCGAGACCTGCAGCGCCTCGATCATCGCCCCGACCTGGATCCTCACCGCCAAGCACTGCGTCAGCGGCGGCGGGCTGTCGTTCCGCATAGGCAGCCTCGACCAGACCACCGGCGGCACCGTGGCCAATGGCGTCGCCGTGTACAACAACGCCTCCTCGGACCTGTCGCTGGTCAAGCTCGACCGCTCCGTCTCGGCCACCTACTCACGGCTCGGCCAGCCGGGATCGGTGTCGGTGAACCAGACCGTCCAGGTCTACGGCTGGGGAGCGACGTCCCAGTGCGGCTCCGAGGCCAACTGCCAGTCCCGGTACCTGAAGGTCGCCGACGTCATCGTGACCGGCGGCTGCCGCGACGCCTACAACGGCTCGGCCATCTGCGCCCGGCGCGGCAACGGCATCACGGCCGGCGGTGACTCCGGCGGCCCGATGATGGCCAACGGCGTGCAGGTCGGTGTCGCCTCCACCAGCGACCGCCAGACCACCACGGCGTACACGAACGTGACCGCCTACCGGTCCTGGATCCAGAGCGTCGCCGGCGTCTGACCGACCGCTCCCCCACGCGGCTGATCGCGAGGGAGCACAAGGGGTGGGGGCTTCCGCCGGGTGCGGGCCTTCACCCCTTCGGCATCTCGGTGACGGACGGTTCGGGACACCGACGCGCCGGCGCACAGGCCCCTCGGCGTCCCGACGTCCCGCATAGCGCGTACCGGCGCATCGGCGCACCGGCTTCCGGTGCACCGTGCCGCCGATCGGCCCGATCGGCCCCAGTCACCGGTTCGTCGCACTCCGGGGGCGCGAGCCGCTGAGCGGTGTCACGCTGCTTCGGCAGGAGATCTCCCCCTGTGCGCGGTACGCGCCACCCCGCTGAACAAGGACCGCCGTGATCACCACTGACTTTGTTCCCGGCTCCCCGTGCTGGCTGGACCTCGGCGCGCCCGACGTCCCGGCGGCGGCCGAATTCTACGGATCGGTGTTCGACTGGGAGTTCCGATCCGTCAGCCCCGAGGCGCCGGACTACGGGTTCTTCAAGCTCGACGGCAAGACGGTCGCCGGACTGGGACCGCTCACCGAGGAGGGCGCCCGTTCGGCCTGGATGGTCTACTTCCAGGTCCCCGACGCCGACGCCACGACCGAGGCCGTGCGGCGATCGGGCGGCTCCATCCGGCTTCCCCCGATGAGCGCCGACGGAGAGGGCCGGGTGGCCCAGTACACCGATCCCCAGGGGGGTCAGTTCGCCGTGTGGCAACCGGGCAGCACCAAGGGTCTGGACGTGGTGGACCAGGCGGGCACCTTGACGTGGGTCGAGCTGTACACGACCGACGCGGCCGGCGCCAAGCACTTCTACGGCAACCTGTTCGGCTGGCAGACGCAGGACATGCCGCTGCCGGGCAACGGCGGAACGTACTCCCTGATCACGCCGACCGGTCTGCCTCCCGAGCGTATGCACGGCGGCCTCATGCAGGTGTCGACCGAACAACTGACGCTGACCGGCGGCCGGCCGTACTGGCATCCGGTCTTCGGGTCGAGGGACTGTGATGCCACCCTCGCACGGGTCAGGGAGAACGGCGGCAGCGTCCAGATGGGCCCCGAGGACGCGGAGGGCGTCGGCCGGATGGCCGTGTGCCTCGACCGGTCCGGCGCGGACTTCGTCGTGCTCACCCCGGAGGAGTCCTGACCGCGGGATCCTGACCGCCGGTTTGTGACCGCCGGTTTGTGACCGCCGGTTTGTGACCGCCCGAGCACCACCACCCGAGCCGGTCACCGGGCTGCGCCGTCGGGACGTGACCGTCCCGTCCCCGTGGCCCCGTGGCCCTGGGAAACCTGGGCCGTCCGTTTCTTCGCCCGGGCGCTGGAGGAACGAGGCCGCGCGTCCGTGCGCGGCCTGCTCCCGCCGACGCCGTCACGGACAGGGGCACCCGGACCCTGCGCCGCGCACCACACCCCCGAAGCCGACCTCCACGACGACGGCCTGCCCCGCCCGCTCCTCTGCCAGGACCGCTCGATCGCCGCGCTGCCGCTCGCCAACCACGTCCGGTCAAAGGCGGGTTGCCCCGTACTCGCGGCCGACGACCTGCCGCTGAACCCTCGTCTCACCGCTGCCCCGATACGCGTGGAGGGAGCGATGGTCCACGTCCCGCCGGGCGGCAACGCCCCTGCGCTGGTCCTCCCGGACGCCTCCGCCGGCACGTACCCGTCCTTCGCCGTGGCGGCCACGTACAACGCGGGCCGGAGCTGCGCGGCCCCGGCCGGGGTCAAGACGGCCACGGTGCGGCCGGGCGCCTCGGGCGTGCCGCCGCGACGGCGGCCCGGCCTGTCCGCTGCACGTGCCCGGACCCGCCCGGCCTCGTGGCCGGTCATGAGGCCGGGCTCAGGTCCCGCCTCCTGCCGGGTGAGGGCGCGGGCGCCGTCCGGCGAGCACCGCGCGCGTTTCCACCGCCACCTGCTGGGGCTCCCCCGTAGGGATCACCAGGACGGGGACCTTCGCGTCCGGGGCGCTGACGACGGCGTCCCGTGCGGGGTTGTCCGGCGCCAGGCCCCCGGTGAGGCCGAGCACGCCCAGGCCGGCGCAGACCGCCTCCCGCACCTCCGGCTGGTCCTCCCCGATCTCGCCGGTGAACACCAGCGCGTCGACGCGGTCGAGGGAGGCGGCCACGCGCGCGACGCCCCTGCGGACGTTGAGGGCGAACACGTCGAGCGCGAAGGCCGCGGCACCGTCGCCCCGCGCCGCGGCCCGGACGAGGTCGCGTGTGTCGCCGGACGTGCCGGAGAGCCCGAGGAGTCCCGACTCGTGGTGCAGGACATGGGAGAGGCGCTCGGCGCTCAGACCGGCCGACGTCTGCAGCCACAACAGCATCCCGGGATCGACGCTGCCGCTGCGCTTGCTCATCACCAGGCCCTCCAGGGGGGTGAAGCCCATGGTGGTGTCGACGCTGTGGCCGTCGCGCACCGCGGTGGCGGAACAGCCGCCCCCCAGGTGCGCGAGGACCAGCTGGAGCGAGTCGGCGGGCCGGCCGAGCAGTCCGGCGGCCCGCTTCAGGGCCCAGGCGCAGGAGAGTCCGTGGAATCCGTACCGGCGCAGCCCATGGCGCTCCGTCCACTCCCGGGGCACACCGTAGGCGCGGGCGGCCGGCGGAAGGCCGGTGTGGAAGACGGTGTCCAGGCAGACGACGTGCGGAACATCGGGCAGCAGGCCGCGCGCCGCGTCGAGAACGGCGAGCGCGGACGGCACGTGCAGGGGGGCGAGTCGGGCGGCGTCGTCGAGCGCGGCCCGTACGTCGTCGTCGACGGCGCTGTGCCGCGAGAGGCGGGGCCCGCCGTGCACGACGCGGTGGCCGGTCGCGCCGACGGGCGGCGCCTCGCGGAGGAAGGACGAGATCAGCTCGCGGGCGTCCTCGCCCGGCGCTTCGTGCAGGTGGCGTCCGGCCAGTTCGCGGTGGTCGGCGTCGAAGACCGCCAGACGGAGGCTGGCGGAGCCGGCGTCGACGACGAGGATGTTGGTGTCGTTCACGGCTGCCACCTCCACCGGGTGATCTCGGCGGGGTCGACCCCTGTGCGGCGGAGTTCCTCGCGCAGTCGGTCGCGGTGGCGGGCATAGGCGGCGGCCAGGTCCCCGGTGGCCGGTGAGCGGCCGCGGAGGTGGGAGAGCGCGGTGATGGCGAGGTCGTGACGGGAGACGCCGTTGCTGGCGAGCAGGTCGTACGGCGTGGTGGTGGTGCCCTCCTCGACGTAGCCGCGGACGTGGAAGCGTTCGGGGCGAGGCCGGCCGTGCAGCAGTTCGTGCACGACGGAGGGGTAGCCGTGGAAGTCGAAGACGACATGGGTGTCCGTGCCGAACAGGTCACGGAAGTCGGCGTCCGCCATACCGTGCGGGTGCCGGTCCGGCCGGGCGAGTACGCACAGGTCCACGACGTTGACGACCCGGACGCGCACGTCCGGCAGGTCGGCGCGCAGCAGCTGGGCGGCGGCGAGCGTCTCGACCGTCGGGATGCCCCCGGCGCAGGCGAGGATCAGCTCCGGGTCCTCGCCCCCGTGCGTGGAGGCCCAGCGCCAGACGGACGCGCCGGCCGCGCAGTGGCGTCGGGCCTCGTCCAGGCCGAGCCACTGGGCGGCCGTGTGCTTGCCGGCCACGACCAGGTTGATCCTGCCGGTGTCGTCGAGCAGCCGCTCCATGGTGACGAGCAGTGTGTTGGCGTCGGGCGGCAGGTGGACTCCGGTGACCGTGTTCTTCTTGGTGAGCAGGTTGTTGATGAAACCCGGGCCCTGGTGGCTGTAGCCGTTGTGCTCCTGGCGCCACCCCTCGCTGGTCAGCAGGTACGTCATGCTGCTGACGGGTGTTCGCCACGGTACCTCCTGCGACATCTTCAGCCATTTGGCGTACTGGTTGACCATGCTGTCGACGACCGAGGCGAACGCCTCGTACGTGGGGAAGAGGCCGTGACGGCCGGTCTGGAGGTATCCCTGCAGCCAGCCCTGGCAGTTGTGCTCGGACAACGTCTCCATGACGCGTCCGTCGCGCGAGAGGTCCTCGGCGTATTCGTCCACGGGCCACACGTAGGCGCGTCCGGTCGCGCCGAGGACGCTGTCGAGTTTGTTGGAGGCCAGTTCGTCCGGCGACATGATGCGGAAGTCGCGGCTCTTCTCCGTGCGGTGCATGATCTCCGTCAGCCACGCGGCCAGCACGCGGTTCGGGCTCGCGGAGGCGGTGCCCGGGCCGGCGGCGACGTCGACGGCGTACGGTTCGAGGGCCGGCAGGTCCAGGGGGCGGCGCAGGCGGCCCCCGTCTCCGGCGGGCTGCATGCCGATGCGCCGCTCGCCCGTCGGGCAGGCGGCCAGGACGTGGGGCCGTGGCCTGCCCTCCTCGTCGAAGAGCTCGTGCGGTGCGTACGACCGCAGCCATGCCTCCAGCGCCTCGAACTGCTTGTCGTCGTCGTGGACCCCTGGCAGCGGAACCTGATGGGCGTGGAACGTGCCCTCGATACGGCGTCCGCCGACCTCGCGCGGGGCGCCCTGGCCTTTCAGGCTGCGGAGCACGAGCATCGGCCAGGCGGGCCGGTCCGGGACGGCTCCTTCACGCGCCCGGCGCTGGATGTCGGCGATGGCCGCGTGGGCGTCGAGCACCGCGTCCGTCAGCCCTTCGCCGTCGGGGTCGACGGTCATGTCGACGATGCGGGGGTCCCAGCCGTAGCCGCGGAAAAGCGCCGTCAGCTCGTCGTCGGACATGGTGGCGAACAGCGTCGGGGAGGAGATCTTGTAGCCGTTCAGATGGAGGATCGGCAGGACGGCTCCACCGGTGACGGGGTCGAGGAGCTTGCCGGAGTGCCAGGCACCGGCGGTGGGGCCGGTCTCGGCCTCCCCGTCCCCGACGATGCAGGCCACCAGGCGGTCGGGGGCGTCCAGTGCGGCGCCGAAGGCGGTCGCCAGCGCGTAGCCGAGTTCTCCGCCCTCATGGATGGTCCCGGGCACGGCCGGTGAGAGGTGGCTGGGGAACCCGTCGGGCGCGCAGTAGCGGCGGGCGAGCTCCCGCAGCCCGTTCTCGGTGCGTGCCAGCGCCGGGTCGTACTGCTCGTGTGTGCCTTCGAGCCACAGGTTGGCGTGGTTGGCCGGAGCGCCGTGTCCGGGACCCGTGATGAGGAGGACGTCGGTGCCTCGCTCCTCGATCAGGTTGTTGAGCGCCGCGTACACCATGGTGATGCCGGGACAGGACCCCCAGTGGCCGAGCAGCCGCGGCTTGAGGTGCTCTCGGCGAAGCGGTTCTCGCAGCAGCACGTTGTCGCGCAGGAAGATGAGCGCGGCGGCCACGTAGTCGGCGGCGCGCCGGTACGCTCGTGTCCCTTCGTGTGCAGGCTTCATGACGCCCTCTCCTCGGTCGGGTCGGCTCCCTCGTCTCCGTTCGTCCCGCCTCAGCTCGGCGGAGCGCCCAGGGGGTTCTCCTGCAGGGCCCTGGCCGTCCCGTAGAGGTTCGCCGCCATCGCCCGGCCCGTCTTGTGGGCCCAGTCGTGTCCGCGCTCGTCGTCCAGGTAGTCGGGCCCCGCTCCCGGGCCCAGGTGCCAGTACGTCCATGCCTGGCCGGGGATGGTGTAGCCGATGTCGCCGAGAGCGCCCGAGATCTCGCTGATCACGTGGTGGGCGCCGTCCTCGTTACCGGTCACCACCACACCGGCCACACGGTTGTACGCCACCGGCCGCCCGTCGTCATCGGTCTCGGACAGCATGGCGTCCATGCGCTCCAGCACGCGCTGGGCGACCGAGGAGGGCCGGCCGAGCCAGGTCGGTGAAGCCATGATCAGGATCTCGGACTCAAGGAGTGCGCTGTGCACCCCGGGCCACTGGTCGCCTTCCCCGGCATCGCTGGTGACACCCGGCTTGATGTCGAGGTCGACCGCCCGTGCGAAGTGGACCTCCACACCGTACGTCTCCAGCCGGTCCGCCACGACCTTCGCCAGGGCATGGGTGTTGGACGGTTCGGGGGACGTCTTGAGCGTGCAGTTGATCACGAGTGCCTTCATGCCGTCACTCGTACCCAGGACTTGGGCGGCCAGACGGTTCGGCGGGCCGACCGGGTGAAGGGACGCACCCGGCGCAGGACTCGTGTCACGGCGGAGACCGGGGTCACCGTTTTCGCCGTGACCGGTTCTCCCCCGCGACGCTCGCCCCCTCCGCGACGGCGTCAGCGGCGTCCGTCGCGGCGCCGGGCGTCCGGGCGTCTCGGCGGGACCTTCGCTCCACCCGACGGACCCTCATCGGTGCGGTGATCCCGTCCGGCGACCGCCGGGGCCGTTCCCCGCTCACCGGGCCGTGAGCGGGGCGTCGTACCGGGGCCCCGCCGCAGGTCAGGGAAGGCCGCTCGGCTGCTATCGGCGCATCAGGGCCGTGGCGATGGCGACCTGGGTCGGCTCCAGCGCCGCCTTGCCGTCCTCGATGTCCCACAACGCGTTCTGCAGGACGCGACCGAGCGTCCAGCCGACCGCCCGCCGCCGGTCCAGGGCGAGCGCTTCGGTCAGCAGGTCGAAGCGTCGGAGCACCGTACGCGTCACGTCCCCGGCGGCCACCACTTCCTCCCAGCGGTTGTCCAGGGCGGGCAGGAGCTCGAAACCGGGGTCGCCCGCCAGTGGTTCGGGATCGATGGCCAGCCAGGGTTCCCGCCGGCCGGCGAGGATGTTGCCGTAGTGGAGGTCCCAGTGCAGCAGTCGGTCGCCGGGGGCGCCGATCACCTCCGTCACGGCTGCCGCGCAGGTGCGCAGCAGTCGCCGCTCGACAGGATCGGCCAAGGCCGGCAGGGCCCTCGGTACCTCGTCGAGCATGGCGGCGGCGATGTCGGCCAGATGCGGCAGGCCCGGGGGTGCGGGCACCGCGGCCAGACGTGCCATCAGCTCGGCGAGGATCCGCATGGCGGCGGAGTCATCGGCCACCGAGGAGAGCGGCCGGCCGGCATCGAGCCTCTCCAGCAGCATGGTTCCGGCATCCGGGTCGTCGTCGAGCAGCAGCACCGCTCCGTCGCCGTTCCAGACGCGCAGGCCCAGCGCGGCGCCCGCGTTGTCCTCGGTGGCCTCATGAAGCCTCAGCACCGCCGGGGTGCCGTCGGCTCGGGTCACCGGCAGCACCAGTGACGCCATGCCGTGCCGGGCGGGGCCGTCCAGCCGCAGGTCCCAGCGGTCCAGGGCGTCGGCGGCCAGCCGCGGCAACGCGGCGAGCCAGGCACGGCCGGACGGGTTGTGCCGGCTGTACGCCGCGGCGAACGCGTCGGGAACGCCGATGGGAACGGACGTGCTCATGGTGGATGCTCCTTCGTGGGGTGCGGACTCGTACGGCTACGAAGGAGTTCTCGGGGGCGCCCGGCTGCCGGGCAGGCGTCACAGCATGCCGTCACACATCCGGGTACGGACGCGGTCGGCCCCGGCGGCGAGGAGACGCCTCAGGGGTGGTGACAGGTCAGGCATGGAAACGGCGCCGCGAGTTCTCGATGTGACCGAGGTGCTGACGGGTCCAGCCGCACATCCCGTGGACCGTGTCGCGCAGGGCGTGGCCCGGCTCGGTGAGTGTGTACTCGACCCGCGGCGGCACGGTGGGATGCACGTTCCGCTCGACCAGCCCGTTGCGCTCCAGCATGCGCAGGTTCTGGGTGAGCATCTTGTGACTGATGCCCTCGACCTCGTCGCTCAGCTCACCGAACCGCAGGGTGCGTCCGCCCAGCGCCTCGATGATCAGGAGCGCCCACTTGTTGGCGACGTCCGCGAAGATCTCCCGGGCCAGGGAGTCCACGCGCCCCAGGTCCGCTTCGTCCGGCGAGCCGCTGAACTGCTGGGTCACCACAAGGTCCCCCGGTCCCCGAGAAGTACGTTCTTCCATGTCAGCGGCCACTCTCCTACGGTTCCCCGGTCATCACAAGGGAGTATGGGTGTGTCCGGGGCAGGTGGGCCCTCCTGGCCCGGAGGAGGCAGACAGCACGGCCTCCACCCTGCGCCGGCGAATCGCCCCACGTCGGCGTCTGTCGGCGGGTAGCGTTCGCCACCGGACCGAAGCCGGCCCGCACCGCCGGGCGGGGCGCCCGGGATGCCGATGGGGTGACGGTCGGGAAGAGGAGCCCTCGGCGCTCAGGTGGTGCGGTACTGCGGGCCCGTGTCCGTCGGCACTCCGCGCTGGCAGGCACTCCGCGCTGGCACCCCCATCGGGGGCGCGGTCATTCTTTTCGTGGTCGGACTCGTTCTCCCGGGCGGTCCGCCTGGTCGAAACGCTGAGGCGCGCGGCGAAGAGGCCGAGGGACCCGGCATTTCCGTTCGGATGCCGGAGGGAACGGCCGCCGCGAGGGGCGGTCCTCCTGACGATGACAACTCCCCGCGGCCCCTTACGGTTCCCCGTCCCGGTGTGAGAATCCCCCACGGCTTCACCTCTTCTCGCCCTCCCCGTCGCCGTCACATACTCCAAGGCCGCCCGTACGCCCAAGGGCGACGGCCGGTCCTACGGAAACCCGCCGGAAGAAGCATGAGGAGTCACGAATGGGCAAGGCGACGGACACCGTCCACGCGGCGGCAGCCGGCACCTGGCTGCTCGGCGACCTGAAGGTCCATCGCATTGGTCTGGGGGCGATGCGATTGACCGGGAGCGCGCCGTTTCACCTCGGCGCCCCGAGCGACCGTGACCGGGTGACCGGGCTACTGCGCCGGGCGATCGAACTCGGCGTCAATCACATCGACACCGCGGCCTTCTACTTCTCACGGTCGCGCTCCGCCAACGAACTGATCAACTCGGCACTGGCGCCCTATCCGGACGATCTCGTCATCGCCACCAAGGTGGGGCCGGCCCGCGACGCGTCGGGCGAGTGGACCACCCCCGCCCGGCCCGACCAGCTGCGCGGCCAGGTCGAGGAGAACCTGCGCCAGCTCGGCCGCGACCACCTCGACCTGGTCAATCTGCGCGTCATGGGCCAGTCGTCCGTCGCCGAGCACTTCGGAGCACTCTCCGAGCTGCGTGACGCCGGGCTCGTCCGGCACCTCGGCGTCTCCGGCGTCCGGCCGGAACACCTCGCGCAGGCCCGGGCCATCGCGCCGGTGGTCTGTGTCCAGAACCGCTACGGCCTCGACGCACGGGACGGCGAGGACGTACTGCGCCACTGCGCGGCACAGGGCATCGCGTTCGTACCCTTCTTCGCCATCGCTGGCGCGGGACGCGAAACCGGCGCGGGCGGCGCGGAGAGCGAGGAGGTGCTGGCCGTCGCACGCGCACTCGGCGCTTCGCCGTCGCAGGTCCGGCTTGCCTGGACGCTCCGGCAGGGAGAACACGTGCTGGCCATTCCGGGCACCGGAAACCCGGACCACCTCGCCGACAACATCGCGGCGGGAGCACTGCGGCTGACGGACGAGCACATGGCCCTGCTCGGCTCGACGCACGGCACGGCGGGTTGAGTGCCCCATGGCCGGCGCGCCCGCATCAGCGCGCAAAGGGAAGAATTTCCCGTCCGACCAGGGACAGCACACAAATTTCTTTTGCCGACTCCCGCCGGTCAGTGCGCAACAGGGTGGAGAGCGACCGTTTCCCGTCGGACGAAGAGGTCCACCCACGTGCCCACCGTGCCTTCCGGAGGCGGGGCGACAAGGTTCAGCAATACCGTCGTGTCATCCAGATCGAAGAGGCCGGCGCCGTCCCCCGTCAGGCGCAGACGTCCCCGCAGAACAATTCCATGACGGCCGGGCCGGACCTCGGGTCCGTAACCCTTGGCCGGCACGGCATTACGCCCCCACTCGATGTCCTCGGCGACCTTCCACTCGACGCGATACTCACCCGGCCTCGCTGCCGGATCACCTCCCCAACTCACCACGGTCTGACCGAAGGAGGTACGAACAGTGGCCAGCCAGGGGCTCCACGGATACCGAACAATCTTTAACAGTTCAACGAGCATGGGGTGATCATGCATCATCCGGCGGGCTGTCTCATAAATGACGACAGGACAAAGCCGACAGCCCGGAGGCAGTCGAATATTTCGGGCTCGGTGGGGTCACCGCCCGGATGGTTACCAGTCGGTATAGGGGGTCCGCGTTCCGCTTCCGCTATCCGGCCGTTTCCGGGAAACCGAGGACGGTGATTCCGTTCGCGTGGTCAATCCCGAGCGGTCGGGATTACCGGCCCGGCGTGACGTCAGACGCCTGACTCTTCGCCGGATCGCGGGAAGAGGGCGGGGACGGCCTGCCGGGGCAGCGCACAGCGATTGGGCACCGGGGCCTCTTGCTCGGATCTCACCGCCGGATCGAGGCCGGGCCGGGCCCGGATGGGCGGGGCCCGGATGGGGCCGGACGGGAGGGGGGCTGGGCGGGGTGGGGGCCTGGCGGACGGGGGCCGGGCGGACGAGGGTCGCGCCGCACATCGGCTCGCAGGGCACCGCAGGCCACCGCAGGCCACCGCAGGCCACCGCAGGCCACCGCAGGCCACCGCAGGATCAGGATTGACCCACCAAAGCAGGCATCGAATGCACCCGTCAGCAGGTCTATCGGCTGCCTAGAGTCGTCCTCACGGAGCCAGGGAAAAAGCCCGCGGCCCACGGTTCGACGACATGGAGTGCACCGATGAACGCCAGCACCCTCAAGCCCCTTCTGACCCGGGCCGCGGACGCCGAGACGACCAGCGACCCCAGCAGCGTCATGACCCTGCTCGCCGACTGCGGCACGGACGGAAGCCCTCTCACCAGCTACCGCTCGCGCTTCGCCAAGGGCGCGGTGGGCGCTCCGGCCCACTTCCATACCCGGGCCTCGGAACTCTTCTTCGTCATCGGAGGGTCCCTGCAGGTTCTCGTCGACGACGAGGTCAGCATTTTGCAGGAGGGTGACCTCCTGCTCGTACCGCCGCACACTCCGCACGCCTTCGCTGCCGCTCCCGGTGCCGAGGCCGATGTGCTGTTCGTCTTCACGCCCGGCATGCCGCGCTTCGACTACCTCCGCCTGCTCGGCCGGGTGATGCGGGGCGAGGCAAGCCCTCAGGAGATCAAGGCGTCGTCCGAGCAGTTCGACAACCACTACGTGGACAGCCCGGTGTGGCGCACCGCCCTCGAAGCCACGCGCTGATCCGGTGGGCCGCGACAACACCCGCCGCGGCGCGTCCGGCCGGAACCCGCTCCCGTCGTCCGGGCATCCGGGCATCCGGGCATCCGGGCATCCGGGCATCCGGGCACTTTCAGTGTGACTTCGCCTCCGGAGCAACGTACGGCCCCCGGTCCGCGTCCCACAGGACATGATCGAAGTTTACGAACCCGCCGACGTCGACGGTGACGACGGCGAAGGGACCGTGCGGCCCGGACCTCTATGGCGCCACGCCGTGTGGGTGGCGGGCATGACCGTTCTCGCGGTGGGACTGGGCTGGGCCGGCGCCTTGTTCCGTATCGGCCCGGAGGAGTACGGGCTGCCGCCGGCCGCTCCGGGGCCCGTGTGGCCCTACCTGCTCGCCTGGGGCGGGATCGGGCTGGCGACGACGGCCGTACTGCGCACCACCGCCGCCAGGGTGCCGGTCTACGCCCCGGGCCGGATCGCAGGGATCCTCGTCTTCCTGGGCACCCGGCTCTCACTGGGATGGCGGCCGGAGGCTCCGGCGCTGGCCGCGATGGCCGCGGCCGTGTTGGTGGCAGCGGCGGCGTGGTGTGCCATCGCCCTGCGCCCCGGCCCTCGCCGGCCCCGTGGAGGGGAAGGGGCGCCCGGCGTGTGAGCGGCGGCGCCTCGGAGCCGCCGTACACCGGGCCTGTCCCCCGTCCCCGCGTTTCGGCGGCCACACCTCGCCTCCTCCGGCGTCGCACAGGGCGTGCGACCTGCTCTCCAGCGGGGCGAAACGGTCCTCTACTGTTCGGTACTCAATCGAACAGCACGACAGGAGCACGCATGTCCCACCTCATACGGCCGGTGGCGGCCGCCGCCGCTGCCCTGTTGGCGGTCACCGCGCTGGCCGGCTGCGACGACGGTGCGAAGGACGGGGCGGCTTCGCCGTCGGCCTCCGCTCCGGCGGACTCCGGGTCGGCCGTTCTGCCCGCGTCGCTGACCGGGCAGAAGCCGCGGTGGACGACCTGCTCCGCGCCGACCGTCGCCCAGGGTGGTGGCGAGGCGCCCGGCAGCGGCTGGGAGTGCGCCACACTGAAGGTGCCGCTGGACTACGCCGCGCCGGCCGGTGGGACGATCGACCTCGCGATGATCCGCAAGAAGGCGAAGGACCGGGGCAAGCGGCTGGGTTCGCTGGTCTACAACTTCGGCGGGCCGGGCGCCTCCGGAGTCGCCACGCTGCCCTTCGCCGCCGAGGACTACGGCAAGCTCAACTCCCGCTACGACCTGGTCAGCTTCGACCCGCGAGGCGTCGGTGAGAGCGCGGGCGTCATCTGCCTGGACGACAAGGCGATGGACGCGGACACGCAGGAGGCGGGCCCGGTCCAGGACGGTGTCACCGAGGCCCGGGAGGCGCTGAAGGAGGGCAAGGAGTACGCGGCGGCCTGCGTGAAGAACTCCGCGAAGGTGCTGCCGCACGTCGGCACCACCAACGCCGCCCACGACCTGGACCTGATGCGCCAGGTCCTCGGCGATCGGAAGCTGAACTACTTCGGCATCTCCTACGGGACGGAGCTGGGCGGCGTGTACGCCCATCTGTACCCGAAGAACGTCGGCCGTACCGTCCTCGACGCCGTCGTCGACCCGACCCAGGGCCGCGTCGAGCAGGGCCTCGCCCAGGCGAAGGGCTTCCAGGCGGCACTGGAGAACGCCATGGAGTACTGCGTGGAACAGTACGCCCAGTCCTGCCCGACCGGCCCGAACGCCGAGGAGGGCAACCGGCGTATCGGCGCGGTGCTGGAGAAGCTGGAGAAGAAGCCCGCTCCCACCGAGGACCCGGACGGCCGCAGGCTCACGGCGGGCCTGGCCGCCACCGGCATCGCCGCCGCCTTGTACAACGAAGAGGGCTGGGAACTTCTGGTCCAGGGCATCGGCGAGGTGCAGCAGAACGGGACGGGCAACAATCTCCTGATGGCGGCGGACGGTTACCTGGGCCGGGACGCCCAGGGACGCTTCAGCAACATGGCCGCGGCCAACACCGCGATCAGCTGCGCCGACAGCAAGGAGCGCTTCACGCCGGAGCAGGCAGCGGCGCGGATCACCGAGTTCAAGAAGGTCTCCCCCGTCTTCGGTGAAGGCATGGCCATCGGTCTGGTCGGCTGCGCCGACTGGCCGGTGGAGGGTGAGCGGGTCACCCCGGAGGTCGGTGCGGCGGGCGCCGGGCCGATCGTCGTCATCGGCAACGCGGGGGACCCGGCGACCCCGGTCGCGGGGGCCCGCAGGATGGCCGAGAGGCTGGGCGCGGGCGTCGGCGTCCACCTCACCGTGCAGGGCGAGGGCCATGGCACGTACGGGGTGAACTCCTGCGCGACGAGGGCGGTCGACGGGTACCTGCTGGAGGGCCGGGTGCCGACGCACAACACCGTCTGCGAGTAGCGGGCCCCCGCCGGACAGCCGGAACGGGGCCGCTGCCGCATCCGATGCGTCGGCGGCCCTGCGCGCGGGCCCGCGGCGGCGTGGGACGCGCGAGAAACGACGTTGCGTGCACGTGCGGGCCGGGCCGCAGTGGGTAGGTTCGTCGCATCCGGCACCGCGCCGGGAAGGGCCGGGCCGACGGGCTCCGGCAAGGAGAAGGGGATGCGTCATGCCGCTCGAGGGTGAGTACGAGCCGAGCCCCACGGACTGGGTGCGCGAGCAGGTCGAGCTGTACGAGGGCAGCGGCGGCACCAAGGGGACGACCTTGCGCGGTCTGCCCGTCGTCATCCTGACCACACGAGGGGCCAAGAGCGGCAAAGTCCGCAAGTCACCGCTGATGCGGGTGGAGCACAACGGGCAGTACGCCGCCGTGGCGTCGCTGGGCGGCGCACCGAAGCACCCCGTCTGGTACCACAACGTCGTGGCCGACCCGCGCGTCGAACTGCGGGACGGGACCGTGCGGCAGGACATGGTCGCGCGCGAGGTGACCGGGGAGGAGAAGGCGCAGTGGTGGGCGCGCGCGGTCGAGGCGTTCCCCGACTACGCCGACTACCAGCGCAAGACGGATCGCGAGATCCCCGTCTTCGTCCTCCAGCCCGCGGAGAAGGACCACGGCTGAGACCGGCGAGCCGAGGACCGGGGGAGGCGGCCGGCGTTCACGGGGCCCGTGCGGTCGGTGGGGGTGATGCCGGCCGGCGCGGTGCGGTGGTCTTCCCGGTGAGCCTTCGGGTGCCCGGGGTACGGCCATGGACCTGGACGGCGGCCCGGGCCGGCTGAGTCGCGAGCAGCTGGTGGCCGGCGTCCGGGGCTGTGCGAGGGCCCGCGCGCGCAGGGCGTGCGGCGGCCCCGGAGCCCGCCTCACCGCTCCGGTTCGACGCCACCCGTCCCGCCCGGGTGGCGAAGGAACGGCCGGTTCCGCTCGGTGACGGAGGTGGCCGGGCCGGCGGCGGCGAGTACGACGTCCAGGACGTGCTGCGGGTCGGCGTGGTACATGCCGCTCGCCCAGGCGGCATTGGCCTCGATCACCGCCCAGTGTCCGTCCACCTCACCGACGTCCACGACGATCGCCGTGGGCAAGGTGTCACCGCACGCGGCCAGCAGCGCGGCGCCGAAGGCCGCCGCGTCGGCCGGGAGCGGTCCCGGGTCCAGCCGTCCCCGCTGTGCGTAGCGGCTGCCCGTGTGCACGACTCCCCCGAACAGGTACAACCGGTGCTCGGTGGTGAACTCCACCACGTCGCTGACCAGGACGGGCGTCTGCGGATCCACGGCGTCCGGGCCGGGCAGCCGGGATCCGTCGGTGTAGACCAGCGCCGGTATGCCCTTGTCGTTCGGCGACTTGATGAACGCGGGCCGACGCAGTCGATAGGCCTCCTGGATCGGCATGACGCGGATGTCCCGGCGGGTGTACTCCTTCGGCAGACGGGTCAGCCAGTCGGCGGGCGCCTCCAGCGGGGCGATGCCGAGGCGGGGCGCCACGGCGTCGGCGAAGGAGGGGCCCGCGTGCAGATGCGTCGCCGCGAGGCCGGCCGGAACGTCGAAGGTGGGCAGCCGCACGGTACGCAGCCCCCGTCGGCGGGCGGCGTCGCGCAGTGCTTCGGCGGAGGCGGTGAGGCGGGGCGGCAGAACGAGGGTCACGGGACCCGATCATGACGTACGCGGGGGCGGGGGCGCATGCGTGTGCCGCGGCGCGGGCCGCCCGGCGTGCTCCGGGCGGGGTCAGGGGCTCCGGCAGCCGGGCGGGGCCCGGCGGCCGGGGCAAGGGCCGGGCGGCCGCCTGCTCCGGCCGCCGGCCGCTCAGGACGGATCCTGGAGTACCGACAGGACGTTGCCCGCGGGGTCCGTGAACCACGCGATCAGTGGGCCCCCGCCCCGGAAGATCCCCCTGTCGTCCGTGGGGAGCTGCTCGTAGCGCTCGAACCGTACGCCCTTCCCGGCCAGTTCGTCGACGGCGGCCTCGATGTCGGGGACGGGGAAGTTGAGAACCGTGAACGTCGCCGGAGCGTGGTCGGGCTTGGGGTAGATCAAGGTGTCGCGGTCTCCCGCGATGTGCAGGGTCAGCAGCCCGTTCTGCTCGGACACCCTGAGCCCGAGGGTCTCGCCGTAGAACTTCCTGGCAGCCTCGATGTCGTCCACGGAGAATCCGCTGAACGCCTTCACCGAACCGAACATGATCGCCTCCGGGACTCGTCGCCGTTCCGGCCGACGGCCGCCCTGCGGCGGGCGCCGGGCCAGGTCCTTCACCATCACCATAAGGACCGCCCGGCGGCCGGGAACTCATCGCGCGGTACCGTCCGCGCGCTTCCGTGTCCTGGAGCGCCGCGTTCCCGGTCGACTTCTCGCGCCGCCTTCTCTCATGACCTGCTCGGGTCGCCGCTCGCGCCGACGGGGCCGAGGGCGGCGACGGCACGGGTGCGGGTCCGGGACCGTATGTGGCGCAGGGCCACAAGTCCGCCGACCCCGGGGATGACCGCCCGCCACCGGGCGCCCCGCGAGGCGGCGGTCGTGGTCCGCCATGTGCTCACGAGGGCGACAAGGTAGGCGAGGCCGTGGAGCGGGCCGACGAGCGAGGAGACCGCCGCCAGGTGCACGGTGAGCAGGTTCAGCAGCAGGGCCGTGAGGGAGGCGGCCTCCGTATGGGCCGCGATCCGTAGCGTACGCATCCGGTCAGGCGCCCGTGGTCGAGCCGGGGCGGACGATCATGAGGACCACGACCACGGCCCAGAGCAGGTTGAAGATGCCGGTGAGCGCCGTCAACCGGATCGCCAGCGGGTGCCTCCCCTGGTCGGCGGCCGTTTCGGGGGGCAGCGCGAGCAGGCTCTTCTGGGCAGGAAGGATCGCCAGCACGAGGACGGCCGCGGCGGCGGCGGTCAGTCCGAGCGACACGATCAGCCAGATGTCGGTGAGGACGCCGAGTTCGGCGCCGGTGGCGATCCCGAAGACCGGCACCGCCATGCCCGCGACGGCGTATCCGCGGCAGATCCGGTGCAGCAGCGCGGCGACCCCGGCGGCCCGCCCGTCCGGCTCCCTCGATGCGGACGGCCGCGCGTAGCGGGGGAACAACGAGGCGGCCACGGCGATCGGACCGACCACCAGGATCGCCGCGAGGACATGCACGGACAGCAGCAGTTTCGTCACTGCGAGCCCCTTCGGACATGAGCAGGATGTATTGGCTGCCAATAGATAGCACGCCTACGCTGTCATTGAGTAGGCTGCCTACCCATGAGGACAGACGCGGTGCGCGGACACCTGGACGGGCTCCTGCTGGCCGTGCTCGAATCGGGCCCGTTGCACGGTTACGCGATCATCGTCGCGGTCCAGCAGCGCAGCGGGGGCGTGCTCGACCTGCGCACGGGCACGACCTATCCGGCCCTGAACCGGCTGGAGCGGCTCGGGCTGTTGCGCAGCAGCTGGGAATCGGCCGGTGAGCGACGGCGGCGCTGCTACGAGCTCACCGACGCGGGCCGGCGCAGCCTGACGGCCGAACGGACCGCTTGGCAGGAGTTCACGACGGCGATCGGTTCGGTCCTGAATCCCGCCGCCTCGCCCGGGCCCGCCACGTGAACGGCCCCGACCCCCGGGCGGAACGGGTCGAGGACCGCGTCGAGGACCCCGTCGAGGCCCATGTCGCGGCTCTCTCGTCCGCCCTCCACGGCCCGGCGAGGGCGAAGGCGCGGATGGTCGAGGAGATGCGCGGCGGCCTCAAGGACGCCGTGGCGGCGTACACCGGCGAGGGTGCCCCTTACGCACGGGCCGCCCGGCAGGCCGTGCGGGAGTTCGGGTCCGTCGATGAGCTCGCGTCGGGCTGGCAACGGGAACTGACCATCGCGCAGGCCCGGCACACCGCGCGGGCCATCGCCCTCACGGCACCGTTCCTGCTGGTGTGCGGGCAGCTGATCCTGAACGGCGGCCCCGGCCACGGGCGGCGGCTGCCCCACGTGGCCCACGTGCTGGTCCTCCATCTGACCGGTGTCGCCGTCGTGGCGACATTGCTCGCCGGCGGGGCGCTGGCGCTGACCGGGGCGCTGGCCCGGCGGCTGCCCGAGCCCCGTCGGCTGCCGCTGGCGGTCGCATGGACCGGTACCACCGCCGCCGCGGCGATGGGGCTGGTGACGCTCACGCTCGCCCTGGCATCGCCCTGGGTCAGGGACTGGCCGTTGCTCGCGCTCGCCGCCGCGTTGACGGCCGCGTCGCACGGCGTGGTGGCGGCATCGGCCCGCGCCTGCCGCCGGTGTGCGCGTCTGCCGTTCGCCTGAGGCGTTCCGTGACCGGCGTGGGGGCCCTGCCCCGGAAGGTGCCTCCCGAGGTCACGCCCGCGGCAGGAGCGGTACGCGGGTGACTGCCGGCCGTGCGGGCCCGGGGGCGCGCTCCCGAGCCCGCGCGGGCCGGGAGCCACGCACCGCGTACGGCCGTCGACGCCCCGGGGCGCGTGCCCGACGCGAGGCGCTCGGTCGCGGAGTGCGGTGCCCGACCGGGCCGCCGGTCCGGCTCGCCAGGACCGGCTGCCTCCGGTACCCCGTGCCGTTGCCGCGCCGTTGCCGCGCAGCCCAGGGCCCAGAAGCGGCCGTCGACGGCCGGCCCGAGACCCGGGCGCCGGCCAACCTCCTCGTCCGGCTGCCCCCTTGCCGGCCCCGACTGCTGCCCGGTCCCACGGCCATGGCGGTCCCTGGAGTCTCGTCACCCGGCGGCGAAGCGCGTCTCCTCGACGCCGGTTGCCACGAGACGGCGGCGGGAGCTCGGCAGCATCATCGTCGGGTGGGAGATGCCCCAGGCCGTGGCGGCACAGATGAACTCCTTGACGCGGGCGGCGGTCCGCCCCCTGATCACGGTGGATGTGGGCCGGTCGTCGCGGGTAACGCGCTGGACGATGGCGTCGCGGCGCCCGAGGCTGACGCACTGCAGGGCGTAGCCGATCGTGGTCCCTGGAACCTTACGACCGGTCAGGCGCGCGGCAAGGGCGTCTGCGGCCAGCCACGCCATCGGATTCGCCGTGGCACAGGCCATCCGCAGCGGCTTGCCGCCCGCCCCCTCGGCGATCGCGGCGTCACCGACGGCATACACATCGGGGTGCGAGACCGAGCGCATGGTGCCGTCGACGACGATCCGCCCGGTGTCGGACACCTCCAGGGTGGAGGCCGCCGCGATCGGGTGCACGGTGAAGCCCGCGGTCCACACGGTCACTTGGGCGGGGATCTCCCCGGCCGTGCCGGTGACCACGCCGCCCGCTTCGACGCGCGTGATGTCGGCCCCCTCGTGGACCGTGATGCCGAGCCGGTCGAAGACGCCGCGCAGGTGGCGCTGTGCCGTGTCACTGAGCCAGTCGCCGACGCCCCCGCGGGTCGCGATGGCCACGGCGAGGCCGGGGTGCGCCTCGGCGATC
Organism: Streptomyces sp. SP18CS02; assembly: GCF_036322365.1. NCBI lineage: Bacteria > Bacillati > Actinomycetota > Actinomycetes > Kitasatosporales > Streptomycetaceae > Streptomyces > Streptomyces sp. SP18CS02. The sequence continues at coordinate 63,307 of NZ_JAQYXC010000251.1, forward strand.
TCGGCGGCCGTTTCGATTCCGGTCAGGCCGCCGCCCGCGACCAGCACGGTCCCGCCCGGCTCCAGCTCGCTCAGTCGCGCCCGCAGTCGCAGCGCGCCCCGCTTCCCGGCGACGTCGTGGGCATGCTCCCCGACACCCGGGACGCCCTGGTCGGCGAGGGTGCTCCCCAGGGCGTACACAAGGGTGTCGTAGCCGAGGGTCTCGGCGCCCTGCTCGGTGGTGAGATCCACGGTCTTGCGGTCCGCGTCGACCGCGGTGACCCATGCCGGCCGGACCTGCACGCCGGTGCCCTCGAAGAGGTCGCGCAGCGGGCGGCGCGGCAGATCCTGCCCGCTCGCGAGCTGGTGCAGTCGCACGCGCTCGACGAACTCGGGGTCGCCATTGACCAGGGTGATCTCGACGTCGTCATGGTGCAGCCGCTTGGCGAGGCGACCGGCGGTGACGGCTCCGGCGTACCCGGCTCCGAGGACGACGATGCGGTGCTTCATGGCTTGCTCCCTATCCGGTTGGTCTCACCTCCTGAACCGGACAGCCGCACCATCCCTGACAGGATCCGGCTGTGATGTGGGTCACCACATCTGCGCAAGGGGGCGGTGGGGGCCGGCGGCCGTCCACTGGCGGGTGATGCGCTCCAGCTTGTCGGGGTTGACCTGGAGACGGATCGTCCCGACGCCGTCGGGGGTGGCTTCGAGGCAGATGACGCCGAGGATCCGCTCACCGACCGCGACCAGCACGGCGGGACCGCCGTTGACGACGGCGGCGTGGAGGGCGGGGTTGCCGCCGACACTGGCCCTCCTGGCGGCGGACGGCCGGAACAGACCGCGCAGGTATCGCGCGCTGCGGAGGGCACCGACGACCGGAGACCTGGTGGCCGAGACGCGGGCGCCGCCGTCGGCCACGCTGACCGCGTCGTCGGCGAGCAGCCGGATCAGTGGCTCGGTGTCGCCGCTGAGGGCCGCGGCGAGGAACTCCTCGACGACCTTCCGCGCGGCGGCCGCGTCGATCTCCGTACGGGCCCGGTCGGTGGTGAGGTGCTGTTTGGCGCGCCGGTGGATCTGCTGGCAGTTCACCTCGGTGAGGTCGAGGATCTCCGCGATCTCGCGGTGGGGGTACCCGAACGCCTCGCGCAGCACGTACACCACGCGCTCGTTGGGCGTCAGCCGCTCCATGAGGGTGAGCATCGCGAGGGAGACCGATTCGCGCTGCTCGACGGTGTCGGCCGGGCCGAGCATCCGGTCTCCGGCCAGGAGCGGCTCCGGGAGCCACTGCCCCACATACGTTTCCCGCCTGACCCGCGCCGAAGTGAGCTGATTGAGGCAGATGTTGGTCAGCACCTTCGTCAGCCACGCCTCGGGTATCCCGATGCGGTCCCGGTCCGCCGCGTGCCAGCGCAGAAACGTGTCCTGCACCGCGTCCTCGGCGTCGCCGGCCGACCCCAGCAGCCGATAGGCGATCGCCTCCAAACGACCCCTCGAACTCTCGAACAGATCGGCCTGGTGCGTATGGAGCGACATCACGCCATGATCGACCATGCGTGCGAGCCACGTCCACCCGCCCCGCGCACGGCGGTCCGCACCGCACCGCACCCGCCGGATGGTCCGGCCTGCCCGCGGGCGGCCCGGCGATCGCCGGGGCCGGACGACACGCACGGCACGTGTGGTGGGCACGGGCGGGCGCGGCCCGAAGAGGCCGCCCACGGGAAGCTCGGGTCCAACGGCACGCCCTACGGCGCCGTACCGACGGCAGAGAGCCCCGCTTCTCGGCCGGCCCCGGCCGTGGAGCGGGCCTGCGGCATCGCACCGCCGGCATGCCGCCCGGGACCGGGGCCGACGACAGAATCCGCATCCATGAGGGCACACCGCGGGCAGGAGGCACCACGCCGCGATCATCGGCTGCGGTGCCTTCGGTGCACGGCAGGGCGGCACCGCAGCGGCCGGCTCCACGGAGGGGCCACGTCGGCCGTCCGCCGCCGGCGGGCGGCGATCACGGGGTGTCGCCGTGCCAGTCCCACCGCCGGGAGTCGCCGGGCCGCGCCCCGTACAGGGCATGGCCGCCGGGTCCGTGCGATCCGATCTCCGTGGGGAGCGCCGCGACCTCCCTCAGCCGGTGGTCGTCCCAGCCGGTGACGTCCAGCAGCAGGCCGTCCAGCGGTCCGGCCACCAGTTCCCGGTAGGCGCGCCCCGGCCTCGGCCCGGGGTCGGGATCGTCATGGTCCGCGCCGTAGACCCGGCGCCCAGTCAGCTCGTCCATGCCGATCAGCATCCCAGCCACCACTGACAGTCGGACCGGACGCGGACGCCGGGGCTGTCGCCGGCGGCGAGGACAGCGGCGACAGCACGGCCACGGTCGCCGCGTGGGTGCGGCACCGGCGAACCCGGCAGCATCCCGGCGCGCCGCCACGGCTGCGGGACCCTGCCGGTGCGTCCCCGTGCGAAGGCCCTCCGTACCTGCTCCGTTCCCCGGGCGGGTACGGAGGACGAGGTCATCCGCGCAGGAAGGCGTCCCCGTGCGCGGCGACATGTGCCTGCAGGGCGGTCAGCGCGTCCTGGGTGGCCTGCGCGCTGCCGCTGCCCGTCCGCTCGGCGTAATAGGCAGCACCCAGGCGCTTCAGCAGGTCGCCGCCCGCTCGCTGCTGCTGCACCTCGTCGACCTTCTGCTTCCCCGCCGACAAGGCATGTTCGGCCTGCTCCTTCGCCCTGTTCAGAAACCCTGACACCTGCGCCTCCTCTGCTCGGGCCCGCGCCGGGGCCGGTGCCCCGCGCGAGCGCGCTGGATCTCCAGCCAGGCCGAGCTTGCCAAAGAACGCCCTCCGCCGGGCGCATCGCCGTGCCCGAAGAGGAGGCCGCACCGGCGCGGAGACCTTTTGATCATGGATTTCGTGTGACCCCCCGCATAGGAGCCACGTCACGTCCTAAGAGAGGTAGTAGGCAGCGGCGGCCGGTGCCCGTACAGGTCCGCCGCCGCTTCTCCTGAACCGGACATTTCTCTGTAGCGGGGTAGTACGTCACATCGTTGCGCTGCCCCGGAAGCGCCGCTAACCATGGCTGAGGCCGGCGAGCACAGCGTGCCGGACCGGGCGGATCCCGCCCACCCGATCAGCCACTCCGGGCTATGACGTCATGCGGCACCCACGCCGCCGACACGCCCGGCGGGCCCCTCGAAACACAGGAGAGTCACCGCCGCATGACCGCGAACATCCAGATCAACCGCAGCCGTTTCGCCCGTCTCCGCAAGCTCTCGGTGGCCGGCATCACCACCGCCGGAGCCGCAGCGGCGATCCTCACGATGGCCCCCACCTCCGCGCAGGCCGCCGAGCAGACCGGGACGCACGCGTCGGCAGCCAAGGTCTCGGCGGTCGCGAAGGCCAAGAAGTCCTACCCGGACAACCTCGACGGCTGGATCAAGCAGTCGCTGGCCATCATGAAGGCCAAGGGCATCCCCGGCAGCTACGAGGGCCTGCACCGCAACATCATGCGCGAGTCCGGCGGCAACCCGCAGGCGCAGAACAACTGGGACGTCAACGCGCAGAACGGCACCCCCTCCAAGGGTCTGCTCCAGGTCATCCAGCCGACCTTCGACGCCTACCACGTCTCGGGCACCCCGCGTGACCTGACCGACCCGGTCGCCAACATCACCGCGGCGGCCAACTACGCGGCCGACAAGTACGGCTCCATCGACAACGTCGACTCCGCCTACTGATCGGCCGGGGCCGCGAAGGGCGGTCGTCCGCCCGCAGCTCCCCGGAGACGAACGAGGCCGTAGCGGCCACCGCTCGTGGACGAGCCCATCGTGGATGGGCTCCCACGGCCCCCGGAGCCACAGCGGCTCCCCCTGCTCCGCGCCCGCGCGGCACCGTGCCGCGCACCGGCGCCAAACGCGATCACCTCCGAAGAGGTTCACCGGCCGCCGGAAACCCGCAGAACCGTGCCCGTGGTGTACGAGGCGTCGGGCGACAACAGCCAGGCGACGGCGGCGGCGATCTCCGCCGGTTCGCCGGGACGACCCAGCGGGGTCAGTGCGGCGGCCTTCGCCGGTCGGTCCGGGTCCCCCATCTGCGCGTGCATCTCGGTGTTGATCACACCGGGCGCGACCGCGTTGACCCTGATGCCGTCCGGGCCGAGTTCCTTGGACAGACCGACGGTCAGGGCGTCGGTGGCCGCCTTGGTGGCCGCGTAATGGACGTACTCCCCCGGGCTGCCCAGAGTGGCTGCCGCGGAGGAGACATTGACGATGGCGCCGGACCCACGCCGCGCCATGTCACGGGCAGCCCGACGACAACACAGCAGGTACCCGAGCAGGTTCACGTCGATCACACGTCGCAGATCCTCCGTACGGGCATCGGCCAGTCTGCCCAACGGGCCGGTCACCCCGGCGTTGTTGACCAGTCCGGTGACCGGCCCCAGTTCACTGCCGGCCGTGTCGAAGAGCCGCTCCACATCGTCCTCGTCGGCGGTGTCCACCCGGACCGTGACGCACCCGGCCCCCGCCGCACGCACGGCCGCCGCGACCTCCTGCGCGGCCGCGTTGTTCCTGACATAACCCAGGACCAGGTCGTGGCCCTCCTCCGCCAGACGCAGACACGTGGCCGCGCCGATGCCCCGACTGCCGCCTGTGACGATGGTGACCGGGCGTGACATGTGCGCCTCCTGCGAACTGCGATACGTGAGTGGTGCATGTTTCGACAGCAGTCCTATCAGCCCCGGCCCCTACGGGTACACCGCCGACGGGCGGCGTTACCGCCGGACGTCCCCGTCGGCCGGTCCGTCCCACCCGGCCCGTCATCGCGGGGCGCTCACCGGCGGACCCCACCCCGTCCGCGAGCCGAGGGCGCGACCTCCACGGCCGGAGCCGGGGCCCGCCGGAGCGGCCCTCGCTCACACCACGACCACCTCGACGGTCGCGACGGGGTTGCAGCCGTAGCCCCGCGCGTTCCACGGCGCCCGCGCCGGCTGGACGTCGCCGTGCTCGTCGGTCGCGCGGGCCAGCAGCCGGTAGGGGCCCGGGCTTCGCGGCGTCCACCGGTACGACCAGCCGGTCCACGCGTAGGGACCGCTCGGCGGTTCGAGTACGGCGTCGCTCCAGCGCCGCTCGCCGGCTTCGGGTACGGCGCCGGGCGCAGGGTCCGACGTCTGCGCCTCCGCGCCCCGGTCCCCGTCGGGATCCCCGGCCCGCCCGGGGCGCTCGGTGCTCTCCGTCCGCACCTCGACCCGCCGCACCGGCACTCCCCCGCCCGACCACGCCCGCCCGCGCACGACGGTCTCCCGGCCACGCCGCAGGGCCTCGTCGGCCTCCGGGGCGATGATGAGCGACGTGATCCGCACGGTCGACACGGGGCCGTCGGGCGTGCCGCGCGAGTCGGCGTAGACGTAGTCCTCCACCTGGAAGACGCCGGTGAACGGTTCCGTGACGGCCCGGGCCTCCACCAGCCACTTCACATCGGCCACCGCGTACCGGCCGGGCACCACGAGACGGACCGGCGCCCCGTGCTCGGGGGACAGCGGCTCGCCGTTCATGTGCGTGACGAGGAGGGTGTCGGGGTGCAGCGCCAGGGCGACGGGAAGACTGCGCGCGAAAACCGTCCGCCGCCCGTGCACGGTTCCGGAGTCCGCGCCGGCGAAGACGAATTCCACGGCGCCCGGTGCGACACCGGCCCGGGCGGCGAGGGTACGGAACGGCACTCCCGCGAAACGCGCGCAGCCGACGGCCCGCCGCCCCCAGGGCAGACCGGGCGGGCGGGGAGTCATCATGGCGCGTCCGTTGCCGGCGCACTCCACGACGATGTCGAGTTCCCTGCGGGGCAGCCGCAGCAGTTCGTCGTAACCAATGGCGAAGGGGGCGCTCAGGGCACCGCCCAGACGCAGCCGCCACGCGTGCGCCGCCACCCTCGGGATTCCGAAGTGATCACGTACGAAGAAGGCACCCACGGGCGTGAGCCGCTCGGCCAGCGCGCCCGCGGCCGTCTGGGCGTTGTACGGGTCGGCCGTGACCGTCTCGGGAACCCAGACCCTGGCGGCGGGCCCCCGTGGAACCGCTGATGCGGTCATGTCGAGCCACCTCCCGCGGGACTCGGTTCGAGCATGACGCGGGCTGTCTCCAGCCTACGTGCGGGGCGGCCGCGGCCCCGGTCCGTCCGCGCCTCCGCCCCAGCCGGAAGAAACCGCAATCACATTCCGGAAAACCCTTGACTAGGGAGAAATAGGGAGGAAACTCATCAATACACCGGAATACCGGAAGAGAGCCACACCCGCCGATGAAGACGTTCAGAGGCCCGCGTGACTTCGTCCAGGCTCTGGCCAGGCCCCCGGCCGGTCCAGCCGATGACGGACCCGTCAGCGACGACTGACGGGGATACGAGTCGGCCAGGATCGCCGGGGACTGTCGTGTCCGGATCGTGGGGACGTATCCGGACCCCGCCGGCCGGCCGGCAGCCGGTTCCCCGCGCCCGGCCGAAGGGTAGAGTCGGTGCTGTCGTGGACGGTTCGTCGCCTCCCTCCGGGGCCGGGTGACGGCATCCGTCCACTCGTCGTTCGGGGCCGATGGCGCCCCCGTCGGAGACCGAGCCCCACAGGAGAGAGCGTGCGCGTGATCATGCCGTGCCGCACCCTCGCCTGCCCGCCGTGACCCCGCGCCCCTGACGCACCGGCCCCGGGTACGCGCCGCACCCTCGCGCCGCCCGGCGCACTCGCCCGGCTCGTTCAGGATGCTCGGCCCACACGATCCGCACACCACGCTCGCCGTACCCGGCCGGCCGGTCGTGGGCGGTCCGGCCGTCGCGCGAACCGGCCGGGGGGCCGCGCCCCGACCACGACTCCTCCCTCCCCCGCCCTGCCGCACTTCCCTCGCCATGAGGTGCGCCCGCACACGACAGGTCCCCGGTTCCTTGGATTCCTCCGCGACCCGCTCCACGACGGCCTCCGCACCGTCCTCCGTCGCCGCACGACTTCGTTCCTCCCGTCCGTCCTGGCTCTCCCCGAAGGTGTTCCGCACCGAGGTACTGGCCGGCCTGGTGGTCGCGCTCGCCCTCATTCCGGAGGCGATCTCGTTCTCGGTCATCGCCGGTGTCGACCCCGCCATCGGCCTGTTCGCCTCCTTCACCATGGCCGTGACCATCGCGGTCGTGGGCGGCCGCCCCGCGATGATCTCCGCCGCGACCGGCGCGGTCGCCCTGGTCATCGCACCCCTGAACCGTGAGCACGGCCTGGGCCACCTCATCGCCTGCGTGATCCTGGCCGGCGTCTTCCAGATCGTGCTGGGCGCCCTGGGGGTGGCCGGACTGCTGCGGTTCGTGCCCCGCTCGGTGATGGTCGGCTTCGTCAACGCCCTCGCCGTCATGATCTTCCTGACGCAGATCCCGGAGATGACGGACGCGCCGTGGGCCGTCTACCCGCTGTTCGCGGGAGGCGTCGCGCTGCTGGTGCTCCTCCCGAAGGTCACCACCGCGATCCCCGCGCCCCTGGTGTCCATCGCCGCCCTCACAGCGATCACCGTCGCCGCCGGGATCGCGGTGCCGACCGTGGGCGACAAGGGGGCACTGCCCTCGACCCTGCCCGTGCCCGGGATTCCGGACGTACCGTTGTCCATGGAGACGCTGACCACCATCGCCCCGTACGCGCTCGCCATGGCGCTGGTCGGGCTGATGGAGTCGCTGATGACCGCGAAACTCGTCGACGACATCACCGACACCCGCTCCTCCAAGACGCGCGAGTCGATCGGTCAGGGCATCGCGAACATCGTCACCGGCTTCTTCGGAGGCATGGGCGGCTGCGCCATGATCGGCCAGACCATGATCAACGTGAAGGTGTCCGGCGCCCGCACCCGCTTGTCCACCTTCCTGGCGGGGGCTTTCCTCATGGTGCTCTGCATCGTCTTCGGCCCCCTCGTCTCCGGCATCCCGATGGCCGCCCTCGTCGCCGTCATGGTCATGGTGTCGGTGACGACGTTCGACTGGCACTCGATCGCGCCCAGGACGCTCCGGCGTATGCCGGCCGGTGAGATCACCGTCATGGCCGTCACCGTGGGCGGCGTGCTCGCCACGCACAACCTCGCCGTCGGTGTCGTGGTCGGCTCGATCACCGCGATGGTCGTCTTCGCCAGGCGCGTCGCCCATCTCGCCGATGTCTCCGCGGTCATCGACCCCGAGGGTGGCAGCGTCGTCTACTCCGTGACGGGAGCTCTGTTCTTCGCCTCCTCGGACGACCTCGTGGCCCGCTTCGACTACGCCGCCGATCCGGACAGGGTCGTCATCGACCTCTCGCGGGCACACATCTGGGACGCGTCCTCCGTCGCCGCCCTCGATGCCGTCGAGACCCGGTACGCCCAGCGCGGCAAGACGGTCGAGATCATCGGCCTGAACGACGCGAGCGCCGCCATGCACGGGAAGCTCAGCGGGGAGCTCGCCGGAAAGCAGTGACCTCACCCGCGTCGCCCCGCCCCGGCCCGGCCCACCACGAACGCCACGCGCTGCCCCTTCGGCGCCGGGCCGGGGGGGCCGCGCCGCGTCCGGCCGACCACGACGAGCGGAGCCGATCACGGTGCAAGCGGTTGGCCGATTCGTCACTGTGCTCGCTGTTACGGAAGCTGCGACGCTGGGCAGACGGGCCCTATGGAGCGAACGGGTCACGAGCGAGGGAAGTGTGCATGAGCAAGGGCGCCACCACACCGCACCCGGGCGAGGACGCCACACGCAGCTACTACGACTCCGGAGACGTCGACGCCTTCTACGGCACCGTGTGGGGCGGCGACGACATCCACACGGGCATCTACCTCCACGAGCAGGAACCGATCGGTGACGCCTCCCGGCGTACCGTCGAGCGGCTGGCCGACCGCCTGGCCGGGAGTCTCGGCCCCGACCGGTCGGTGCTGGACCTCGGTTCCGGATACGGCGGCACCGCCCGCTATCTGGCCGAGCGCTTCGGCTGCCGCGTCGTCGCGCTCAACCTGAGCGCGGCCCAGAACGAGCGCCATCGCAGGACGAACGCCGAGCGCGGCCTGGACGACCTCATCGAGGTCGTCACCGGCTCCTTCCACGAAGTGCCGTTCGCGGACAGCCACTTCGACGCGGTGTGCTCGCTGGAAGCCCTCTGTCACAGCACCGACCGGTCGAGGGCGCTGAGCGAGGCGGTGCGGGTCCTCAAGCCCGGAGGGACCCTGGCCTTCACCGACGTCATGGCCGACGAGGACACTCCCTCCGAGGTACTGCGTCCGGCCGTGTCCCGCCTCGGCGTGGACGAGTTGGCGACCGTCACGTTCTACCGCCGCAGGCTCGCCGAGCTCGGCCTGCAGGACGTCGTCTTCGACGACCACAGCGAGCAGTTGGTCAACCACTACGACCGGCTGACCGAGGAGACCGGCAAACGGGAAGCCCAGCTGCGCGACATCATCAGCCAGGACTACGTGGACCACCTTCTGGCCAATCTTCCTCTGTGGGCGGACGCCTCGCGCCGGCGGCAGCTGCGCTGGGGCATCCTCGGCGGGCACCGCCCCCGTTAGCGTTCCCGGCCGTCGGCCGGGCCTGCCCCGCGCGCGTCGGGGCAGGCCCGGCGGATCGACCGCCGACAGAGGCCGCCCTGTCGCGTCCGTGCCGCGCCGGCCGGGCTCCCGATCGGCCGGCCCTCGTCGAGGCCGTCAACCGGTCTTGACGGCCTCGACGAGGGTCCTGGACGAGTGGGCGACGAACGGGCCCCGGGCCTCGATCAGATCGTGCAGCTCGCGCAGGCGGTCCAGATACCGGTCGACCGTGAACCCGGGCACCGTCCAGATCACCTTGCGGAGGAAATAGATCACGGCGCCCACGTCGAAGAACTCCATGCGCAGGCGTTCCAGGCGGATGTCGACCACCTCCAGCCCGGCGGACCTCGCCTCGGTGCTCTCGTCGTCGGGGTGGCGCTTCCTGCGCGCGTCGGGCTGCGGGCCGAGGAAGTACTCCACCAGCTCCCACACACTGGCGGGGCCTACGTGCTGGGCGAAGTAGGTTCCGCCCGGCCGGAGCACGCGGGCGATCTCCGGCCACCATACGGTCGCGGGGTGGCGGCTGGTCACCAGGTCGAACGCCTCGTCGGCGAAGGGCAGGGGCGGCTCGTCCGGATCGGCGACGACCACCACGCCCCGGGGGTGGAGCAACCGGGTTGCCCTGGCCACGTTCGGAGGCCATGACTCGGTCGCGGCCATGACAGGAGGCAGCTTCTCGGCCCCGGCCAGCACCTCTCCGCCACCGGTCTGGATGTCGAGCGCGGCGGACGCCCGGGCCAGTCGTCGGGCCATCGACCGCTGGTATCCCCACGAAGGGCGTTGCTCGGTGGCCCGGCCGTCCAGCCAGGAGAAGTCCCAGCCTTCGACGGGGGCCGATCCGGCTTCGGCGACAAGGTCCTCGAAAGTACGTGGCATGGGTACATCATCGCCGCTCACCGACGCACTCGACGTCGGGCCCCACGGGCTTCGCGCGGCCGGCGCACCGGGCACCTCGGCGTTCACCGGACCATCCACCGGCCGGGACTCCGCGATCGACGGGCGGCCGGAAAAGGCGGGCAGCCGGCCGGAGCGACGGGCGCGAGCGGGCAAGCGGGCAAGCGGGCGGAGGGGGGAGAACGGCCGCGCGCACGACAAGGGTCCGCTTTGGGCGTTCAATGACAGGTATGCGCCCCCCGAAACGCGCGCGGCTCCTCCCGGGACGAGCACTGGCAGCATCGGGCCTGGTCGCCGTGGTGACCGCGGCGGCCACCCTGCTCCAGGTCGCCGCCACGCCCGGACCGTCCCCGTCCGCCTCTCCGCCGCTCTCCCCGTCCTCGGCCGCGCCCACGCCCCCTCCCATGCCCACGCCCGTGTCGCCCGCCCCGAAGGCACCACCGCCCCAGCCCCCGCCCCAGCTCACCCCGGAGGACGTCGACGCGGCCATCGGCAGGCTCGACGGGATCGTCGAGGACGCGATGCGGCGGACCGGTGTCCCCGGAGCGGCCGTGGGCGTCGTGTACCGGGACCGGGTGGTCCACCTCAAGGGGTTCGGCGAACGGCAGGCCGGCCGGTCCGGCAAGGTGGGACCCGACACGGTGTTCCAGCTGGCGTCGCTCTCGAAGCCGCTCGCCTCCACCGTCGTCGCCGGGGTCGTGGGCGGGGAGGGCATCGGCTGGGACGATCCGGTGGCGGCGCACCTGCCGGAGTTCGCCCTCAAGGATCCCTGGGTGACGCGTCACGTCACCGTCGCGGACCTGTTCTCGCACCGCAGCGGCCTCCCCGACCACGCGGGTGACCTGCTGGAGGACCTCGGCTACGACCGTTCGTACATCCTCGGCCGTCTTCGGTACGAGCCCCTCGAACCGTTCCGGGCCGACTACGCCTACACCAACTTCGGGCTCACCGCGGCGGCGGAGGCCGTCGCCCGCGCCGAGGGCGTCCCCTGGGAGAAGCTCAGCGAGGACACGCTGTACCGGCCGGCCGGGATGAACGACACCAGCTCCGAGTTCGGCGACTACGAGCGTGCGGCCGACAAGGCGGTCCCCCATGTGAGGTCCGCCGACGGAAGCTGGCGGGCGGACTTCGTACGGGACGCGGACGCGCAGTCACCGGCCGGCGGCGTGAGCTCCACCGCCCGCGACATGACCCGGTGGATGCGGCTGCAACTGGCGGACGGCAAGCTCGACGGCCGGCAGATCATCGACGCCGACAACCTGAACCGTACCCATCTGCCCGGGATCGTCGCCCGGCCTCCGGCCGCACCGGCGGGACGCACCGGCTTCTACGGCCTGGGATGGAACGTCGGCTACGACGACCTGGGCAGACTGCGCCTCAGCCACTCCGGAGCGTTCGCGCTCGGTGCCAACACCAACGTCACGATGCTGCCCGGCGAGCAGTTGGGCATCGTCGTCCTCACCAACGGACAGCCGGTCGGGATGGCCGACGCGATCGCCCTCACCTTCTTCGACACCGCGCAGCACGGCGAACCCACCACCGACTGGCTTCCGCTGGTGGGCGACGTCTACGCGAAGGAGGAGGAAGCGGCCACGTCCCCCACCGACTACACCCGGCCACCGGCGGATGCCGCGCCGGCCCGCGCCGACGGCGCGTACACGGGGACGTACGAGAACGACTACTTCGGCGAACTCGTGGTCACGGCCGACGAGAAGGGACGGCTCGCCGTGCGTCTCGGCCCGGAGAGGACGCGGTTCCCGCTCACGCACTACGACGGCGACACCTTCAGCTTCGCGACCACCGGCGAGAACGCCGTCGGCCTCACCGGCGTCGGCTTCACCGTGGGCAACGGGAGCACCGCGGACAAGGTCCGGGTCGAGTACCTCGACGAGAACGGTCTGGGTACTTTCGTCCGCGCGAGCGGCGGTTGACCGGCCGGCTCGACGGGGTGTCCGCTCTCCCGGTGCGGTGACCCGGCGCCCCGTGCAGGGGCCGACCCCGGTGATGCCCGCGGGTGGACAGGGGGACCGCCGGACCACTGAGCGACCCGCGCGGCGCTGTCGGCAGAAGCGGCGGGACACGGCGGGGCGCCGAGTGTGTCCTCAGACAGTGTCGTCCGGGACCGGGCGTCGTTGCACATTACTGAAGGAACCCGACGCTTCACTCCATCTCACATCAGGAGCGACACATGGCCATGCGCCCCGGAATCCGACTGCTCACGGTATGCGCCGCCATCGCGGGCGCAGGGGTGGCCTCGGCCGCCCCTGCGGCAGCCGAGGAGCCCTCCACCCTGGGGGCTCCCATCGTGACCGAACTCAACAGCACGGGGCCGCTCGGGAACAGCTCGAAGCCGAACAGCAAGCAGAGCAGCTCGAAGCACCGCGGCCAGGCATCCCCCCTGCCGGTCGGAGGCGGCCTTCTCGGCGGCCTCCCGGCGAAGGGGCTGCCGCTGGGCGGCTGAGCCCGGCCGACGATCCCGGCCCGCCCCGGAGGCACATGGCGTCGGCATCCGGCGTACGGCTTCGCTCCCGCTCCTCGGTCCCGCGCGACGAGAGCTGCCGGGGACGCACGGTTCTCCCGTGCCGTGAGCGCGCCCGGCGGGGGTGGGTGAGCTGCCTGCCCGCCCACCCCGCATCCCCGCCCGCGCGTTCGGGCGGCACTTCGCGGGGTGCGTGCCGCTCACGCCCCTCGCACCGGCTGCCCGGGAGCGGCCGGCCGGGCTACTCGGCGGCCACCTCCCGGCCGGGAGAGACCCCCGAGCGGGCGTGCATCGTCCGCGCGACCCGCGGCCCCAGCCAGCGCTTGAGCCTGCGAAGTGTCCGGACCTGCCCGGCCGCCCGGTCGAGCCGGTAGTACAGCTGCGGCGGGATGTGCGGGAGCAGCGGGGAGTGCCGCTGACCGAGCAGGGCGAACATCTGATGCGGTTCGAGACCGATGTAGCGCGGCAGGTTCTCGTACCACTGGGCGCTGTAGCGGGCGGCGCTCTGGACGGGGAGCAGTGCCGCCCGTCGCTCCCGTTCGTACGAGACGAGGGCGGGTCGCAGTCCGGGGGCGCCGCGCAGAGCGCCGGCGAGGGCCATGGCATCCTCCAACGCGAGCGTGGTGCCCGCACCGATGGAGTAGTGCGTGGTGTGCGCGGCGTCGCCGAGCAGGACGAGGTTGCCGTGGTGCCAGGTGCGGTTGGTCAGGGTGCGGAAGTTCAGCCACTGAGCACTGCCGTCCGTGTGCGCCCGGCCGATCAGCGGGTGGCCGTCGAGCAGATCGGCGAAGAGCCGCTCCAGCAGGGCCCGGCTGTCGGCCTCGTCCACCCGGTCGAGACCGAGCCCCGCCCAGGTCGCCGGGGAGCACTCGATGACGCAGGTGCTGTGATCCTCGCTGTAGCCGTAGGCGTAGCACCAGATCCATCCGTGCCTGGTCTCCACGAAGGCGAAGGTGAAGGAGTCGAACACCTTGGTGGTGCCGAGCCAGATGTACTTGTTCCGCCCGGCGACGATCCTGCTGCCGAAGTGGTCGGCATGGCGCTCGCGCAGTGTGCTGTTGACGCCGTCGCAGGCGACGACCAGATCCGCTGCGGGCAGTGCGGCATCCCCGGCGATCTCGTGCCCGTACTCGATGCGGACACCCAGGGACGCGGCCCGCCGGGCGAGGACGTCCAGCAGGCGGCGTCGCCCGATGCCGAAGCCCTCGTCGCCGTGGTGCACCGTCGTACGGTCCCGGACGTGCGCCGTCCCGTCGCTCCAGCGCATCGAGTTCTCGCTGATGGCACGGGCCGACTCGGGGTCGTGTGCCCGGAGTCCGTCGAGCAGGCCGCCCCAGTAGGTCACTCCCCAGCCGTAGGTCGACCCCGCCGGGTTCCGTTCGTGGACGGTGATGTCGTGGGACGGGTCCTGCCGCTTCATCAGGATCGAGAAATACAGTCCGGCGGGCCCGCCACCGACACAGGCGACTCTCACACACCCTCCCGCTCGTCACGCAAGGTCATCACTGGCAACGGAGGGTAGCAGCGGGGGGTGGTGTTCCGGCGGAACGCACCGTTCGCAGGCCGTTCGGCGTGTACGACCCCCGTCGGGGCCTCGCGCGCGGGCGCTCCGCGCGCCGCCGGTCACCCCAGGCGGGCGGTCAGGGTGAAGGAGTGGCCGGCCGGGTCCGCGTATGTCCGGACATCGCGGACACCCGCACTGACCTTGGCCTCCACGGGCGTGGCCCCCAGTCCGATCGCCTCGCGCTCGGCCTCGTCCATGTCCTCCCCGTCCACGAGGATGTGAAGGTGTGCCTGCTGGGAGTCGTCCGGGCGCGGCCAGCTGGGCGGTGCGTAGCCGTGGTCGCGGCGCACGGAGAGGCGTACGCCTTCCTCGGCGATGACGTCGATGAAGTCGGGATCGGCTCCGCGCTCGGCGCGGGCGCCCAGCAGTCGGGCGTAGAAGTCGGCCAGGGTCTCGGGTTCGGCGCAGTCCAGCACCAGGACACTCGTCTTCCGCACTGTCATGTCCCGCTTGTGCCCGCTCCTGGCCCATCCTCACCTGGCCGCGCGGGCGCGGCAGTTGCGGCATCCGCTCGTCGGGTACGGCATCCGCCGCACGGTACGCGCGTCGGGCACCGACACGGGGCGGTGTGAACGACGGAGCCGGCGCGCTTCCTCGCGAGCGTCGCCCGCCGGTGGCCGGGGAACGCGGTCGACGAGGTGCGGCCGTCGGCCACCTTGGACGGCGCGGTGCGGTCGTGGCGGTCTTCCGTGTCCCGATCATGACAGAGGCGCGGCGGACGCGTCAGCGCTCCGGGGCGGGAGGGCGTGCCGCGACGCACGGTCGTGCGGATGTCGGCGCGGCGGGGAGACCTGTGGGTTTCCGGCGTGAAACGGACTTGCGCCCAGAGGGTTGACCGCGCGGCGGTGGCCTCGTACGGTCACGACCGCAACCCGTGCAGAACTTGCAGCAAGCGGTTGCAAAGGCCTTGCGGGCATGGCGCGTTGCCGTACGAGGCTGCACCGTCGCATCCGCACCTTCCTGTGAACAGGAGGACACATGGCCAGAAAGCTCATGGCTGCCGTGCTCGCCGTCGTGGCGGGGACCGCTGTGGCCGTCACGGCA
>NZ_JAQYXC010000252.1:0-166406 GCF_036322365.1 Streptomyces sp. SP18CS02
GATCAGCCAGCCGATCATGAGCGCGACAGAGCCGACCATGGCGATCACGAGGCGCGGGGTGCTCAGGGCCTCAGCGAGACTCCAGACGGTGGAGTTCACGGTGGCGACCGCTCCCGTGGCGAGTGCGGCCGCCAGAGCCTTCGACAGCCCCGGCACCAAGCGCCAGGGCCGGTTGGCACGGACCATACCGGCGAGCACCCGCAGATAACCGCGTGGCCCGCTGACGACGTACCGCAGATCGGCAGTCTCCTCCTCACCGACCTGGCCCGGATGAACGGGCGTGAGACGAACGGCAAGCGGTCTCAGATGCCGTTGACTTCGCGGTCGCCCCTCAGCACCGGTGCCCTGTGGTTCCGCCAAGCCAAGCACGGCTTCTTCCACGGCCCGCCGGGCCCTCGTCTGCAGGCGCAGACCCCCCAGAGAAGGAAGCGAAAGCAGCGCCAACCCATGTTCGTGACTCAGGTCCACAACCAGCCTGCGCCCGTGTGAGTGCAGCGGAAGGTCCGTAAGGGCCACGATGATGTCCCACCCCTCCGCACTTCCGCGGTCCTTCATCCGGCGCATCAAGGTGCGCGGGTCCTCGGTCCCCGCGGTGAAGGGCTCACTGACCACCTCGACGTCGAACCGCCGCCCCCGGCCCGACTTCTCGGCGAGCCGAGTGGAAAGTCCCCGGGCCATGCGCCGCGCGATGTCCGTCGGCGCGTCCGGATCCGCCAGAAGAGCCACGACCGTAACGTCCTGAGGCGACATATGCATGACCCGACCCTTCTCGTCGGCCACCTCCACGCGGCAGGTGCCCACAGGATGCCTTCACGGCAACGTCGGCACTCCGCGCGACACACTGGCCCCCCCGCCAGCGGGTGCAGGCGATGTTGCCCGCTCTCCCCCGCCCGGCTGCCTCCATCCGGGGAACCGGCGGCGGCGCACTGGGCCCCCTGGGGGATGCCCCCTGCGATGGTTCGGGCCGCCCGCCGGGGTCCGTCAGAGGCGGTCACCTCCAGGGCACCGACTGCCCCGCCACCGGCCGAGGCCCTTCAGGGCCGGCGGTGCGGACCCGGTTGCCCGTCACCTCCCGGTGCTCGTGCACGAAGCGAATCGCCATGGCCCCCTCACCGGCGGCCGAGGCCACTCGTTTGACCGAGCCGCTCCTGACGTCGCCGGCGGCGAAGACCCCCGGGAGGGTCGTCTCCAGCAGCAGCGGACCGCGGCCGAGCGAGTCCCATCGGAACACGTCGGCCACCGCCTGGGCGTCGGCGCCGGTGAGGACGAAACCCTTCTCATCCAGGGCCAGCACGCCCTTGAGCCAATCCGTGCGTGGCCGGGCCCCGATGAACACGAACAGCACCGCGGCCCGCAGATCGCGTCGCTCACCGCTTGTGTTGTCCTCGACGATCAACGACTCCAGCTTCTCCTCGCCGGAGACGCCCCGGACTTCGGTGTGGAGCAACACCTCGATCTTCGGATGCCGTTCCACCTGGTCCACCAGGTAGCGCGACATGTCCGCGTTGAGGTCACCGCCCCGGACGAGGAGGTGGACCCGGGACGCGTGGTTCGCGAGGAACAGCGATGCCTGCCCGGCGGAGTTCCCGCCGCCCACCACGGCGACCGGATCCGCCTGGCAGAGACTGGCCTCGTGGACGGTCGCCGCGTAGTAGACGCTGATGCCCTCCAGGCGGTCGATGTCCGGGACCTCGAGCCTGCGGTACCTCACGCCCGAGGCGAGCACCACGGCGCCCGTCCGCGCCGTCGACCCGTCTGTGAAGGTGACGACGTACTCGTCGTCCTGCGGGGTGAGCGCCGTGACCTGGGCCGGCACCATGAGGCGGGCACCGAACTTGTGGGCTTGGAGCACAGCGCGTTCGATGAGCTCGCCCCCGGAGATGCCCGACGGGAAGCCGAGGTAGTTCTCGATGCGGGACGAGGTAGCGGCCTGGCCCCCGGTGGCCACGGCATCGACGGTGACCGTGGTGAGCCCGTCGGAGGCACCGTAGACGGCGGCGGCGAGCCCCGCGGGGCCCGCACCGACCACCATCACATCGCACCGCTCAGCCTCCGGCGAGGGGGTGGGCAGCCCGATGAGCCGAGCGAGTTCGGCGTTGCTCGGATTGCGCAGCACCCGCTCGCCCTTCCAGAGGACCACCGGAGTCTCCTCGGGCCGGATCGAGAACCGACGCAGCAGCGCATCAGCCTCCTTGTCCTTCTCCAGATCCACCCATCGGTGGGGCAGCCGGTTGCGGGCGGCGAACTCACGCAGCCGCAACGTGTCCGGTGAATAGCACGACCCCAGGATCCGGAAGCCGGCGCCGAGGCCGATGAGCAGGTACCTGCGGCCCAGGTAGGCGCGGAGGATCAGGTCACCGAGGACGGGGTCGCGGTCGACCAGGGCGCGCTGCCGCTCCACCGGCACGGCCAGGATCTCGCCGGCCTGTCGCACCACGGCGGTGTCGAACGCCGCTTGGCCCTCCAGCAGCCCCAGTTCACCGAGGAACCTGCCGGGTCCCATCACAGCGACCGTGCGCTCCTCGGGCCCACCGTGGTCGTGGAGGATCTCGACGGTGCCGCTGAGGATCGCGAGGAACTCCCGGAACGGCTCACCCTCGCGGTACAGCACCTCGCCCTCGGCGACCCCCCGGCGTTCACCGTGCGCGGTCAGGTCCTGGAGCTGCTCCGGTGTCAGACGCGGGAACGCCCCGTACCGGTCAGGTGTCTCGTGGACCGCACCATGGTTGTGCTCGGCCGTGCTCATCAGACCAGGGCCTCGTGGACGAAGCACCAGCGCCAGTCCTCTCCCGGCTGGAAGGACTGCACCACGGGGTGACCGGCGCCCCCCGCGTGCCGCCTGGCGTGCTTGAGGGGCGAGGAGTCGCAGCAGCCGACGTGTCCGCAGGTGAGGCAGAGGCGCAGGTGCACCCACGGGGAATGCTCCCTGAGGCACTCCTCGCAGCCCTCCGGCGTACGCGGCGTCACTGGGCGCACCATCGCCAAGTGCGGGTCGGGAATCGTGGCCATGAGGGTTCTCCTTACGTCATGGGATGCTCAGCCGCGCTCGGCGACTGTCTTGCTTCCCACCGCCATGACTGGAGCCGCCGCGCGAGGGCGACGACCGGTCGATGTCGGGATTGAGGCTTCGTGGGGCTCTCCATGTGACCGCACCGTGTGTTCACCCTCCCGCAGTGGTTTGCCGACCCTCCATCGCCTGCTCGACCCACGCGCGCAGAACGTGCGCCGGTGCCGCGCCGGCCTGTCGGGCGACCGGCTCGCCCTTGTCCAGGACGAGGAGGGTCGGAACGGCCTGCACCTCGAACCGGCGGCTGAGCCGTGGGTTCCTGTCGACGTCGACCTTGACGAGCTTGACCCGTCCGGCGAGGTCGCGGGCGACCTGTTCGAGGGCGGGGCTCACCATGCGACAGGGGCCGCACCAGGTGGCCCAGAGGTCGACGACCACGGGCACGGAGGCCCGCTCGGCGACCTCGGCGAAGTCGTCGTCACCGGCGTCCACGAGCCAGGGCAGGGGCTGCTTGCAGTGGCCGCACCTGGGCCGTCCCTCGGCGGCCACGGGAATCCGGTTGCCGCGCCCGCAGTTCGGGCAGGTCACCGTCGTCGTCCGGGTGGTGTTCACGCCGCCCTCGCTTCCCGGGCCCCCTCCTGCTGGTCGTAGGTGACCACCAGCTCTCCGTGCTCGGCGTCGACGCGCACCGTCGCGCCGTCCTGGACGTCGCCGCGCAACAGGGCGCGCCCGACCAGCGTCTCGACCTCGTGGGAGATGTAGCGCCGCAGCGGCCGGGCCCCGTACACCGGGTCGTAGCCCTGGTGGGCGATCAACTCCCTCGCGGCTTCGGTGAGTTCCACGGTGATGCGGCGCTCGGCGAGCCGCTGCCGCAGCTCGTCGAACTGCAGCTCCACGATCCGCTCGATCTGCCGCTCACCGAGCGGCTTGAACAGCACGATGTCGTCGACGCGGTTGAGGAACTCCGGGCGGAAGTGTCCGCGCAGCTCGCCCATCACCAGGGCGCGGGCGTCGGGCTTGATCTCACCCTCGGCGGTGGCGCCGTCCAGGAGGTGCTCGGAGCCGATGTTGGACGTCATGATGATCACGGTGTTGCGGAAGTCGACGGTGCGGCCCTGAGCATCGGTGATACGGCCGTCATCGAGGACCTGCAGCAGAGTGTTGAAGACATCGGTGTGCGCCTTCTCGATCTCGTCGAACAGCACAACCGAGTACGGCTTGCGGCGTACGGCCTCGGTGAGCTGGCCGCCCTCCTCGTAGCCGACGTATCCGGGCGGTGCGCCCATGAGCCGGCTGACGGTGTGCCGCTCCTGGTACTCACTCATGTCGAGCCGGACCATGTTCTCCTCGGAGTCGAACAGGGCCCGGGCGAGGGTCTTGGCCAGCTCGGTCTTCCCGACGCCGGTCGGGCCGAGGAAGATGAACGAGCCGATGGGGCGGCGGGGGTCGCGGATGCCGGAGCGGGCGCGGATGATGGCGTCGGCGACGAGCTGGACGGCCTCGTCCTGGCCGATGACGCGCTCGCGCAGGATCTCGTCGAGGCGCAGCAGTTTCTCGCGTTCGCCCTCCTGGAGGCGTGCGACGGGGACGCCGGTCCAGGCGGCGACGATCTCGGCGATCTCCTCCTCGGTGACGACCTCGCGCAGCAGCCGGTTCTGCCCTTGTTTGGCGGCCAGTTGCTCCTCCTCTGCGGCGAGTCGGCGCTCCAGGTCCTGGAGGCGGCCATAGCGGAGTTCGGCGGCGCGGTTGAGGTCGTAGGCGCGTTCGGCCTCCTCCGCCTCGAGGCGGACCTGCTCCAGTTCCTGGCGCAGCTCCTGCACACGGCGGATCGCCTGCCTCTCGGCCTCCCACTGGGCGTGTTTGGAGTCGGCCTCTGCGCGCAGGTCGGCCAGTTCCCTGCGCAGCTCTTCCAGGCGGGCTTCACTGGCGGGATCGGTCTCCTTGGAGAGGGCGGCATCCTCGATCTCCAGGCGGGTGACGCGGCGGGTGATCTCGTCGAGTTCGGCGGGCATGGAGTCGATCTCGGTACGCAGCCGGGCGCACGCCTCGTCCACGAGGTCGATGGCCTTGTCCGGCAGGAACCGGTCGGTGATGTAGCGGTGGCTGAGGGTGGCCGCGGAGACCAGCGCGGTGTCCTGGATCTTCACTCCGTGGAAGACCTCCAGGCGTTCGCGCAGTCCTCGCAGGATGGAGATGGTGTCCTCCACGCTCGGCTCGTCGACCACCACCTGCTGGAAACGGCGTTCGAGGGCGGCGTCCTTCTCGATGTGCTTGCGGTACTCGTCGAGGGTGGTGGCGCCGATCATGTGGAGTTCTCCGCGCGCGAGCATCGGCTTGAGCATGTTGCCCGCGTCCATGGCTCCTTCGGCGGCACCCGCGCCGACGACGGTGTGCAGTTCGTCGACGAAGAGCAGGATGCGCCCCTGGGCGGCCTTGACCTCGCTGAGCACGGCCTTGAGCCGCTCCTCGAACTCACCGCGGTACTTGGCCCCGGCGACCAGGGAGCCCATGTCGAGGGCGAACACGGTCCTGTCGCGCAGCCCTTCGGGCACGTCGCCGCGGACGATGCGCTGGGCGAGACCCTCGACGATGGCGGTCTTGCCGACACCGGGGTCGCCGATGAGGACCGGGTTGTTCTTGGACTTGCGGCTGAGGATCTGGGTGACGCGGCGGATCTCGGCGTCCCGGCCGATGACCGGGTCGAGGCTGCCGTTCCTTGCCTCGGCGACGAGATCGCGGCCGTACTTCTCCAGAGCCTCGTAGGCCACTTCGGGGTTGGCGGAGGTGACGCGCTGGTTCCCGCGGATCTGGGTGAGCGCGCTCAGGAACGAGTCCCGGGTGATGCCGGCCTCCTTGAGCAGACGCCCGGCGGTGGTCGACGAGCCCTCTTCCGCCAGGGCGAGCAGGAGGTGCTCCACGGACACGTACTCGTCCTTGAGGCGTTTGGCCTCCCGTTCGGCAGCATCGAGCAGGCGGGCCAGACGCTGGGTGACGAAGACCTGGCCGGGGGCGGCGCCGGGGCCGGTGACCCTCGGGCGGCGGGAGAGTGCCTCGCGCACGGCCGCGCGCAGTTCGTTCGGCTCGGTCCCGTCCTGCTGCAGCAACCGCGGGATCAGACCGTCCTCCTGATCGAGGAGTGCGAGCAACAGGTGTTCCCCGTCGACCTCGGTCTGCCCCATGCTGACGGCCGCGGTCTGGGCTTCCTGGAGGGCTTCCTGGGACTTCTGGGTGAGACGATTCATGTCCATGGGGGGTTTTCACTCCTCGTGCCGTGCCCTCGCAGGGCGGCTTCGAGCAGGCTGATGCGATCGAGCAGGTCGAGCACCAGGCCGATCGAGGCGTAGTTGAGGCAGAGTCCGGAGCGCAGCCGGTGGATGCGGGCGAGCACCGCCGGGGCCGTGGGGTCGAACACCAGGTGCCCCGCGGCGTCGCGGTCGGCGTCGACCAGTCCGAGGGCGACAAACCGGCGGATCAGGTCGGGGTGGAGGCCCGAACGACGGGCCACGGCGTCCAGGGAGAGTCTGCGGACGGGCACGAGCGCGTACCGGACAGGCGTCGCGGCGGTGAGGCCGGTGCCCGTTCGTACCGGACGGTCGCCCGTGCCGGCCCGGCCGGTGCCTGCCGCTCCCGCGGGTCGGTCGTTCATCGTGTCCTCCTGGGGTCGAAGGAGGAGGTGGCGGCGAGCTCCTCGAACAGTTCGCGCTCCCGGTCGCCCAGGGTGGGCGGCACCATGACGCGAAGTTCGGCGTACAGGTCGCCATCGACGCCGCGCGGGTTGGGCATGCCCTCGCCGCGCAGCCGTAGTCGCCGACCGCTGGACGAGCCCGCGGGCACTGTGACCTTGGCCGTGCCCCCGCCAGGGGTGGGCACGGGCACGGTCGCACCGAGGGCCGCTTCCCAGGGGGTGACGGGGACCTGGACGTGGACATCGCGGCCGTCCAGCCGGAACTGTGGGTGGGGCTGGATACGCACCCGCAGGTACAGGTCGCCTCCGGGGGCGTCACCACTCCCCCGGCCCCCCTCCCCCGCCAGCCGGATGCGCTGTCCGTCGGTAACGCCCGGCGGCACGTTGACCTCGTACCGCCGCGGCTGACCGGTGGGACCGGCGAGCGTGACGGTGCGACGGCCGCCCCTGAACGCCTCCTCCACGGTGAGCGGCAGCTCCGCCTCCTGGTCGGCTCCCGGTACACCGCCGCGGGCGGCGCCTGCTCCGAAGAACGAACCGAACAGGTCCTCGATGTCGATGTCCTCCGCTGCGAAGTCGTCGCCGAAGCCGGGGCCGTATCGAACACGGGGGCCACCCCCGCCCGCGGTCCTCCGGGCGCGGAAGCCGCCGCCCGCGCCGGCCGCGACCCGTTCGTCGAAGTCCTCGGGGATCTTGCGGAAGTCCTCGCCGTAGCGGTCGTAACGGGCCCGGGTCTTCGGGTCCGACAGGACGCTGTATGCCTCGTTGAGGTCCTTGAAGCGTTCCTCCGCCCCCGGGTCCTTGTTGACGTCGGGGTGGTACTTGCGGGCGAGCTTGCGATATGCCTGCTGGAGCTCGTCCTGGCTCGCGGTTCTCGACACGCCCAGCACTTCGTAGAAGTCCTGTGCCATGACCGGTCACTCCCGCTTCGCGACGGTCACGGCGGCGGGCCTGAGCTGCCGTTCGCCGTCCCCGTAGCCCGGGCGCAGCACGTCGACGACCGTGCCCGGCGAGGCGTCGGGGTCCTGGACGACGCCGATCACCTCGTGCCGGGCCGGGTCGAACACGACGCCGGTCTCCGCGTGCCGCGGGTAGCCGAGCAGTTCGAGGACGTTCACCGCCTGGTCGCGGACCGCCTGGACGCCCTCCACGATGGCACCGGGATCGGCGCCGGCATGGGTCAGGGCGAGTTCGAGGTTGTCCAGAACGGGCAGGAAGGCGGCGGCCGTCCGGGAACGCTCGGCCGTCCGCTCCCGCTCCAGTTCCCTGGCGTGGCGCTTGCGGAGGTTGTCGAGGTCGGCGAGCGCGCGCCGCCAGCGGTCCTCCAGTTCCTTGAGCTCGGCCGTGTACGCGTCCTCGGACGGTGCGGGGCCGCCGCCGGCCGCGCCGGGGCCGGGTTGCCCGTCCGTGGCAGGCCCCCTCCCCGTCGGCGGGTCCGAGCGCGGCAGATCCCCGGGGGAAGGGCCTACGGCGCCCTCCGGGGCCGGATCGGTGTGGTCGGGCACGGCCGGGCCGGGTTCCTTGGGGTGGGTGGGCATGGCGGGTTCCTCAGTCCTTGTCGAACTCGGCGTCGATGACGTCGTCGCCACCGTCACCGCCGCTCGTGGGGCCTCCGGTGGTGGGGTCCTGCCCCGGGCCGCCCGTGTCGGCGGTGCCCTGGTGGGCCGCCAGCCCGGCGAGCAACTGCTGGAGTTCGGAGGTCAGGGGCCGCACGCGCTCGACGCCCGCCTCTTCCTTGACCGCCGCCCGGGCATCGGACACGAGCATCTCGGCGCGTGCCTTCTCGTGCGCGGGAGCCGTGTCGCCCAGTTCCGCGAGGCGCTTCTCGACCTGGTAAGCGACGGCGTCGAGCTCATTGCGGGCGTCGACGGCCTCGCGGAGTGCCTGGTCCTGGCCCTGGTTGCGCTCGGCCTCCTGGACCATGCGTTCGACCTCACCGCGGTCCAGGTTGGAGCTCTCGCTGATCGTGATGCCCTGTTCCTTGCCAGTGTCCCGATCGCGGGCCGTGACGTTGAGGATCCCGTTGGCGTCGATATCGAAGGTGACCTCGACCTGTGGTTCGCCCCGCGGCGCCGGCCGGATGTCGGTGAGCTGGAACCGCCCCAGTACCCGGTTGTCGGCGGCCAGCTCGCGCTCGCCCTGGAGGACGACGATGTCGACGGCGGGCTGGTTGTCCTCGGCGGTGGAGAAGGTCTCGGAGCGGCGCACCGGGATGGTGGTGTTCCGCTCGATGATCTTCGTCATCACGCCGCCGCGTGTCTCGACACCCAGCGACAAGGGGGTGACGTCGAGCAGCAGGACGTCCTTGACCTCGCCCTTGAGCACCCCGGCCTGGATCGCGGCGCCCAAGGCCACGACCTCATCGGGGTTGACGCTCATGTTGGGTTCCTTGCCGCCGGTCAGCCGGCGCACGAGGGCCTGAACGGCGGGGATGCGAGTGGAGCCGCCGACGAGGATGACCTCGTCGATGTCGCTCTCGCCGACCTTGGCATCGGTCATGGCCTGCTGGACCGGTCCGAGGCACCGCTCCACCAGGTCGCTGGTGATCTGTTCGAAGGTGGACCGCATGATCGAGTCGGTGAGGTGCTTGGGGCCCGAGGCGTCGGCGGTGATGAACGGCAGGCTGACCTGCGTCTGTGTCACCGAACTCAGCTCGGTCTTGGCCTTCTCCGCCGCCTCGAACAAGCGTTGCAGCGCCTGCGCGTCCTTGCGCAGGTCGATGCCGTTCTCCTTCTGGAAGTCGTCCGCGAGGTGATCCACCAGGCGCCGGTCGAAGTCGTCGCCGCCCAGGTGGCTGTCACCGGCGGTGGAGCGCACCTCCACCACGCCGTCGCCGACGTCGAGGATGCTCACGTCGAAGGTCCCGCCGCCCAGGTCGAAGACGAGGACGGTCTCGTGCTGCTGCTTGTCCATGCCGTATGCGAGGGCTGCGGCTGTCGGCTCGTTGATGATCCGCAGCACCTCCAGTCCGGCTATCCGACCGGCGTCCTTGGTGGCGGTGCGCTGGGCGTCGTTGAAGTAGGCGGGCACCGTGATGACCGCCTCCGTGACCCGTTCCCCGAGCTGTTTGGAGGCGTCCTCGGTGAGTTTGCGCAGCACCTGGGCGCTGATCTCCTCCGGCGCGTACAACTTGTCGCGCACCTTGAAGCGGGCCGCCCCGCCGTCGCCCTCGACGACGTCGTACGCGACCGCCCTGGCCTCGTCGGAGATCTCATCGAAGTGCCGGCCGATGAAGCGCTTGGCCGAGTAGATGGTCCCCTTGGGGTTGAGAATCGCCTGGCGCCTGGCCATCTGGCCCACCAGACGCTCGCCGGTGTCGGTGAAGGCCACTACGGATGGTGTCGTGCGGTTGCCCTCGCTGTTGGGCACCACGGACGGCTCGCCGCCCTCCCACACAGCGATCACCGAGTTCGTGGTACCCAGGTCGATACCCACTGCCTTGGCCATGAGAAATCTCCTCCCGGTGCGGCGGTCCAGCGCCGGCTCTCCGGATCACGTTCGTTCAGGTACGAGTGGAATCTCCGCCGGTGGTACGCAGCCCGCCGAGCAGCCGTACAGCCTCGTCGGCGACCGCCTCGTCCGCGACGACCTCGTACCGGCTCGGCTGCAGCGAGCGAAGCGAGGCAAAATCCCGGCGACCGCCCTGCAGCGCGTGCAGCAGCATGCCGAACAGCGCACCGACGATCGCTCCGAAGATCAGCCCGTACACGGCGAGGAGCAGTGCGGAGACGACGGGGTCGAGCCAGTTCACAAGGCCGAAAAGCCAGCCGATCAGGGCACCGGGGAGCGCACCGCTCGCCGCTCCGTGAAGCGCGGCCCTGCCGTAGTCCATCCGGCCGGTCACCTGCTCCACCAGGCGCACGTCCTGACCGATGATCGCCACCCTTTCCACGGGAAACCCCTGGTCAGAGAGATGGTCAACAGCGCGTTCGGCTTCCTCGTACGTTGTGTACGAGGCAACCGGCCTGCGAGGTTGCTCAGTCATCGCCCGGTCCTTCCCGCCGATGCCCGCAGAGGCTTCCCGACCCTGTCCAGGGTCGCTGGCCGGGTGGCTTCGCGCCTGCTCCTGAAGAGTCAGAAGTGCACGGGCCTGGTAGCCCCGCGAGTACGAGAGGGAAGAATCCGGACATCTCGGATGAGCCGCCCCCGAGTGGGTAGACGTACATTTGATCGCCTCCCCGGAGCTCCGGGGAGAACGGAGTGACCCATGGCCGGCAGCCGGGCACACGACGTGTACGGCCGCTGCTCCGACCGGGAGGGCGGCCTTCCGCCAGGGAGCGTCGG
This sequence comes from Streptomyces sp. SP18CS02, assembly GCF_036322365.1. Lineage (NCBI taxonomy): Bacteria > Bacillati > Actinomycetota > Actinomycetes > Kitasatosporales > Streptomycetaceae > Streptomyces > Streptomyces sp. SP18CS02. The sequence continues at coordinate 10,977 of NZ_JAQYXC010000252.1, forward strand.
GCGGCGTCCCAAGGATGCACGGAGAGAGCTGCGCCCATCCGCCGCGCGCCCGGCCGACCACGCCCTCCACGAGCTGGTGGTGCTCTCCCGCGCCCTGCTCCAAGCCCCGAACGAAGGCGAGATCCTGCGCCTGGCCATGCACCACATAGCCGCCGCCGGGCCGTACCGCGCCGAAGCCGGATACCTCGAGGTGGACGGTGACCTGGTCCCCAGTCCGAGTAACGGTCGGACCCATGCCGCAGCCGTCGGCCGAAGGGTCCGGGAGCTGGAGGGACAGGACGGCCCTGTGACCGTCCCCGGCAGGCCCTGGGGCTGGGCCCTGGGGCTGCGCGGGCTGGAGAGACTTCACGGCTACCTCGTGGTGACGTCCCGAACACGCCCCACGGGGGCCCAGCGATCGCAGCTCGCCACACTCGTCTGGCACACCGCTGCCGCTCTGTCAGTCGCTTTCGCACAGCGCCGCCAACGCGAGGACGCGCTGGAGCTCCACCGGGTCAGGGAGGAACGCGCAACTCTGCAGCAGCAGCTGATCTCCGTGGTGGCTGAGCTGGGGTACCAGCGGGCCGTTCACGCGCTCATGGCCGACATCGCCGCCGCGGGCGGCGGTGAGGAGGCCGCCACCCGCGCACTGCACGAGCTCACCGGACTTCCCGCGCTGGTCGAAGACCGCTTCGGCCGACTGAAGTCCTGGTCAGGCCCCGGCCGACCCGACCCCTACCCGGAACCGGACCCCGTGCGCCAGAACGACATGCTGCACGCCGTCGCCCGGGCGGTCGGGCCCGTACGGATAAAGGACCGGCTGATCGCTCCGGTCCGCCCACATGGCGAGATCCTGGGCGTGCTGGCACTGGTCGATGCCTTGGAGGAGGCCGACGAACACACCGTGTTCGCGCTCGAACACGCCGCCGCGTCGCTCGCCCTGGAGCTGGCGCACCTGCGCAACCTGGCCGAAGTGGAGCTGAGGCTGCACCGCGAGCTGGTCGACGACCTCCTGGCAGGGACGGACGCCGCGAGCGCCTACGCCCGGTCCGAGGCGGTCGGACACGACCTGCACCGCAGCCATTACGTCGTCGTCGTGGAGTGGTCGAACCGGACCGCGGACGATTCGTTCGCCCGGACCGTGGGCCGGGCGGCCTCCGCCGTCGGCATGCGCTCGCTGCTGACCCAGCGCTCCGACCACGTAGTCCTGGTCGCCGACGACAGGCCGCACGCTCGCGCGCTGCACGAGGCGCTCGCCCGGGAGACCGGAACACGGTCCGGGACGATCGGGGTGAGCGCCCCTTCCGACTCCGTGCCCGACATCCCCCACCGCTACCAGGAGGCGCAGCGCGCCCTCGAAGCGCGCCTCAATTCCCACGAGCGGTACGGCACGACCTTCTTCGACGAGCTCGGCCTGTACCGCATCCTGGGACCTGGCGCCGATCATCAGGAACTGGAGGCGTTCGTCCACGAGTGGCTCGGGCAGCTCATCGACTACGACTCCCGACATCACGCGGCCATGGTGGAGACCCTCTCCCAGTACTTCGACTGCGGCGGCAACTACGACGAGACCGCCGCCGCCCTCGCGATCCACCGCAGCACGCTGCGCTACAGGCTGCAGCGCATCCGCGAGATCAGCGGCAACGACCTCGCGAACGTCGAAGACCGGCTCAACCTCCAGGTGGCGACCCGGGTGTGGAAGATCGTGCTGGGCGGATCCGGCTGATGCCCCTGACCACAGCTGCGCCGGCGGGCCGGCGCAGGTGTCGTACGTCCAGGCATGACTCCGTCCGATCGGGCCCAATAACGGATGGAGGAAGTCCGCTTCTTCAGCCGTGATCCTTTCGTCCGGATATCGACCGGTTGTGGTGCGGCTGTCGGCCTGGATGCTCGTTGGTCTCATCGTGGGGAAGAGGGCGTCTCTTCCGTGGATCGTCCCTGATGAACTGTGGTCGCCGATCGGGCCGTCGCTGCCGATACCAGGGCCGAAGCCGGGCCGGTCGCGGGTGCCGGACCGCCAGGCCTTGTGCGGGATCTTGTTGTGCTGCATACCGGCGTCCGTGGGAGTACCTGCCCCAGGAGCTGGGTTCCGGTTCGGGCATGACCTGCTGGCGCCGGCTCAAGGCATGGAACGCGGCCAGAGTCCGGGACCGGCTCCACGTCGCCCTGCTCGCGAGGCTGCGGACGGCAAAGCAGCTCGACCGGTCTCGGGCGGTGATCGACTCCAGCCATGCCCGGAAGCCCGGACCGCTCGACGGGGCCCAAAAGCAGGCCCAGCCCGGTCGACCCGCGCACGTCCGGGCAGCGAACACCACCTTGCCGTCGACGGCCAGGGCATCCCACTCGCCGTCTCACCGACCGGCGGCAACCGCACCGACGTCACCCAGCTGATACCGCTGTTGAAGAAGATTCCCTGGGTCGCCGACCTGGTCGGACGGCCCACGAAACCGGCCTGCCACGCCGCCTGGCGACCGCGGCTGCAACCACGACCACGACAAGTACCGCCGCCTGGTCTGGGAGACGGGCGTCAAACCGCTGATCGCACGCCGCGGCGCCCCGGCCGACAGGCTTGAGCTTGAGCCACGCGTGACGGCCCATCAGACAATGCGCCGTCCGTGCGTCAACCGTGCGTCCCGAGCGTCGAACAGGCGTCGAGATATCACACCTCACGCACGTAACGCCCATAACGCACACTCGGAGAAACCCCAGGTCAGGCGTCCTTCTTCACCGGCTCCAGGATCGCCACGCACTCCACGTGGTGGGTCATCGGGAACAGGTCGAACGCCCGCAGGGTGCGCGGCTTGTAGCCCGCGGCCGCGAAGTAGGCCAGGTCCCGGGCCAGGGCGGCCGGGTCGCAGGCGACGTAGGCGATGCGGCGGGCGCCCAGGCCCGCGAGGTGGCGGACCGTCTGCTTGCCCGCGCCCGCGCGGGGCGGGTCCAGGACGATCAGGTCGACCTCAGTGATCCGGGTGCGCGGCAGGACCTGCTCGACCTTGCCCTGCTCGATGCGGACGCGCTCGAAGTCCTGGAGGTTGTGCCGGGCGTCCTCGACCGCGCGCTTGCTGGTCTCGATGCCCAGCACCGCGCCCTTGTCGCCCACCCGGTCGGCAATCGCGCCGGCGAAGAGGCCCACACCGCAGTACAGGTCCAGCGCCGTGTCGCCCTTGCGGGGCAGCAGGCCCTGCATCACCGCGCGCATCAGGGTGTCGGCGGCCTGGGGGTGGACCTGCCAGAAGCCGCCGTTGCCGACCCGGTGGATGCGCTCGTCGGCGCGCTCGCGCACGAAGGGGCGACCGTGGACGCGGTGGACACCGCCGTCCTTCTCGTCCACGCGGAGGACGGAGACCGGCTTGTCCAGCTCGACCAGGGGAAGGCGGGCACCGGGCCTCGGCGTCAGGATCACCTGGCGGTCGCCGGAGCCGGACGCGGCGATCGCCTCGACGGACGCCATGCCCTCCCAGGTCCGCTTCTCGATGCCGAGCTCGCTGACGCCCTGCGCCGCGATCATGCAGTGGTCGATCACCTCGACCTCGTGCGAGCGGTGGCGGCGCAGCCCCGCGTGCCCCTCGGCGTCGATGGCGTACTGGACACGGGTGCGCCAGGCGGGCACCTCACCGGCGGGCAGCTTGTCGCCCTCGGCCGGCATGACGGTGCCGTCCCAGCCGGCCTCCTCGGGTGTCAGCCCGGCGAGACGCTGCAGCTGCTCCGCGATGACCTCGCCCTTGAGGCGGCGCTGGGCGCCGGGCTTGGCGTGCTGCCAGTCGCAGCCGCCGCACTTGCCGGGGCCCGCGAACGGGCAGGGCGCCTCGACCCGGTCCTTGGACGCCTCCAGGATCCGTACGGCGTCGGCGCGCAGGTAGCGGGAGCCCTCCTCGCCCTCGGTGACGCGGGCCACGACCTTCTCGCCCGGCAGCGCGTGCCGGACGAACAGGACGCGTCCCTCGTCGGTGCGGGCGATGCAGTGGCCGCCGTGCGCGACGGGACCGACCTCGACCTCGTACTCGACCCCGACGAGCGAAGACTCGGGTGCGTTCTGCATGACGGGGTGACTCCAGGGGGTGGGGGGAAAGCGGATGGCCGGGCGGCAGCCCACCAGTCTACGTGGGTGCCGCCCGGCCGTTTACCACGAGCGGGGCTCAGCTCCTGCCCGTCGGCTCCTTGGGGCGCTGGTCGACGGGGCCGCGGCGCACCGCGCCCGGAGCGTTCCACTCCTGGCGCTTCCTGGCCCGCTTCTTCGCCAGCTCGGAGGACTGGAGCTGGTACGGCACGGAGGTCACCATCACGCCCGGGGTGAAGAGCAGGCGCCCCTTGAGCCGCAGGGCGCTCTGGTTGTGGAGCAGGTGCTCGTACCAGTGCCCCACCACGTACTCGGGGATGATCACGCTGACCGCGTCCCGGGGGCTCTCGCGGCGCAGGCTCCTCACGTATTCGATGATCGGCCGGGTGATCTCGCGGTACGGCGAGTCGAGGATCTTCAGGGGGACGTTGATCCCGCGCCGCTCCCACTCCTCCTTGAGCGCCTTGGTCTCGGCCGGGTCGACGTTGATGCTGAGCGCCTCCAGTTTGTCGGAGCGCATGAGCTTGGCGTACGCGACGGCGCGCAGCGTCGGGCGGTGGACCTTGGAGACCAGGACGATGGAGTGGACCCGGGAGGGCCGGACGGTGTCGTCGGTGGGCTCGTCGGGGGCGGCGATCTCGTCGGCGACCCGGTCGTAGTGCTTCCGGATCGCGCTCATCACTCCGTAGAAGATGACCATGCCGAGCAGGGCGACCCAAGCGCCGTGGGTGAACTTCGTCGCGAGGACGACGACGAGCACCAGCCCGGTGAAGAACGCGCCGAAGGTGTTGATGGCCCGCGAGCGGATCATGCGACGGCGTGCGGCCGGGTCGCGTTCGGTGCGCAGGTGGCGGTTCCAGTGCCGGACCATGCCGGTCTGGCTGAGGGTGAACGAGACGAAGACGCCGACGATGTACAGCTGGATCAGCCGCGTCGAGTCCGCCCCGTAGAGCCATACGAGCAGGATGGCCGCGCCGGCCAGGAGGACGATGCCGTTGGAGAAGGCGAGCCGGTCCCCTCGGGTGTGCAGCTGGCGCGGCAGGTAGCGGTCCTGGGCGAGGATCGAGCCGAGCAGCGGGAAGCCGTTGTACGCGGTGTTCGCGGCGAGGAACAGGACGAGCGCGGTGGCCGCGGCGAGCAGGATGAAGAAGAACGTGCCGTCACCGAAGACGGCTGCGGCGACCTGCGAGATCACCGGGTTCTGGACGTAGTCGTCGCCGACCGGGACGCCGTTGTGGATCAGGTCCTGGGCGGGCTTCTCGGCCATCTTCACGTCGGTGGCCATGGCCAGGCCGATGATGCCGCAGAACATCGTCACGGCCAGCGCGCCCATCAGGGCGAGCGTGCTCGCGGCGTTCTTGCTCTTGGGCTTGCGGAAGGCGGGGACGCCGTTGCTGATCGCCTCGACGCCGGTGAGCGCGGCACAGCCGGAGGAGAAGGCCCTCAGCAGCAGGAAGACCAGCGCGAAGCCGGCCAGGCCCTGGTGCTCGGGCTTGATCTCGAAGTCGGCGGTCGGGGCGGTCATCGTCTCGTCGAGGACGAGGCCCCTGAAGGCGCCCCACGCGATCATGATGAAGACGCCGGCGACGAACACGTAGGTGGGGATCGCGAAGAGCTTGCCCGACTCCTTCACACCCCGCAGGTTCATCAGGGTGAGCAGCACGATTATCCCGATGGCGCAGAACACCTTGTGCTCGACGACGAACGGGATGGCCGAGCCGAGGTTCTCGACGCCGGAGGAGATGGAGACGGCCACGGTCAGGACGTAGTCGACGAGCAGCGCGCTGGCGACGGTCAGACCGGCCTTGGGGCCGAGGTTGGTGTTGGCGACCTCGTAGTCACCGCCGCCGCTGGGGTAGGCGTGCACGTTCTGCCGGTAGGACGCCACCACGGTGAACATGAGGACCACGACGGCGACCGCGATCCAGGGGCTGAAGTGGTACGCCGACACACCCGCGATGGAGAGGACCAGCAGGACTTCTCCCGGCGCGTAGGCCACCGAGGAGAGCGGGTCGGATGCGAAGACGGGGAGTGCGATGCGTTTGGGGAGGAGGGTTTCCCCCAGCCTGTCGCTGCGCAGAGCCCGGCCGATCAGGATCCGTTTGGGCAGGTCGGTCAGTTTGGACACGCAGAGGATCGTAAGCGTTCGAAATAGAGCCCGCCCACCCACCACCCCCCATCGCCACGGAATCTCCAGCTCACTTTTCCGCCGTCGGGCATATACCCAAGGCTTTTCCGCTCCTGCGCGCCTCTCGTGGGCGCTTGTTGGCCGGAACCCTGCACATGGGAGGAGGCGGTTCGAGCGACCGCGGGGCGGGCACTCGGCGTAAGGCTCGGATGCGGGCAACAGGACCGTCCCGGCATAAGCTCGTCAGCGGGCGACACCGCACGCTGTTGCCCCGTCCTAGCCTGGCAGGCTGAGAGAAAGAAGTGAGCAGGGTGTTTTCGCAGGTCAGCAGTGTGACCAGGAGTGCGGGGTAAGCGGACGTGCACATCGTCATCATGGGCTGCGGGCGAGTGGGAGCCGCTCTCGCGCAGACCCTGGAGCAACAGGGCCACACGGTCGCCGTCGTCGACCAGGACCCCACGGCATTCCGCCGCCTGGGTTCGGGCTTCGGTGGCCGACGCGTCACCGGTGTCGGGTTCGACCAGGACACCCTGCGCGAGGCGGGGATCGAGGACGCCGGCGCGTTCGCGGCCGTCAGCAGCGGTGACAACTCCAACATCATCGCCGCGCGGGTCGCCCGTGAGATGTTCGGCATCGAGAACGTCGCGGCCAGGATCTACGACCCCCGTCGCGCCGAGGTCTACCAGCGCCTGGGCATTCCGACGGTTGCCACGGTCCGCTGGACCGCCGACCAGATGCTGCGGCGTCTGCTGCCGTCGGGCGCCGAGCCGCTGTGGCGGGATCCCAGTGGCGGGGTGCAGCTCGCCGAGGTGCACACCTCAGCGGCGTGGATCGGCCACAAGGTGAGCCGGCTCCAGGAGGAGACGGGCGTGCGCGTGGCGTTCCTCACCCGGCTGGGAGAAGCGGTTCTGCCGACCTCCCAGACGGTGCTCCAGGAAGGCGATCTGGTCCACGTGATGATGCGGACGGACGAGATCGAGAAGGTCGAGGCTGCCTTCGCCGAAGGCCCCGAGGAGGGCGGTCACTGATGCGGGTCGCTATTGCCGGCGCCGGTGCGGTGGGCCGATCCATCGCGGGCGAACTGCTGGAGAACGGGCACGAGGTGCTCCTGATCGACAAGGCCCCGACCGCCATCTCGGTGGAGCGGGTGCCGCAGGCGGAGTGGCTGCTGGCCGACGCCTGTGAGATCACCTCTCTGGACGAGGCGGCGCTGCAGCGCTGCAACGTGGTCATCGCGGCCACCGGCGACGACAAGGTGAACCTGGTCGTCTCGCTGCTCGCGAAGACCGAGTACGGGGTGCCCCGGGTGGTGGCCCGGGTGAACAACCCGAAGAACGAGTGGCTGTTCAACGAGGCGTGGGGCGTCGATGTCGCCGTGTCCACGCCGCGTCTGATGTCGGCGCTGGTCGAAGAGGCGGTGAGTGTCGGCGACCTGGTCCGGCTGCTGCGCTTCAGCCACGGCGACGCGAACCTGGTCGAGCTGACGCTGCCGCCGGAGTCGGCCATCGCCGGTACGCAGGTGGGTGACGTGGCCTGGCCGCAGGACACCTCCCTGGTGACGATCATCCGGGGCTCGCGGGTGCTCACGCCCAGCCCGGAGGAGACCCTGGAGGCGGGCGACGAGCTGCTGTTCGTGGCCGCTCAGGCCCGCGAGGAGCAGTTGGAGGACCTGCTGTCGGTACGCCGCCAGGACGCGGCCGGCTGACGGCGGGGCTGCGGCACACGTACGGGTGTCGCAGTGATCCCCACCGGCGATGCCGCTGACGCGCTGACGACGCCGTTGACGCCGTTGACGTCCTTACCGTCGGCGGTACCGCCGTCGGCATCGCCGACCCGGTGGGGTCGTATGGATCCCGTATGGAACGCGTATGGAACGCGTATGGACCGCGTCAGGGATTCGTATGGACTGCGTATGGAACGCGCATAGAAATCGTATAGAGCGCGTCAAAAACCAGTCACGAATGGGTTGAGCTCCCTGTGAGGGACGCGTCGGGGAATTACGTACGGAAAAGGGGCTCGGAGACCGTCACCGGTCTTCGAGCCCCTTTTCCTTGTGCGGCCCCGTCGCCGATGGACGAGGCCGTTTCATCGTGTATACGCGAACGTGAGAGGCGTTTCAGCCCTCGCGCCGGTGGGCGCCCGCGCCGCGCCGGTGGGTGCCTTCGCTCCGGGGGGAGTCCTCGGCGCCGAGCGCGCCCCGCCGGGCGGCAGCGGCCGCCTTGCGCTCCTCCTCGGCCGCCTCCTCCGCCTCCATCTCCGCGAACACGTCGATCGGCGGCGGCGCCTTCGCCAGGAAGACCCAGGTGAGGTAGACCGCGAGCAGGAACGGCGGGATCTTCAGGGCGATCAGGACCCACCCGAGCTGGGTGGTGTCGGCCCACCAGTACAGCGGGAAGAGGATCGCGCACTTGCCGAGCAGGATCAGGCCCCACGCCCAGCTGGCCTTGGCGTACGCCTTCTTCCGGCCGGGGTTGCGGGTGCGCCAGGAGAGGTTCTCCTTGAACACCGGCCCGAGGACGAGGCCGATCAGGGGGACCCCCGCCAGCGTGGTGGCGATGTACGCCACGCCCAGGCCCAGCGTGTACAGCATGCCGGGCAGGTAGAAGTCCTTGGCGTTGCCGGTCATCATCGCGAAGACCACACCGAACGCGACGCCGAAGACCCCGCTGAAGGCGTGCTTCATGGTGTCCCGGCGGATCAGCCGGACGACGACGAGCAGCAGGGACACCGCGAGGGCCGCGATCGCCGAGACGTGCAGATCCTTGTTGATCGTGAAGATGGTGACGAAGAGCAGGCCGGGGAGGACTGTCTCCACCATGCCCCGCACTCCGCCGAAGGCGTCGAACAGAGCGGCCTCGGTCACGGCTTTGGCGTCGTGAGCGGCCTGGTCGGTGTCGGTGGTCGGCTTGTCGAGTGACGTCACCGGCTACTCCTGTCCGAGCGGTCGGAGTTCGTATTTGGGGTTGAAGAGGACCCTGCGGCCATGGCTCATGGAGATCCGGCCGGAGGCGATGAGCTTACGCCCCGGCTCTATGCCCACGATGGACCGCCGGCCCAGCCACACCACGTCCAGCGGTGCCGTGCCGTCGAAGAGCTCGGCCTCCAGGGCCGGCACGCCGGCCCGGGGACGCAGGGTGACCGTCCGCAAGGTACCAGTCACCTTGACGATCTGCCGGTCGTCACAGTCCGAGATACGGGTGCACCCCGACGCCTGCGTGTCCTCCTGGAGCTCTTCGGACTCCAGCTCCTCCTGCGAGGTGGACAGGCGGTCGAGCATCCGGCGGAAGCGACCGGCCGGCTTCTCTGTACGCGGTGCAGCACTCATACAGAAAGCGTACCGGCCGCCGGTGCCGGGGAATCAATGCTCGAAGCGGTACCCCATGCCCGGCTCGGTGATGAAGTGCACGGGGTGCGAGGGGTCCCTCTCCAGCTTGCGGCGCAGTTGCGCCATGTACACGCGGAGGTAGTTCGTCTCGGTCCCGTAGGAGGGGCCCCAGACCTCCTGGAGCAGCTGTTTCTGGCTGACGAGCCGGCCCGCGTTGCGCACGAGGACTTCGAGCAGGTGCCATTCGGTCGGCGTCAGCCGGACGTCCCGGCCCTCCCGGTGCACCTTCTTCGCCGCGAGGTCGACGGTGAAGCCGCCGGTCTCGACGACGACGTCGCCCTCGCTGCCGCCGACCGGCTCGGCCCTGCGGACGGCGGCGCGCAGCCGGGCCAGCAGCTCGTCCATGCCGAAGGGCTTGGTGACGTAGTCGTCGGCGCCCGCGTCGAGGGCCTCGACCTTCTCGTCGGAGGTGTGGCGGGCGGACAGCACCAGGATCGGGACACGGGTCCAGCCGCGCAGGCCCTTGATGACCTCCACACCGTCCATGTCCGGCAGACCGAGGTCCAGGACGACCACGTCGGGGTGGCGGTTGGCGGCCAGTTCGAGCGCGGTCGCGCCGTCGGGCGCGGCATCGACCTCGTACTTGCGCGCCTTCAGGTTGATCACGAGGGCGCGTACGATCCCCGGCTCGTCGTCGACCACGAGCACCCGCGTCATGTGGGGCCTGCTTTCTCTAGGGGAGGTGTGCCGGCGGCGGAGGTGGGTCCGGTGGCGGTCGCCGCCCTGAGGGTGAGGACCATGGTCAGTCCGCCGCCGGGGGTGTCCTCGGCGGTGATGGTGCCGCCCATCGCCTCGACGAAACCCCGGGCGACGGCGAGACCGAGCCCGACCCCCGCGCCGCGCGGCGCGTCGCCGAAGCGCTGGAAGGGCTCGTAGATGCGTTCCTTGGAGTCGTCGGGCACCCCGGGGCCCCGGTCCACCACGCGCAGTTCGACGCGGCCGCCGAGGGTGCTGGCGGCGACGGTGACCGTCCTGCCGGCGGGGCTGTACTTGACCGCGTTCTCGACGATGTTGGCGACGGCCCGCTCCAGCAGGCCCTTGTCCACCTGGACCATCGGCAGGGTCTCGGGGATGTCGAGCTCGGCACTGCCGTCGGGCACACCGCCCAGCGCCATGGGGACGACCTCGTCGAGGTCGACGGCGCGGATGAGCGGGGTGACGGTGCCGGTCTGGAGCCGGGACATGTCGAGGAGGTTGCCCACCAGGTGGTCGAGCCGGTCGGCTCCCGCCTCGATCCCTTCGAGCAGCTCCGCCTGATCGTCCTCGGACCATTCGACGTCGTCGGAGCGCAGGGACGACACGGCCGCCTTGATGCCCGCGAGGGGGGTGCGCAGGTCATGGCTGACGGCCGCCAGGAGCGAGGTGCGGATCTTGTTGCCCTCGGCGAGCCTGCGGGCCTCCCCGGCCTCGTCGACCAGTCGCTGGCGGTCCAGTACGACGGCGGCCTGCGCGGCGAAGGCGCCCAGGACACGGCGGTCCTCGGCGGGCAGGACCCGGCCGGACAGGGCGAGGGCCATGTGGTCACCGACGGGCATGTCCACATCCGCGTCCTCCGGGCGGGCGACGGGAGCGGGCCCGGCGCTGCCGGCACGGGTCCACGGCTCGACGTCGTTCTCCCGCTCCAGCAGCGCGACCGACTCCATGGAGAACGTCTCACGGACCCGTTCCAGCAGGGCCTGAAGGGTGGTCTCGCCCCGCAGCACGCTGCCCGCCAGGAACGACAGCACCTCCGACTCGGCCCGCAGCCGGGCCGCCTGGTGGGTGCGGCGGGCGGCCAGGTCCACCACGGAGGCGACCGACATGGCGACGCCGAAGAAGACGGTGATGGCGACGATGTTCTTCGGATCGGAGACCGTGAAGCGGTGCAGCGGCGGGGCGAAGAAGTAGTTGAGCAGGAGGGAGCCGAACGCCGCGGAGGCCAGTGACGGCAGCAGCCCGCCGAGCAGCGCCGACGCCACGGTCAGCGACAGGAACAGCAGCATGTCGTTGGCGAGACCGAGGTCCGCGTCGATGTGGGTGAGCAGCAGGGCGAGCAGGGCCGGTCCGGCGACCCCGACCAGCCAGCCCCCGATGATCCGCGAGCGGCCGAGGCGGGCGCCACGGGCGACGGGCAGTCCGCGCCCCTTGGCGACCTGGCTGTGGGTGACGATGTGGACGTCCAGGTCGGGTCCCGAGTCACGGGCGACGGTGGCGCCGACGCCGGGGCCGAAGACGTACTGCCAGGTCTTGCGGCGACTGGAACCGAGCACGATCTGGGTGGCGTTGACCCCTCGCGCGAATTCGAGCAGGGCGGAGGGGATGTCGTCGCCTATGACGTGGTGGAAGCTGCCTCCGAGGTCTTCGACGAGAGTGCGCTGGACGGCCAGTTCCTTCGGGGAGGCGGAGGTGAGTCCGTCGCTGCGGGCGATGTAGACGGCGAGGATCTCGCTGCCCGAACCCTTCGCCGCCATCCGGGAGGCGCGGCGGATGAGGGTACGTCCCTCGGGACCGCCGGTGAGGCCGACGACGATGCGTTCGCGGGCCTGCCAGGTGGAGCGGATGTTGTGCTCGCCGCGGTACTTCTGGAGGTACTCGTCGACCCGGTCGGCCGTCCACAGCAGGGCGAGCTCCCGCAGGGCGGTGAGGTTGCCGGGGCGGAAGTAGTTGGACAGGGCCGCGTCGACCTTGTCGGACTGGTAGATGTTGCCGTGGGCCATCCGCCGTCGCAGCGCCTGGGGCGACATGTCGACCAGCTCGATCTGGTCGGCGCGGCGGACGACCTCGTCCGGGACGGTCTCCCGCTGACGTACGCCGGTTATGGACTCCACGACGTCGCCCAGCGATTCGAGGTGCTGGATGTTGACGGTGGATATGACGTCCATGCCCGCGGCGAGCAGTTCCTCGACGTCCTGCCAGCGCTTGGCGTTGCGCGAGCCGGGCACGTTGGTGTGGGCGAGCTCGTCGACCAGGACCACCGCGGGGCGGCGCTCCAGGACGGCGTCCACGTCCATCTCCGTGAAGGCGGAGCCCCGGTATTCGATCGTGCGGCGTGTGATCTGCTCCAGGCCGTGCAGCATCACTTCGGTACGGGGCCGGTCGTGGGTCTCGACGAAGGCGACCGCGCAGTCCGTGCCCCGCTCGACCCGGCGGTGCCCCTCGGAGAGCATCGCGTACGTCTTGCCGACGCCCGGTGCCGCACCGAGATAGATCCGAAACTTGCCGCGTCCCATGGCCTCATTGTCTTTCGAGCACTCGCGCGCGCAGTACTGACTGCGCAGCGTCGACCTTACGGCCAAAGCTGCTGGCTGCGTGGACGCGCAGGCACCCTCAGGTCCCGTTTTGACGTGTTTCTGATGCGAGGCCCCGAAGGGCGGCGGCGCGCCGGGCTTCCGGGCGCTTGGCGCACCCGGGAGCTGTGCGCACGCGGAAGCCGGGCGACCCCCGGGAGCTGTGCGCACGCGGAAGCCGAGCGACCCCCGGGAGTCGGCGCACCACCCGGAAAGCGGGCGAACGCGGTGCGCGGCGATCGGCGAGGCCGGGGTCCGGGGGACGGGTCCCGGGTGGGCGCGAGGCCGGCGTCCCCGGGGCGCCCGGCACCGCCGGGGTCAGTCCGGGGCGTGCTCGGTGATCTCACCGTCGCCCGGTTCCAGCACCCGGTCCGCCAGTCCCAGCAGCTGGGCGTCGTGCGTGGCGACAAGAGCGGTGACGTCCTCGCTGTGGACCACCGCGCGCAGCAGTTCCATCACCGCGAGGCCGGTCTCGGCGTCGAGCTGGCCGGTGGGTTCGTCGGCTATCAGGAGGGCCGGCCGGTTGGCGAGGGCACGGGCGATGGCGACACGCTGCTGCTGGCCGCCGGAGAGCTCGCCGGGCCAGCGCTGCTGCTGGCCGCCGGAGAGCCCTCCGGGCCGCTGCGCCGCGTGATCGGCCAGGCCGACGAGCGCGAGCAGCAGCGCCACCCGCTCGTCGCGCTCGCGCGGGTCGGCCCTGCGCAGCCGCATCGGCACGCCGACGTTCTCCGCGGCCGTCAGGATGGGTATCAGGCCGAAGGTCTGGAAGATGAACCCGACCCGGTCGCGTCGTAGCTCCAGCAGGCCCTTCTCCCCCAGTTCCGCGAGGTCGGTGCCGTCGACGGTGATCCGTCCCCGGTCCGGCGTGTCCAGGCCGCCGACCAGGTTGAGCAGGGTGGTCCTACCCGATCCCGAGCGGCCCTGAAGGGCGACGAGCTCACCGCGCCGGACCTCGAAGGAGACACCTCTCGGCGCGTGGACGGCGCCGGCACCGGTGCCGTACGAGCCGTGCGGATCCTCCACCCGCACCATGGGAGGCGGGCCGTCGGCGACGGCCGCCGCGAGGCCCCGCCCACTGCGCTGTGCACCGCTCTGCTGACTCATGAGGCCCCCGTCACTCCCCGTCACCCCTGCGGTGTCAGTATGTGAGGCCCCGAAAGTGCCGTGCAACGCTTGTGGAAAACCCCTGTGGAAAACCCGGTGGGCCGCACCCCGTCGTACGGGATGCGGCCCACGCCGTGTCTTTTGCCCGGCGTTCTCCGCCCGGCGGACTCCTGCGCCGGGTCCGGAGCGATGCCCCGGACCCGGGAGGCCTTCCCCGGTGCGGCAGGGCGCCCGGGGACGCAGGGGAGCTAGCGGACCTCGGTGATCTCCGGGCCTCGCTGGAGCTGACCCATGCCGCCCGCGAAGCGCGAGTTCTCCTGGTCCTCCTGCTGCACGCCCTCGGGCACCATCTGGGCGTCGTTGGGGAGCTTCAGGACGATCGGGTCACGCGGCGCCATCGGCCCCTCGCCCCGTACGACCACGGTGTCACGGAAGATCTGCTCCAGGAGCCCGGCGGCCTGGGGCTGCACCGCGCCCTGACCGGAGATGACCCCTCGCAGGAACCAGCGCGGCCCGTCCACGCCGACGAAGCGCACCAGCTGCACGCCGCCGGTGCCGTCCGGGAGCTGGACCGGGACCTGGGCACGCAGTTCCCAGCCCAGCGGGCCCTCGACCTCGTCGATGACACCGCCCTGCTGGGTGATGCCGGAGGCGATCTCCTCGCGGACCTCGCCCCAGATGCCTTCTTTCTTGGGCGCGGCGAACGCCTGCAGCTGGATGGCGCTGTCGCGCAGCACCACCGTCGCCGCGACGATCGCGTCGCCCGCGACCTCGACCCGCAGCTCCATGCCCTCGACCCCGGGCACGAAGATGCCGCCCAGGTCGACCCGTCCCTCGTCGGGCTTGGATACCTCGGATACGTCCCAGGGCCCGTCGGGCCGGGGCGCCGGCGGAAGGTTCACCCGGCGCGGCTCGTCCTGCGCCGCGTCGTCAGTGTCGACCTCGTCGACGACCTGCTCGGCCTCGCCCGCCGTGTCCGCTGTGTCCCCAGCGGGACTGCTCTTCTTGCGACGTCCGAACACGTCACTGTCCTTCCCGGTCGGATACGACCGAAGCGTATCGATTCCCACCCGTCCAGCCCTCCGCGGCGGCATGACCGCCGGTGGACCCGAAGCCCCCCTCGGCCCGCGCCGAGCCGGGAAGCTCCGCCACTTCGTGGAAACGGACCTTCTCGACTTGCTGAACGACCAGTTGGGCGATCCGGTCGAATCGATCGAACCGCACGCTCTCGCGCGGGTCCAGATTGACCACGATCACCTTGATCTCCCCACGGTACCCGGCATCCACGGTCCCCGGGGCATTCACGAGAGCTACTCCGCAGCGGGCCGCCAGCCCGGAGCGGGGGTGCACGAACGCCGCGTACCCGTCGGGCAGGGCGATGGACACTCCGGTGGGCAGCACCGCGCGCTCCCCGGGCGCGAGTTCGGCGGCCTCGGTGGTGACCAGATCGGCTCCGGCGTCGCCCGGGTGCGCGTACGCCGGAAGCGGCACCTCCGGGTCCACGCGGCGGATCAGTACGTCGACGGGGTTACGCATCAGGGGTTCACCTCGAAGGCGCGGGCGCGCCGGACCTGGTCGGGATCGGCCATCGCCGCCTGGATGTCCTCCGGGCGGCCGTTGTCGATGAAGTGGTCGACCTTGACCTCGATGAAAAGGGCGTCGGCGCGGACCGCGACGGGACCCTCCGGTCCGCCGATCCGCCCGGTCGCCGTGGAGTAGATCTTGCGGCCGGCCACCGCGGTGACCTCGGCCGCCAGGTGGAGCACGGTCCCGACGGGCACCGGCCGCACGAAGTCGGTCTCCAGCCTGCCGGTCACCGCGATCACCCGCAGCAGCCAGTTGAGCGAGCCGAGCGTCTCGTCGAGGGCGGTGGCCAGGACGCCGCCGTGCGCGAGGCCGGGGGCACCCTGGTGGTCGGCGGTCACGGTGAACTCGGCGGTGACGGTCACGCCCTCGCCGGCCCGCGCCGCCAGGTGCAGCCCGTGGGGCTGACCTCCGCCGCACCCGAAGCAGTGTTCGTAGTGGGCGCCGAGGAGTACCCCGGGGGCGGGCGCGTCGGGGTGCCGTACCGGCGGTATGGCGTCGGCGGGAGGCGTCATCGCAGTGCTCACAGGCGCAGACCTTACCCGCGCGGCCGACCGCGGGTCGCGCCGTGCCAAGCTTGGACGCATGCAGCCTTCAGCCCCGGCTTCCGCCCCCCGGTACGACGAACGCCTCACCGCTCCCCGGTCCTGGTGGGTGATCGCCGCCCTGATCGGCATCTCGGGCGGACTGGTCATGCTGCCGCTGGGTCCCGTCCCGATGCTGGGCGGGCTGATCGGCGCGGCCGCGCTGGCGTCGGTGGCGGTCAGCTCGTACGGCTCCGCCCGCATCCGGGTGGTCGCGGGCTCGCTGGTCGCCGGTGACGCGCGGATCCCGCTGTCGGCGCTGGGCGAGCCGGAGGTGCTGGACGCCGAGGAGGCGCGCGCCTGGCGCAGCTACAAGGCCGACGCGCGTGCCTTCATGCTGCTGCGCGGCTACGTCCCGACGGCACTGCGGGTCGAGGTGACGGACCCGGACGACCCGACGCCGTACGTCTATCTGTCGACCCGCGACCCGCGGGCGCTGGCGGCGGCGCTGGGCCAGGACCGGACGGCGGGCGCAGGCCCGGAGGGCCGTGAGGCGCAGGACCAGGCGGACGCCCCGACCGTACCCGGCACGCCGTAGGGACGGGTGCCGCGCCCCGGGCGGCCTCTCGCACAGCGGGGGTCGGGGCGCAGTCGGCCTCGCAGGGCGCGTGGCGCCTGGGTGCACGTGAGGCGGTGACCTCGGCCCCGCGGTGCGGCCGCTGCGCCCTGCTGGGCGAACCCGGCCGCCGCGAGGGCACGCCGCGGGCGAGCGTGGAGGACCTCTTCCTGCGCCATGACGGCCCGGCCGCCGCGAGGGCATGCCGCAGACGAGGCATGGAGGGTGGAGACCCGGGCGGGGGCCGCGCGCGGGCAGGCGTCACGCCGCACACCGTGAAGGGGTGGGCGCGGGCATGGCGGGCGGGGCCGCATGCGGCGGGGCGCGCGCTCACGGGTCGGCAACGGGTCCCGGAGCCGCGCGGGCGCGCCTCGGGCGGGGTGGCCGGGCCCGGGAGGGCAGCGGCCGGGAGGAACGTACAGGCGCG
The DNA here is from genome assembly GCF_036322365.1 of Streptomyces sp. SP18CS02. Classification (NCBI taxonomy): domain Bacteria; kingdom Bacillati; phylum Actinomycetota; class Actinomycetes; order Kitasatosporales; family Streptomycetaceae; genus Streptomyces; species Streptomyces sp. SP18CS02. The sequence continues at coordinate 28,047 of NZ_JAQYXC010000252.1, forward strand.
CGCTAGAAGCCGAGCCGCTTCGGGTTCTCGGGCTGTTCCAGCGGCGGGAGCTCGGGCAGCGCGTCCCAGGGGATCTGCCGTTCGCGCAGGTCCTTGCGGACGTGCTCGGCGACTTTCTTGGTGTCGCGCCGGTTCATTACGGCGCCGACGGCCGCACCGATCATGAACGGCATCAGGTTCGGCAGGTTGCGCACCATGCGCTTCATGATCTGCTGGCGCAGCTCGCGCTTCATACGGCCGCCGAGGGCCGTGTCGAAAGTGGTGGGCCGGGTGACGTCGATACCCCGCTCCTCCGTCCAGGACGTCAGGTACGCCATGGCCCGCTGGGTGAGGTTGCCCGGCGGTCGCATGCCGTAGACCTCGTGGAGTTCGGCGACGAGCTTCAGCTCGATCGCCGCGACGCTCGTGATCTCCGCTGCCAGCTCGGCCGGCATCGCGGGTGGTACGGGCAGCATGGCGGCCGCGCCGACGCCGGCGCCCACCGTGGAGGTGGCGTTGGCCGCGCCCGCGATGAGCTTGTCCGCGAGCTCCTCCGGTCCCAGGCCGGGAAACTGCCTGCGCAGCGTGGCCAGGTCCCTGACGGGAACGCGCGGGGCGTTCTCGATGAGCCGGTCGGCGAGGTGGCCGAGGGCCGCCCTGGCGCCCTCACCGGTCTTCTTCACGCCGCGCCTGACGGCGCCCAGGCGCCCCTGCGGGCGGGCGGGAAGTCCCTCCGGCCCGCGTGCTTCGAGCGAGGCCGCAGGGCCCCGCTCGTCGTCACGTGCGCCGGGGGAGGGCAGGAGGGCGGAGTGCTCGGCGTCCGGTGCGTTCTGCGCACCGTGTGCCGGGCCCGGGCCGCCCTGGTGCGCCTCCGGCCTCCCAGGGAGCCGGAAGCGCCGCTTCCGAGACGGGTTGTCGCCTGCCACGGCCAACCGGACCTCAGTCGCAGTCTCGGCAGATCGGCTGGCCGTTCTTCTCCCTCGCCAGCTGACTGCGGTGATGCACGAGGAAGCAGCTCATGCAGGTGAACTCATCGGCCTGCTTGGGCAGGACCCGGACGGCCAGTTCCTCATTGGAAAGGTCCGCGCCGGGCAGCTCCAGCCCTTCGGCGGCCTCGAACTCGTCGACATCGACGGTCGAGGTCGACTTGTCGTTCCGCCGGGCCTTCAGTTCTTCAAGGCTGTCCGAGTCGACGTCGTCGTCGGTCTTGCGTGGGGTGTCGTAATCCGTTGCCATGTCGCTCTCCCCCTCTGGGTGTTTGCGGTGTCTCCAGCGCACGTAACGCGTGAGAGGCCGGACTTGTGCCCGACCTGAGGCGGAGATTTTGCCTCACATCAAGGTCTGTTACTCAATCGACACCCAACCGGATCCCTTGCGAGTGATCAGGTTTGGGTGGCGAACGGGACCGTACACGGTCCGAATGGCCCCCTTCACGGGCGCCACCCCGTGTACTTCCCGTGATCTCACCCCCCGGAAACCCGGACTTTTCCCGGTTTTTTGGGGGAATTCTTGATCACGGAGAGTAGATGGCCAGAATTGCGCCCTTGTGATCGATCACACACGAATCAACCGGAAACGGGCTCCGGAAATTTCGCGCAAAGCGAACACATTCAGAGGCTCGGTCAGTGCGTCAAGCAGGAAGCGTGACACGCATCACGAGGCCGCCGCCCTCGCGGGGCTCCGCGATGATACGGCCCCCGTGGGCACGCGCGACGGACCGGGCGATCGACAGGCCGAGCCCGACGCCCTTGTCGCTGCCCGTCCGCTCCTGCCGCAGCCGCCTGAACGGCTCGAAGAGATTGTCGATCTCGTACGCGGGGACCACAGGTCCCGTGTTCGATACTACGAGCACCGCCTGGCCGTGCTGGGTCTCGGTGGAGACCTCCACCCAGCCGCCCTCGGGAACGTTGTACCGCACGGCGTTCTGCACCAGGTTCAGGGCGATCCGCTCCAGCAGGACGCCATTGCCCTGCACCACGGCCGGACCGCACTCCCCACGGACCTCCACCCCCTTCGCCTCCGCCTCGCCGCGCACCTGGTCAATGGCGCGGGAGGCGACCTCCGCGAGGTCCACGGGCTTGCGCTCGACGGTCTGGTTGTCGCTGCGGGCCAACAGCAGCAGGCCCTCGACCAGCTGCTCGCTGCGCTCGTTGGTGGCCAGCAGCGTCTTGCCGAGCTGGTGGAGCTCCACGGGCGCACCCGGGTCGGACAGGTGCACCTCCAGCAGCGTGCGGTTGATCGCCAGCGGGGTGCGCAGCTCGTGCGAGGCGTTGGCGACGAACCGCTGCTGCGCCGTGAACGCCCGCTCCAGCCGGTCCAGCATCTCGTCGAAGGTGTCCGCGAGCTCCTTGAGCTCGTCGTCCGGACCGTCCAGCTCGATGCGGCGGGTGAGGTCCGAGCCGGCCACCTGCCGGGCGGTGCGGGTGATGCGGCCCAGCGGGGACAGGACCCGGCCCGCCATCGCGTAACCGAAGGCGAAGGCGATGATGCTCAGGCCCAGCAGCGCGAACAGCGAGCGCCGCAGCAGGTCGTCCAGGGCGTGCTGGCGCTGCTCGTTGACGCAGGCGTTCATGGCGGCGTTGAACTCGGCGGGCAGCGCTCCCTTGGGGAAGTTGCAGACGTCGCTCTTCACCTGGCCGCTCACGATTTCGAACGGCAGTTCGCTTCCGATGTGCAGCGCCTGGGCGGCCAGCAGGTAGATGATCGACAGCAGCAGGATGCCGGCGATCAGGAACATCCCGCCGTACAGCAGCGTGAGGCGTATGCGGATGGTGGGGCGCAGCCAGGGGCGTACGGGTTCCCTGGGGTCCCAGGTCGGCTTGGGGGGCGCCTGTGGGGGCGCGGGGGTGGCGGCCACGGGTCAGATCCGGTAGCCGGAACCGGGGACGGTGACGATCACCGGCGGTTCGCCCAGCTTGCGGCGCAGGGTCATCACCGTCACGCGCACGACGTTGGTGAACGGGTCGGTGTTCTCGTCCCAGGCCTTCTCCAGCAGCTGCTCGGCCGAGACGACCGCCCCCTCGCTGCGCATCAGGACCTCCAGCACGGCGAACTCCTTCGGTGCCAGCTGGATCTCCCTGCCCTCCCGGAACACCTCGCGGCGGTTCGGGTCGAGCTTGATGCCCGCGCGCTCCAGGACGGGCGGCAGGGGCACGGTGGTACGGCGTCCGAGGGCCCGCACGCGCGCGGTGAGCTCGCTGAAGGCGAACGGCTTGGGCAGGTAGTCGTCGGCGCCGAGCTCCAGGCCCTCCACCCGGTCACTGACGTCGCCGGAGGCGGTGAGCATCAGGACACGGGTGGGCATGCCGAGATCGACGATCCTCCGGCAGACGTCGTCGCCGTGGACCAGCGGAAGGTCACGGTCCAGGACGACCACGTCGTAGTCGTTGACCCCGATGCGCTCCAGGGCGGCGGCCCCGTCGTACACGACGTCCACGGCCATGGCCTCCCGGCGCAGCCCGGTGGCCACCGCATCGGCGAGCAGCTGCTCGTCCTCGACGACGAGTACGCGCACGGCGCTTTTCCTTCCTCCGTGCCCGGTCCCGGGCAGCTCGTTCGCACTGACTGTGCGTGCCCATCCTGCCCCGTACGCGCGTAAACCGGCTGTAAGGCGGCTTGGGGCCGACGGTCCTCACCGGGAATTCACCGATTTCCCGGAAGAGTTGAGGTTTCCGTGACGTAACCCCGGGGGAGGACGACTGCACACCCGAGATCACGCCCTGTATGTGGCACGCCACAAACCGCTCTGTCCCCCAGAGGTGTGGCACGTGATCGACCACCCTCGGCACACCCCCGTGCCACCGACCCATGACGAGGGGGAGCACGATGGACGCTTTCACCGCAGGACTGCTGCAGCGGATAAAGGCCGCGGAGACCGACCTCACCAGGGCTCGCGAGACGGGCGACGACTTCCTGGCGGATGTCGAGCAGGCAGAGCTGGACGACCTGCACCGGCTCGCGGCCGAACACGGCGTGGAGGTCGCCGCCCTCGCCTGACCTCGTACGGACGGCCCGTGTACGGGCCCCTTACGGCCCCGCACGGGCCGTACGCGGAAGGGCCCCGGCGTCAAAGGGACGACGACGCCGGGGCCCTTCCGTCGTCCGCGGCCCGTCTTCCGTGCCCGTCGCCCGCGGCGCGCTCGCGCCGGGCCGCCTCAGTCGTGCCAGGCGCCGAACCCCTCCAGCAGCTCCCGGAGCGGTTCGAAGACGCCCGGGGGCGCCGCGATCGCCAGCTCGCCGGAGGGGGCGGCTCCCGGCCGGCCACCGGTCAGGGCGCCGGCCTCCCGGGCGATCAGATCGCCGGCCGCCAGGTCCCACGGGTGGAGCCCGCGCTCGTAGTAGCCGTCCAGACGTCCCGCCGCCACGTCGGCCAGGTCGATCGCCGCGGAGCCGCTCCGGCGGATGTCACGCAGGCGCGGGATGAGGCGCTGGGCCACGTCCGCCTGGTGCGCCCGGACCTCGGCCACGTAGTTGAAACCGGTCGACACCAGGGCCTGGTCCAGCGCCGGGGCCGGCCGGCAGCGGATGGCGCGGTCGTTCAGGAAGGCCCCGCCGCCGCGTACCGCGTGGAACGTCTCGCCGCGCATCGGAGCCTCCACCACCCCCACCACGGTCTCGCCGTCGTGCTCGGCGGCGATCGAGACGGCCCAGGTCGGCAGACCGTAGAGGTAGTTCACGGTGCCGTCGAGCGGGTCGATCACCCAGCGGACCCCGCTGGTGCCCTCCGAGGCGGCGCCCTCCTCGCCGAGGAAGCCGTCCTGGGGGCGGTGCCCGGCGAGGAAGCCGGTGATCAGCTTCTCGGCGGCGATGTCCATCTCGGTGACGACGTCGATGGGACTCGACTTGGTCGCCGCGACCCCGAGGTCGGCCGGGCGGCCGTCGCGCAGCAGCGCACCGGCCCTGCGGCCGGCCTCCAGGGCCAGTTCCAGCAGCTCGTTCAGGAGCGGATCGGTCACAGCGTCTCCTCAGGCGTCACACGTTCTCGTCCCTTGCACGCGTCCCCGCGCGCCTCCGTGGCCAATCCGTCCGTCCCGGCGTGCCCGTGGCCGGGGCCGGAGCACCGCGGGCGCCCGTACCGGCTCACGCGTACGGGCTGTCGGCTCCCGCCGCCGCGGGCCGCTCGGCGCGCGCGGGGCAGCAGCCGATCGGGCACAGATCGTGCGAGGGGGCCAGGGCGCCCAGCGCGCACCGCTCCGCCCGCGCGCCCCGCTCGGTCGCCGCGCGCTCCAGGACGAGGTCACGGACGGCGGCCGCGAAGCGGGGGTCGGCGCCGACCGTGGCGGACCTGCGGACCGGCAGGCCCAGCTCGGCCGCCTTGGCGGTGGCTTCGGTGTCGAGGTCGTACAGGACCTCCATGTGGTCCGAGACGAAACCGATGGGGACCATCACGACCGCCGGCGCCCCGGCCTCGTGCACGGCCTCCAGGTGGTCGCAGATGTCCGGCTCCAGCCACGGGATGTGGGGCGCGCCGCTGCGCGACTGGTAGACGAGCTCCCAGGGGTGCTCCACACCCGTCTCGTCCCGGACCGCGTCGGCGATGAGGCGGGCGACGTCCAGGTGCTGCGCCACGTACGCGCCGCCCTCGCCGTGTTCCTCCATGGGGCCGGAGGTGTCGGCGGCCGCGGTGGGGATGGAGTGCGTGGTGAAGGCGAGGTGGGCGCCGGCGCGGACGGACTCGTCCAGCTCGGCCAGCGACCTCAGCACACCCTCGACCATGGGGCGCACGAACCCGGGGTGGTTGAAGTAGTGCCGCAGCTTGTCCACCTTCGGCAGCGGCAGCCCCTCCGCCTCGATCGTGGCGAGCGCGTCGGCCAGGTTCTCGCGGTACTGGCGGCAGCCCGAGTACGAGGCGTACGCGCTGGTGGCGAGGACCGCGATGCGGCGATGCCCGTCCTCGACCATCCCGCGCAGCGTGTCGGTCAGGTACGGGGCCCAGTTCCGGTTGCCCCAGTGGACGGGCAGGTCGAGACCGGCGTCGGCGAAGTCCTCGCGCAGGGCGCCGAGCAGCGCGCGGTTCTGCTCGTTGATCGGACTGACGCCGCCGAACCGGAAGTAGTGCTGCCCCACTTCCTTGAGACGTTCCTTGGGGATGCCGCGCCCCCGGGTGACGTTCTCCAGGAACGGGACCACGTCGTCGGGGCCCTCGGGACCGCCGAAGGAGAGAAGCAGCAGGGCGTCGTAAGGGGCTGGATCACGCTGATCGGACATGGGAACGATCCTGCCACCCGCCTCCGACAGCCGGAAAACCACCGTGCGCGGCCCTCTGTTCGGACGTAATCTGTAAAGGCTGCCCATACGCCTTACCGGAGTGCTCCTTGCCCAGTCCTTACCGCGCGATCTTCGCCGCCCCCGGCACCTTGGGGTTCTCCGCCGCAGGTTTCATCGGCCGGATGCCGCTGTCCATGATGGGCATCGGCATCATGACGATGGTCTCCGAGCTCACCGGCCGCTACTCGCTGGCCGGGACGCTCGCGGCCACGCTCGCGCTCTCCGCCGCCGTGCTCGGGCCGCAGATCTCGCGTCTGGTCGACCGGCACGGGCAGCGCAGGGTGCTGCGCCCCGCGACGCTGATCGCGCTGGCGGCGGTGACCGGGCTGCTGGTCTGCGCCCAGCAGGGCCTGCCGGACTGGACGCTGTTCGTCTTCGCGGCGGGCGCGGGCTGTGTGCCGAGCGTCGGCGCGATGACCCGGGCGCGCTGGGCGACGATCTACCAGGGCTCTCCGCGTGAACTGCACACCGCGTACTCGGTGGAGTCGATCATCGACGAGGTGTGCTTCATCTTCGGGCCGATCGTGTCGATCGGGCTGTCGACCATCTGGTTCCCCGAGGCCGGTCCGCTGCTCGCGGGCCTGTTCCTGCTGGTCGGGGTCTGGTGGCTGACCTCCCAGCGCGCGACCGAGCCCCGGCCGCACCCGGTCGGCCACCACACCGGCGGCTCGGCGCTGCGTTCCCGCGGGCTCCAGGTGCTGGTGGCCGCGTTCGTCGCGACCGGCGCGATCTTCGGCGCCGTCGACGTGGTGACGGTGGCGTTCGCCGAGGAGGCGGGCCACAAGGCGGCCGCGAGCCTGGTGCTGGCGGTGTACGCGCTGGGCTCCTGCCTCGCCGGCGCGGTCTTCGGGCTGCTGCACCTGAAGGGCGAGCCGTCCCGCAGGTGGGTCCTGGGTGTCTGTGCGATGGCCGTGAGTATGATCCCCCTCCAACTGGCCGGGAGCCTGCCGTTCCTGGCCGTGGCGCTCTTTGTCGCGGGCCTCGCCATCGCACCGACGATGGTCACCACCATGGCTCTTGTCGAAGCGCACGTACCGCGCAGCAAGCTGACCGAGGGCATGTCCTGGACGGGTACGGGACTCGCGGTGGGCGTGTCGCTCGGCTCTTCGGTCGCCGGATGGGTGGTCGACGCGCACGGGGCGGCGGCGGGGTACGCGGTGCCCGGCGTCGCGGGAGTGTTCGCGGCCGCGGTGGCGTTCCTGGGGTACCGCCGGCTGCGCAGGCCGGTGCCGACTGGGGAGGGGCAGCGTGAGCAGGACTCGCATCGGTCCGGACAGTCCGGGCAGCACGTGGCGTAACTGGGCGGGGAACGTCGCCGCCCGGCCCGTGCGGGAAGCCCGTCCCGCCTCGGTGGGAGAGCTCGCCGACGCGGTACGCAGGGCCGCGGAGGACGGACTGCGGGTCAAGACGGTGGGGACGGGGCACTCCTTCACCGCCATCGCCTCCACCGACGGCGTGCTGATCAGACCGGATCTGCTCACCGGGATCCGGCGGATCGACCGGCGCGCGATGACCGTGACCGTGGAGTCGGGCACCCCGCTGAAGCGGCTGAACACGGCTCTGGCCCGGGAGGGCCTGTCGCTCGCGAACATGGGCGACATCATGGAGCAGACCGTGGCGGGCGCGACCAGTACGGGGACGCACGGCACCGGCCGGGACACAGCCTCGATCGCCGCGCAGATCAGGGAGCTGGAGCTGGTCACGGCGGACGGCTCGGTGCTCACCTGTTCCGAGAAGGAGAACCCGGAGGTCTTCGCGGCCGCGCGCATCGGGCTCGGCGCGCTGGGCGTCGTCTCCGCGATCACCTTCGCGATCGAGCCGGTCTTCCTGCTCACGGCGCGCGAGGAACCGATGACCTTCGACCGGGTCACCTCGGATTTCGACGCGCTGCACGCCGAGAACGAGCACTTCGAGTTCTACTGGTTCCCGCACACCGGCAACTGCAACACCAAGCGCAACAACCGCAGCGCCGGGCCTGCCGCTCCACCCGGACGGATCAGCGGCTGGATCGAGGACGAGTTCCTCTCCAACGGCCTCTTCCAGGTGGTGAACTCGGTCGGCCGGGCCGTGCCGGCCGCCATCCCGGCGATGGCCAGGATCTCCAGCCGGGCGCTGTCGGCCCGTACGTACACGGACATCCCGTACAAGGTCTTCACGAGCCCGCGCCGGGTGCGCTTCATGGAGATGGAGTACGCCGTTCCGCGCGAGGCCGCCGTCGCGGCGCTGCGCGAGGTGCGGGCGATGGTCGAGCGGTCCCCGCTGCGCGTCAGTTTTCCGGTGGAGGTACGGACGGCTCCCGCTGACGACATCGCGCTCTCCACGGCCTCGGACCGGGAGACCGCGTACATCGCGGTGCACATGTACCGGGGCACCCCGTACCGGTCGTACTTCACCGCGGTGGAGCGGATCCTGACCGCGCACGGGGGCCGGCCGCACTGGGGCAAGGTGCACACCCGGGACGCCGCGTACCTCGCGGAGGTCTATCCGCGGTTCGGCGAGTTCACCGCGCTGCGTGACCGGCTGGACCCGGACCGGCTGTTCGGCAACGACTATCTCCGGCGGGTCCTGGGCGCCTGACCGGCCCGGCCGCTCCCTTCGGCCGGACACGGGCGCGACTCACCCGGCGGGCGGCGTCGGCGCCGGTGTCGATTCCGGTTCCCGGTCGGTGCCGCCGCCGTCGGCCGGCCGCGTGGGGGCGGGCGCGGAGCCGGCGGGCGCGGGGTCCTCGGTCGCCCGGCCGTCTTCCGCCGAGGGGGACGGAGAACCCGGCCGCGAGGGCGACGGCGAAGGGCCGCTGTCGGTGCCGCCGCCGTCCTGCCCGGTGCCCTCGCCCCGTTCACCGCCGCCGCCCCGGGGACCGGAATCGGTGTCCGCGCCGGGTGACGGTTCCCGGCTCCGCCCGCCCCCGTTGTCGTCCGGGGTCGAGGAGGGCGTGGTGGACGGGCGGGCCCCGGAGTGGCCGCCGTTGACGACCGAGCGGAAGGTCGTGGTCCCCTTGCCGCCGCTGAAGTCCTCGCCGGCGACCAGTTCGTACGTGGTGATACCCGCCATGGCCACGAGGAAGACGAGCACCGCCGCCACGGCCGAGCGCTTGCGTCCGCGGACCCGGGTGCCATGGGTGGTCGCCTCGCCGAATCCGCCGTCCCCGGGCGGCGGCACGCGCTGCTGCCGGGTGGACCCGGCCGCCGGCGCCGGCCCCGCGTCGGCCCCGCGCGGCGAACGCGCCCGGCCACGGCGGGCCTTGGGCCCGGCAGCCCGCGCGGTCACCACGCGGACCCGTGCACCGGTACTCCTGAAGAGCTGCTGGAAGAGGGAGCCTCCACACGTGGCGACGACGCTGATCACACCGGCACCGAGGACCGTGCCGTACACGCCCAGTTTGGAGGCGAGCTTGGCGGCCACGACGGCGGCGACCGCCGCGCCCGCGACCTGCGCCACATTGAGATCCAGCCGCTTCCGCTCCTCTTCCGTCACGTTATCGGGCCTATCCAGCTTTTGATCCATCTTCGGCACCTGCTCACCCATCTGCCCTGCCATGCAGGGAGAAGGGACTTTTGACCGGCGCGAATAGTTCCGTTTTTCCGGGTTCTGTGAAGGACGCCACGTGGCGCGAAGGGGCGCCGGAACCCCGGTCACGGCACCCGAGGACAACTTCGACGGCGCGCCGCTCCACCCAGGTGGCCCGAATGGAGTACTGTGGCCAACCCTGGGAACCGGTCCGTCATGGGCTCTCGGGGCCGACGGGAGGGGCCGGAAGCGGCACTCGATCCGACGGCGCCGCGGGCACCGTGCGGGCACCTGCCGCACAGAGTGACCAAAGTGGTCACTTTGCGTTGCAATAGGTAACCGTGCCATAACGGCGTTCCAGGGTTCATGCCCGACACGCCGGGCAACTCGGCAATGTTGTGGCAGGCTGCACCCGGGCAGGCCACACTCGACTAGCGGAAGCAGCGACGCACGTGACGTCGGCAGGCACCACCCGGGAGGTCCCCATGCCCGAACTGCGTGTCGTGGCCGTCTCAAACGACGGCACACGACTGGTGCTGAAGGCTGCTGACAGCACGGAGTACACGCTTCCGATTGACGAACGGCTGCGCGCCGCCGTACGCAACGACCGTGCCCGCCTCGGCCAGATCGAGATCGAGGTGGAGAGCCACCTCCGGCCGCGCGACATCCAGGCCCGCATACGCGCGGGTGCCTCAGCCGAAGAGGTCGCCCAGCTCGCCGGCATTCCGGTCGAGCGGGTACGCCGTTTCGAAGGTCCCGTGCTCGCCGAACGCGCCTTCATGGCCGAGCGGGCGCGCAAGACCCCCGTCCGCAGGCCCGGCGAGAACACCGGTCCGCAGCTCGGCGAGGCGGTGCAGGAGCGACTGCTGCTGCGCGGCGCCGAGAAGGACAACGTGGCCTGGGACTCCTGGCGCCGGGACGACGGCACCTGGGAGGTGCTGCTGGTCTACCGGGTGGCGGGAGAGGTCCACTCGGCGAGCTGGACGTACGACCCGCCGCGCCGTCTGGTCCAGGCCGTGGACGACGAGGCCCGCTCCCTGATCGGCGAGACCGACGACGCGGTGGCGGTCCAGCAGGAACCGAGCTTCCCCTTCGTGCCCCGCATCGCGCGCCTCCCGCGCGACCGGCCGCTGGACCGGGCCCTGGACCGGCAGATGGAGCGCCCGACGGCGCCCGTACCGCTGCCCGTGCCCGATGCCGAGGAGGAGCCCGAGCGGGACTCGCTGACCAGCCTGCTGGAAGCGGTCCCGAGCTTCCGGGGCGACATGGTGGTGCCCGAGCGTACGGTCGGGCCGGACTCCCCCGGCTCCGAGGCCGACGACGACACGGAGGCGGAGGAGCCTCCGGCTCCCGCGGCCTCCGCGGGAGCGGGGTCGGCGTACGCGGACGTACTGATGCCCCGCGCGGTCAGCGGTCACCGTGACCGGCTGACGGGCACGACCGACCGTCAGGCGGAGGCGGACGGCGTCCGGCCGGGCCGCCGGGCGGCGGTGCCGAGCTGGGACGAGATCGTCTTCGGTACGCGCCGCAAGAAGCAGGAATGACGCGGGAAACGGGAACGATGCCGGAGGCGGGAACGACGGGACACGGGTCCCCGGAGTAGAGCGTGCCGGGCGCATCAGGCCCCGGCCGGCGCCTCGCCCTACGCGCCGCTCCCGCTTCCCGCTCACCGTCGGCGGCCTCCGGTGCCTGGTTCCTCCGGCCGCCCGCCATGACCGGCTTCGCGCCTCTTCCGCCCGGGCGGCCGCCCCGGGGCGTCGGCCCACCGGGCCGCCCGCCCCACCGCCTCGGACCGCAGGGCCGGCCGCGCGTGCCCGAGCCGCGCGGCCGGCGGAGTCAGCCGCGCGCCGGGCCCGTCGCCACCGGGCGGCTCTCGTCGGCCGACCACTCCGACCAGGAGCCCGCGTACAGCGCGGCCTGGACGCCCGCCAGTTCCAGGGCCAGCACCTCATGGGCCCCGGAGACCCCCGAGCCGCAGTAGACGCCGACCGCGGGGGCGTCGGTCGCGCCCAGCGCCTTGAAGCGGGCCGCCAGGACCTCGGGAGGCAGGAAGCGCCCGTCCTCGCCCACGTTCTCCGTGGTCGGCGCCGACGCCGCGCCCGGGATGTGGCCGCCGACCCGGTCGATCGGCTCCACGTCGCCCCGGTAGCGCTCCGCCGCCCGCGCGTCCAGCAACAGGCCGGACCGGGCGAGGGCCGCCGCGCCGTCCGCGTCCAGCAGCGGCAGGCCGCCGGGCCGGGGATCGAAGTCGCCCGGCACCGGTGCGGGAACGTCCGTCGTGAGCTCGCCGCGCCACGCCGCCAGGCCGCCGTCCAGGACCCGTACGTCCGGGTGGCCCGTCCAGCGCAGCAGCCACCACGCCCGGGCGGCCGCCCAGCCCTGTCCCCCGTCGTACGCCACCACGGGGGAGGAGGCCGTCACACCGGCCCGGCGCATCGCGGCGCCGAACACCGCGAGGTCCGGCAGCGGGTGGCGTCCTCCGGGTCCGGGCGGGCCCGCCAGCTCCGAGTCGAGGTCGACATGGACGGCGCCGGGCAGGTGACCCGCCTCGTAGGCGGGCCGTCCGGGCGGGCCGCCCAGCTGCCAGCGGACATCGAGGAGGACCGGGGGGCGCGTCCCGGCCAACTCGTTCACGAGTTCGGCTGCCGGAATGATGGGGTTCATGCGTGCCATCCTCGCGCAGTCGCACACCTGGGCGCGACGGTCGACGACCGGACGGGCGCGAAAAATTCGGGCATCCTCCTGCGGGATCGCGCCACACCGCGGCGCGGCCGGGGCGCACCGCGCGGCCGGTGGTGCAAGCATCTGACGGGGCGTGCGGCCGGTCACAGGCGCGGCGCACGCCCGGTCCCCCCGCACGGCCACACCGATGGTCCGAGGAGAGAGTGACGATGACCGAGGCGACTCGGCGCAAGCCCGGTACACCCTGTTGGGTGAGTTTGATGGTGCACGACCTTGACGTCACGCAGGAGTTCTACGGGGCGCTGTTCGGCTGGCGCTTCCAGCCGGGTCCCCAGCAGCTCGGCCCGTACGTGCGGGGCCTGCTCGACGGCCTGGAGGTCGCCGGAATGGGGCGGCTTCCCGCCGGCCGGGACCTGCCGGTCGCCTGGACGACCTATCTGGCCACCGACGACGCGGACAGGACAGCTGAATCGATCCGCTCCAGTGGCGGCACGGTCGCGGTCGGCCCGCTGGACGCCTCGGACGCGGGCCGGATGGCGATCTGTTCGGACCCCACGGGCGCCGTCTTCGGAGTCTGGCAGGCGGCCGAGCACGTCGGCACGGCGGTGGCCGGGAGACCCGGGACCCCGGTCTGGAACGAGCTGCTGACCCAGGAGACCGAGTCGGTGGTCAAGTTCTACAGGACGGTGTTCGGCTACGAGCTCGAACCGGTCGTCCCGGCCGAGCCGGACGTGGTGACGCTGAGGGTGGACGGCCGGCCGGTCGCCGCCCTGCACGGGGCGGGCAAGGCGCTGCCGCGTGACCGGGGAGCCCACTGGATGACCTGGTTCGAGGTGGAGGACACCGACGCGGCAGCCCGTCGGGTGACCGAACTGGGCGGTCGGGTGCTGCGGCCGCCGCGCGACGACGCCAACGGGCGGCCGGCCACGGTGGCGGACCCGGAGGGGGCCGTCTTCACCGTCGTACGGTCGGCCGATCGCTGACCTCGACGGGCAGCACGTCCGGCGAGAGGGCGGCCGCGTGCGCGGTCGCGGCCGTCATGCGGCGCCGGTGGTGGCGGCGGCAGAGCACCTCGTACCCCACCTCGTCACCGGCGTTGACGTCGCCGACGACGACCTGCGCGCCCTCGACGACCATCGCCCCGCCGACGGTGCGCGCGTTGTGGGTGGCGCGCGCACCGCACCAGCACAGCGCCTCGACCTGGAGCACCTCGACCCGGTCGGCCAGCTCCACCAGCCGCTGCGAGCCGGGGAAGAGCTTGGAGCGGAAGTCGGTGGTGATGCCGAACGCGAAGACGTCCAGGTCCAGGTCGTCGACGACCCGGGCCAGCTGGTCGATCTGGTCGGGGGCCAGGAACTGCGCCTCGTCCGCGATCACGTAGTCGCAGCGGCCGCCCTTGGAGAGGTGGGTGACCAGGTAGGCGTAGAAGTCGAACCCCTCGGCGGCCTCCACGGCGTCGGTGACCAGGCCGAGCCTGGAGGAGAGCTTGCCCTCGCCCGCGCGGTCGTCACGCGTGAAGATCATGCCCTGGAGGCCCCGGGTGGACCGGTTGTGCTCGATCTGCAGAGCGAGGGTGCTCTTTCCGCAGTCCATGGTTCCGGAGAAGAACACCAGCTCGGGCATGGGAAACTGACGACCTTTCGGGTCTTGTGGGGGTCTGTCCGACGTCGTGCGACGTCCGTCTGCGGGCTCGGGGACCCGGGAACCGCCGGGCTCCGCGGGTTCTCGGGCTCAGGTCACGCGCGTACTTCGAGGAGCGGGACGAGCTGCTCGACGGCGGTCATCGAGCCGTGCATGCCGACCATCGCCGACTCGTGCGGCTCGTTCACGGACGCGGTGATCACGACATCGTCGTGTGCGGCGGCGACGACATCGCCGATCCGGCCGTACACCCGCTCGTCGATCCGCGGCCCGAACCATCCCGCCCCGATCGCCTCGTCGCGGCTCGCCACCCAGAACTGCTCGCCGAGCACCTCGCGCCAGCAGGCCAGAACGTCGGCCGTCGCACCCGGCACCGCGTAGACGTGCCGGGCCCGGCCCTCGCCGCCCAGCAGGGCGACTCCGGCGCCGAGCTCCCAGTCCTCGTCGAAGTCGATGCGGGACTGCTCGTCGAACGGGATGTCGATCATCCCGTGGTCGGCGGTGACGTACAGCGTGGAGCGGGCGGGAAGCTGTTCGGCGAGGCGCTGGACGAGCCGGTCCACGGTCATCAGCTGACCGCGCCAGGCGTCGGAGTCGACGCCGAAGCGGTGGCCGCTGCCGTCGAGCTCGCTGTAGTACGTGTAGATCAGCGAGCGGTCGGCGGCGGCCAGTTGCGCGGCCGCCAGGTCCATGCGTTCCTCGCCGGTGAGCCGTCCGTGAAACGTTCCGCCACTGAGCGCGACCTTGGTGAGCGGGGTGTCCTGGAAGGTCGGCGAGGTGACCTGCGCGGTGTGCACACCGGCGGCGTCGGCGAGCTGGAAGAGGGTGGGGTACGGCTGCCACACGTGCGGCGGCGTCCACGGCCGCCAGCGCAGCTGGTTCATCAGCCCACCGGTGGCGGGGTCGCGGACCGTGTAGCCGGGCAGGCCGTGCTCACCGGGCGGAAGTCCGGTGCCGACCGAGGCGAGGGAGGTCGCCGTGGTGGCGGGGAAGCCCGCGGTCAGGGGCCGTCCCGTGCCGCCGCGCGAGGTGGCGAGCAGCGACGTGAGGTACGGGGCCTCGTCCGGGTGCGCCTTGATCTGCTCCCAGCCGAGACCGTCGATCAGGAACACGCAGTTCCGGTCGGCGGGCGACAGCTCCGCGATGCGCCGGTCGAACCCCGGCACGTCCTGTCCGGCGGCGAGCGTCGGCAGCAGGTCGGCCAGGGAGCCGGAGCCGTACTCGGGGACGGGTGCGGTGTCGAGGGAGAGCGGGACGGGATCGTCGGGCCAGGCGGCCGCCGCCGCTGCGGGCTGGACCATCAGCGCGTGGCCGCGGTGGCTTCGGAGAGCGCCTGGGCGAAGGCGAGCGTCTGGCGGACCGTCTCGGGGCCGTCACCGGCCTCGCTGACGCGCAGGCTCAGATCGTCCGCCGTGGTGTTCCCGGTGTAGCCGTGGTCCGCCTCGCAGTTCGGGTCGCCGCAGGCGGCGGGCTCCAGGTCGATCCGGGAGACGGCACCCCAGCCGATGGTGAGGACCACCTCGCGGGGCAGGGTGCCGGGGGTGTAGGACTCCGGGTTGGCGACGACGCGGCTGAGCACCACCGAGGAGATGCGGTCGAGCTTGACCGACTCGGTGGAGGTCGTCGCGTACGGCGTCGGGGAGCTGGTGTCGGCGTTCTGCTCGTCGGTGTGGCTGACGATGAAACGGTTGCCCGTCAGGACGAGGACCGTGACGTGGCGGCGGACCTCGTTCGCGTCGAAGGTGGTCTCCTGATGCACGAGGTACGAGGCGATCGGCTCGCCACCGACGGCGGCCTCCACCGCCTCGGCCACGAGGGCCGGGTAATAGCCGCTGCGCTCGATGGCCGCGCGCAGCCCTTGGGTCGTCGTACCGGTCTTCGCCATGGACTCCATCCTAATCCGTCGCCGGCAGCGGTCCGGGACGGTCGGGAGTCCGGCACGCGACCGTGGGCCGTCCGGTGGGCGTCCCGGGAAGCGCGGCCGCCGTCCGGGGGCGGCGGGCCACGGGCGGCGGCCCGGCCGGTGGCGGCGACGGGGCGGGGGTCGGGCGGCGACGGGGCGGGGGTCGGGCGGCGACGGGGCGGGGGTCGGGCGGCCGCGGCCGGCGGTGGGCCGGTCGCCGTCGGTCAGTAGCTGGGCAGACGACGCGGGCCCAGGTCGGAGCGGGCGGGAGGCGGGGCAAGCCGGACGGTCGCGCCGAGCACGGACAGGCCCCTGGGGGCGACGACCACCGGCTCCAGCGCGACGGCGACGATCTCCGGGTGGTCGTCGACCAGCCGGGAGACGCGCAGCAGCAGCTCCTCCAGGGCCGGCGTGTCGACGGGCGCGGAGCCGCGCCAGCCGAACAGGAGCGGGGCGGTGCGGATGGACCGGATCTGTTCGGCGACATCGCGGTCGGTGGCCGGGACGAGTCGGTGGGCGGTGTCGCCGAGGAGCTCGGAGGGCGCGCCGGCGAGGCCGAAGGAGAGGACGGCGCCCACGGCCGGATCGATGGCGGCGCGTACGACGGTGTCGACACCGCGCGGCGCCATGGCCTGGACGACGGGCTGGAGCTCCTCGGGCTTGCCGAGGGCATCGGTCAACTCGGCGTACGCGGCACGCAGCCCGCCCTCGGTCGCCAGGTCGAGACGTACGCCGCCGAGGTCGGGGCGGTGGCGCAGGTGCGGCGCGGTGGTCTTGAGCGCGACCGGGTATCCGAGGCGCCCGGCGGCCGCCACGGCGGCGTCGGGGCCGGGCGCGGGCAGGGCCGGGCGCACGGGGATGCCGTACCGGCCGAGGAGCTCCAGGGCGGCGTCGTGGTCGAGGGTGATGCCCCGCTCCCCCACCTCCCGGCCGAGCACCCGCTCGATCTGCGCGGCGGCGCCGGCCTCGTCGATCGAGGTGTCGATGTACTCGGGCACCCGCCCGGGCTCGGCGCTCTGCCGCCGCCACTGGCCGTACCTGACCGCCTCGGCGAGCGCGCGCACGGCCCGTTCGGCGGCGGGGTAGGCGGGGATGCGGCCGATGCCGCCGGCCTCGGCCCCGTCCGGGGCATCGACGTCGCGGCCGGGGTCGGTCCGGTTCCGGGGGACGGCCGCGGGACCGGGGCCGGCCGGGGGCGCGGGGGCCGGCCGGGCGGCGCCGGGCGGCGCGGGGGCGCCGGGGGCCGCGTCCGGCCCCGGTGCGGTGCCGGTCGCCGCCGCCAGGGCGTCGGCCAGGGCGCCCATCTCGACATGGACGACCACCACCGGCTTCGCCGGGGAGGCGGCCGACGCCGCCCGCAGGGCGTCCGCCAGCGCACCGCCGTCGGCGGACTCGGTCACGCCGTTCTCTCCCACCCAGGGGATGGCCGTGACCGCGACCGCGTCGCACGCGTCGTCCTCCAGTGCCTGGGCGAGCGCGGTGCGGAAGTCCTCGGGCGTCGCGGCGGTCGTCAGGTCGCGGGGCCGCAGCGGCCGGAGCCCCTCGGTCAGGCAGGCGTCGTACGTCAGGAGCCCCAGGGACTCGGAGTTGCCCAGGATCGCCACTCTCGGGCCCGCCGGCAGCGGCTGCCCGGCCAGCAGCAGTCCCGCGTCGACCAGTTCGGTCACGGTGTCCACCCGGATGACACCGGCCTGCCGCAGCAGCGCGGAGACGGTGGCGTGCGGGATGCGGGTGACCGGCACGGCGTGCCCGGGCGGGGCACTGCCACTGTGCCGGGCGCCCTTCACCACGACGACCGGCTTCACCGCCGCCGTGCGCCGGGCGAGCCGGGTGAACTTGCGCGGGTTGCCGATGGATTCCAGGTAGAGCAGCACGACGTCCGTGTCGGGGTCGTCGTAGCCGTACTGGAGGAAGTCGTTGCCGGAGACGTCCGCCCGGTTGCCGGCCGAGATGAACGACGACAGGCCGGCTCCCCGGCGGTGCAGGCCGGAGAGCAGGGCGATGCCGATCGCCCCGGACTGGGTGAACAGCCCGATCCGCCCCGGCGCCGGCGGGTGCGGTGCCAGTGAGGCGTTGAGATGGACGCCGGGTGCGGTGTTGATCACGCCGAAGGCGTTGGGGCCGATGACGCGCATGCCGTACGAGCGGGCCCGGCGGACCAGTTCCCGCTGGCGCGCGCGGCCCTCGGCGCCCTGCTCGGCGTAGCCCGCGGAGAGCACGACCAGCCCCTGGACGCCGTGCTCGCCGCAGTCGTCGACCACCTCGGGCACCCGTTCGGCGGGTACGGCCACCACCGCGAGGTCGACGGGCTCCCCGATGTCGGCGACGGAGCGGAAGGCCGGGACCCCGTCGAGCGCGTCCACCGGGCCGGCGAGGGCGCGGTTGACCGCGTACGTACGACCGGTGTAGCCGCCGTCGAGGAGGTTGCGCAGGACCGTGCGGCCGACCCCGCCGGGGGCGCGGCCCGCGCCGATGACGGCGACCGATCCGGGTGAGAGCAGCCTCTGCACCGAACGGGCCTCGGCGCGCTGCTCACGGGCGCGCTGCACGGCGAGGGACCGGTCGGTCGGCTCCAGGTCGAGGTGCAGACGTACCGCCCCGTCCTCGAAGCTGCGCTTCTGGGTGTATCCGGCGTCCGTGAACACCTTGATCATCTTGGAGTTGGCGGGCAGCACCTCCGCCGCGAACCGCCGGATGTCCCGCTCGCGGGCCACCGCCGCGATGTGCTCCAGCAGAGCCGAGGCGACCCCCCTGCCCTGGTGCGCGTCCTGGACGAGGAACGCGACCTCGGCCTCGTCGGCGGGCGCGGTCGCGGGCAGCCCCCGCTCGTTGATCCGGTCGTAGCGGACGGTGGCGATGAACTCGCCGTTGACCGTGGCGGCCAGGCCCACCCGGTCCACGTAGTCGTGGTGGGTGAATCGGTGGACGTCCTTGGCGGAGAGCCGCGGGTAGGGAGCGAAGAACCGGTAGTACTTCGACTCGTCGGAGACCTGCTCGTAGAAGCTGACCAGGCGTTCCGCGTCGTCCGTGGTGATCGGCCTGATCCGCGCGGTGCCGCCGTCGCGCAGCACCACGTCGGCTTCCCAGTGGGCGGGATACACGTGTTCCGACTGCTCCGGCGGGGTCCGCATGGAGTCAGCGTACGGCGCGGACACCGGTAGCGGAGGTACCGGGAGCGCGGCAAGGTGAAGGGGCCGACGGTCCTGGAAAGGACCTGGAAGGGACACGTCCGGGCCGCCGGAGGCGGGCCGGAAGCCGGTTCGAGCACCCGGCAGGACATGAGAGACTGGTCTAGACAACCGCTAGGACTTGAAGGGCAACATCATGGCTGAGCGCCGCGTCAATGTCGGCTGGGCCGAGGGCCTGCACGCCCGCCCCGCCTCCATCTTCGTCCGTGCCGCCACGGCCGCCGGCGTCCCCGTGACGATCGCCAAGGCCGACGGGAACCCGGTGAACGCCGCGTCGATGCTCGCGGTGCTCGGCCTGGGCGCGCAGGGCGGCGAGGAGATCGTGCTCGCTTCGGACGCCGAGGGTGCGGACATCGCGCTGGACCGTCTGGCGAAGCTGGTCGCCGAAGGTCTCGACGAGCTGCCCGAGACCGTCTGACGGTCCCCGCGGCGGAAACAACTTCAGAACAGCACACGGCGGAGCCGTATCGACCTGAATTCCGGGGCGATACGGCTCCACTGTTCCGTTCCGTTCATGAGCAGGGGAATTCCGGCACGGAATTCCCCGCCCCCTTTGTATACGGACCCATTGTTAATTGCGGACGCTCGCGGTGTTGACGGCATGTTGCGAAGTCCTCACGCGCCCGGCGGCCCGCTCGGGCCGCCGCAGCCGGTGCGCCCCCAGCGAACGCTCGGCGTGCTGGGCGGTGAGCGCCCGGGCCCGTTCGGCATCGCCGCGCGCCACGGCGTCCACGATCGCGCCGTGCTCGGCCCACTCCTCGACCGGGTGCGCGGTCCGCTCGACCGTGTACATCCAGGCGATCTTGTGCCGGAGCTGGGTGAGCAGGGCGGTCAGACCCGGGCTGCCGGACGCCTGGGCGAGGGTCTCGTGGAACCAGCCGCCGAGTGAGCGCAGGTCCTCGCCCTGACCTCGACGGGCCCGCTCCTGCCCCAGCCTGACCAGCCCGCGCAGCACCTTGAGGTGGGCCTCGGTGCGGCGCTGGGCGGCGCGCGCCGCGCCCAGCGGTTCCAGCAGCGCGCGGACCTCCAGGAGGTCGGCCGCCTCCTGCTCGGTCGGCTCGGCGACACACGCTCCGGCGTGGCGCCGGGTGATGACGAACCCCTCCGACTCCAGGGTGCGCAGCGCCTCCCGGACGGGTACCCGAGAAACCCCGTAGCGGCGCGCCAGCTGCTCCTCGGTCAGCCGGCTGCCGCGCTCGAACACACCGGTGACGATGTCATCGCGGATCGCCGTGCATACCGAGTGCGCGGGAATGCGCATACCGAACCTCCGACTTGATCCGCGCGAAACTCAGCTGATTGACGCTCTGTTCGGTGACTCTATTGCAGCAGGCCGGAATTTCCGATGCCTACTCGGAATCCATGTATATCTTTTGGCCAGGATGTCGGGACCACGGGCCGGAAGTCCGCTCCGGGGGCCCTCGGGACGTGCGGAGGGCGCCGGGCGGGACCGCGGGCCCCGGCCCCCGGGGCCGGGGCGCCGAGGCAGGGGAGGACGCGCGAAGGCCCCGGCTCGGAAGGAGCCGGGGCCTTGGCGCGTACGGGCGGAGCGTCAGACGTTGACGCCGTGCGAGCGCAGGTACGCGACGGGGTCGATGTCCGAGCCGTAGTCGGCGCCGGCCCGGGCCTCGAAGTGGAGGTGCGGACCCGAGGAGTTGCCGGTCGAGCCGGAGAGCCCGATCTGCTGGCCCGGCGTGACGCTCTGGCCGACCGACACCGCGATGGAGGAGAGGTGGCCGTACTGGGTGTACGTGCCGTCGTTCATCCGGATGACGATGTTGTTGCCGTACGCGCCGCCCCAGCCGGCCTCGACGACGGTGCCGGAACCCACGGCCACGACGGAGGAGCCGGACGCGGCGTGGAAGTCGATGCCGGTGTGGCTGCCGGAGGACCACATGGCGCCGCCGGTCTGGTAGCCGGTGCTGACGTACGAGCCGGCGACGGGCAGCTGAAAGGAGTTGAGCCGCTTGCGCTCGGCCTCGCGGGCGGCGCGCTCACGGGCCTCGCGGGCCTCCTTGGCGCGGGCCTCGGCCTTGCGCTTCGCCTCGGCCTCGGCCTTCGCCTTGGCCTTCGCCAGGGCGGCGGCCTCCTCGGCCTCCTGCTCCTGGGCCTCGGCCTGGGCGTCGATCCGCTCGGCGAGCGAGTCGGTGACGACGACCTGGTTGAGGCCGGTGTCCTCGAGCGAGCGGGTGTCCGTGTCGGCGGCGAGCGCCGGGGAAGCGAGGGTTCCGATGACGCCGGTGGTGGCGAGGGCCGCGACGCCGGCGACGTGCGCGCTCTTGCGGCTCATGCGGCTCGGGGCACGGTGCTTCCCGGTGGCACGGGTGAACGCCATGAAGTGGCTGATCCTTTCCTTCCTTCTCGCCTACCGGGTTAGCTGACGGGTTCGGAGCAGGAAGGTCTCCTACGGGCCCCTCCGCACGGCGGCGAAGGCGTCCGATTCACCCCAGGGACTGAGTGGGTCCCCGGCTCCCCAGGCTCGCGCCTGACGGGGACTCGGCGATGGCTGTCCGGTGCCGCGGGTGCGGCGGTCGAACCGGGCGGACAGCGCATCAGACGCTAAGCGGCCGATCTTTCAATCACCAAATGGTCACGCTGTTTTGTAGCGCACGCCACAGGGCAGACACACAACCTCCGCAACATTTGGGACATAAGACGCAGCAAAAGCGGAACCCCGGCATCCGATGGGATGCCGGGGTTCCACGGTGCGGCGCATCCGGTCCCACCGTGCGACGGAACCGCAATCGCCGCAGGTGAGGCCGGGCGGTTGCCGCCGCTGCCGTCCGGAACGGGTCAATCAGCCCGTGACCACGGTCACTTCACCGATGCCCAGCGCCTCGACCGGCTCCTTGATCTGTGCGGCGTCACCGACGAGCACCGTCACGAGACGGTCCACCGGGAAGGCGCTGACGGCCGCGGCGGTGGCCTCCACGGTCCCGGTCTCGGCGAGGCGCGCGTACATCTGCGCCTGGAAGTCGTCCGGGAGGTACTGCTCGACCTGGTCGGCGAGCGTGGCCGCGACCGAGGCCGCCGTCTCGTACTTGAGCGGGGCCACGCCCACCAGGTTCTGCACGGCCACATCACGCTCGGCGTCGGTCAGGCCCTCCGCCGCGAGGGTGCTCAGCACCTTCCACAGATCCGCCAGGGCGGGGCCGCTGTTGGGCGTGTCGACCGAACCGCTGATGGCCAGCATCGAGGCACCGGTCCCGTCGGGTGCCGAGCGCAGTACCTGCCCGAAGGACCGTACGCCGTAGGTGTACCCCTTCTCCTCGCGCAGGACCCGGTCCAGGCGGGAGGTGAGCGTGCCGCCCAGGCAGTACGTGCCCAGCACCTGGGCCGGCCAGACGCGGTCGTGCCGGTCGGGACCGACGCGGCCGATCAGCATCTGGGTCTGGACCGCGCCCGGGCGGTCCACGATGACGACCCGGCCGGTGTCGTCGGCGGTGATCGGCGGTACGGGGCGGGGCTCGGCGGGCTTGCCCGTCCAGGCGCCGAGGGTCTCGGCGAGCACCTCGTCGAGATCGACGTCCGTGAGGTCGCCGACGACGACGGCCGTGGCCGTGGCGGGACGGATGTGCGCGTCGTAGAAGGAGCGGACGGCGCCGGAGTCGATGCGCGCCACGGTCTCCTCGGTCCCCTGGCGGGGGCGCGACATGCGCGAGGTGGCCGGGAAGAGCTCCTTGGAGAGCTGCATGGCGGCGCGGCGGGCCGGGTTGGCCGTCTCGTGGGGGATCTCGTCGAGCCGGTTGCGGACGAGGCGCTCGACCTCGCCGTCGGCGAACGCGGGCGCGCGCAGCGCCTCGGCGACCAGGCCGAGGGCCTTGGAGAGCCGGGAGACCGGGACCTCCAGGGAGACCCGGACGCCGGGGTGGTCGGCGTGGGCGTCGAGGGTGGCACCGCAGCGCTCCAGCTCGGCGGCGAACTCCTCGGCCGTGTGCTGGTCGGTGCCCTCCGACAGGGCCCGCGCCATGATCGTGGCGACGCCGTCCAGGCCCTCGGGCTCGGCGTCCAGCGGGGCGGCGAGGAAGATCTCCACGGCCACGACCTGCTGGCCGGGGCGGTGGCATCGCAGCACCGTCACACCGTTGTCGAGCACGCCGCGCTCGGGGGCCGGGAAGGCCCAGGGCCGGGCCGTACCGGCCTGCGGCTGCGGGTGGAACTCCATGGACGTCAAAGGCGCAGTGGTGTCGCTCACTGGTCCGCCCCCTCTTCCTGCTCGTCGCTTTCCTGGTCGCTCCGGTCGGCGCTGACGGGTTCGTAGACCAGTACCGCCCGGTTGTCGGGACGCAGCCTGGCCTCGGCGACCGCCCGCACCTCCTCGGCGGTGATGTCCAGCACGCGTCCGACGGCGGTCAGCGCGAGCTGCGGGTCGCCGAACAGCACGGCGAACCGGCACAGTTCGTCCGCGCGGCCCGCGACCGTGCCGAGCCGGTCCAGCCACTCGCGCTCCAACTGGGCCTGCGCGCGCTCCATCTCCTCGGGGGTGGGGCCCTCGGCGGCGAACCGGGCCAGCTCGTCGTCGACCGCGGCCTCGATGTCGGGCACCTCGACCCCGCCGGAGGTCTTGACGTCCAGCCATCCCAGCGAGGGGGCGCCGGCCAGCCGCAGCAGGCCGAACCCGGCGGCCACGGCGGTGCGGTCGCGCCGCACCAGCCGGTTGTGCAGCCGGGACGACTCGCCGCCGCCGAGGACGGTCAGGGCCAGGTCGGCGGCGTCCGCCTCGCGGGTGCCGTCGTGCGGCAGGCGGTAGGCGGCCATCAGCGCGCGGGCCGGGACCTCCTCCTCGACGACCTCGCGCAGCTGCTCGCCCATGATGTCGGGGAGGGAGCCGTCGCGGGGCGGGAGCTTGCCGTCGTGGGCCGGGATGGACCCGAAGTACTTCTCGATCCAGGCGAGCGTCTGCTCGGGGTCGATGTCGCCGACGACCGACAGCACCGCGTTGTTCGGCGCGTAGTAGGTACGGAAGAAGTTCTGCGCGTCGTCGAGCGTGGCCGCGTCGAGGTCGGCCATGGAGCCGATCGGGGTGTGGTGGTACGGGTGGCCCTCCGGGTAGGCGAGGGCGGTGAGCTTCTCGAAGGCCGTGCCGTAGGGAACGTTGTCGTAGCGCTGGCGGCGCTCGTTCTTGACGACGTCCCGCTGGTTCTCCATGGACACCTCGTCGAGCGCGGTGAGCAGGGAGCCCATCCGGTCGGCCTCGAGCCACAGCGCCAGCTCCAGCTGGTGGGTCGGCATGGTCTCGAAGTAGTTGGTGCGCTCGAAACTGGTGGTGCCGTTGAGCGAGCCGCCGGCGCCCTGCACCAGCTCGAAGTGGCCGTTGCCCTTGACCTGCTTGGAGCCCTGGAACATAAGGTGCTCGAAGAGGTGGGCGAGACCGGTGCGGCCCTTGACCTCGTGGCGGGAGCCGACGTCGTACCAGAGGCAGACAGCGGCGACCGGGGTCAGGTGGTCCTCCGAGAGCACCACCCGCAGGCCATTGGCCAGGCGGTGCTCGGTTGCTGTCAGGCCGCCGGAGCCGGCCTGGGCTGTGGCCGTGTGACCCATGGGCATGTACGTCCCTTCGATCGCGATATGGAAAAGTCCTGCCACTGTATGCAAGCGGACCGACACCTGGCGAAGTTCCCGGGTCCGCGTAACGTCCCTCTTCCGGGTCGCGGTCCGTCCTGTCAGTGGGACGGTCCACAATGGTCCGCGTCAGATCAACCATGTTGGTAAGGAGCCGCAGCCGCGATGGCCCGCCGCAGCACGAAGACCGCGCCGCCCGACGACTTCGAGGAAAAGATCCTCGACATCGACGTCGTCGACGAAATGCAGGGCTCCTTCCTCGAGTACGCGTACTCGGTGATCTACTCCCGTGCCCTGCCGGACGCCCGCGACGGCATGAAGCCGGTGCATCGCCGCATCGTGTACCAGATGAACGAGATGGGCCTGCGCCCCGAGCGCGGCTATGTGAAGTGTGCCCGCGTCGTCGGCGAGGTCATGGGCAAGCTGCACCCGCACGGCGACGCGTCGATCTACGACGCGCTGGTGCGCATGGCGCAGCCGTTCTCGATGCGTGTGCCGCTCGTCGACGGGCACGGGAACTTCGGTTCGCTCGGCAACGACGACCCGCCGGCCGCGATGCGGTACACGGAGTGCCGGATGGCCGACGCCACGTCGCTGATGACCGAGTCGATCGACGAGGACACCGTCGACTTCTCACCGAACTACGACGGGCAGGAGCAGGAGCCCGTCGCGCTGCCCGCCGCCTTCCCGAACCTGCTGGTCAACGGCGCCTCGGGCATCGCGGTCGGTATGGCGACCAATATGCCGCCGCACAACCTGGGCGAGGTCATCGCGGCCGCCCGGCACCTCATCCGTCACCCGGGCGCCGACCTGGAGACGCTGATGCGGTACGTCCCGGGGCCGGACCTGCCGACCGGTGGCCGGATCGTGGGGCTCTCCGGGATCAAGGACGCGTACGGGTCGGGACGTGGCTCCTTCAAGATCCGCGCCACGGTGACCGTGGAGAACGTCACGGCCCGCCGCAAGGGCCTGGTCGTGACGGAACTGCCCTTCGCGGTCGGTCCGGAGAAGGTCATCGCCAAGATCAAGGACCTGGTCGGTTCCAAGAAGCTCCAGGGCATCGCGGACGTCAAGGACCTCACCGATCGCGCGCACGGCCTGCGCCTGGTCATCGAGATCAAGAACGGGTTCATCCCGGAGGCCGTGCTGGAGCAGCTCTACAAGCTGACGCCGATGGAGGAGTCCTTCGGCATCAACAACGTGGCGCTGGTAGACGGGCAGCCGCTCACCCTGGGCCTCAAGGAACTGCTGGAGGTCTACCTGGACCACCGGTTCGAGGTCGTGCGGCGGCGCAGCGAGTTCCGCCGGGGCAAGAAGCGGGACCGGCTGCACCTGGTGGAGGGCCTGCTCGTCGCGCTGCTCGACATCGACGAGGTCATCCGGCTGATCCGCTCCAGCGACAATTCGGCGCAGGCCAAGGAGCGGCTGATCAGCCACTTCTCGCTCAGCGAGATCCAGACGCAGTACATCCTGGACACGCCGCTGCGGCGGCTCACCAAGTTCGACCGGATCGAGCTGGAGAGCGAGCGCGACCGGCTCAACGGCGAGATCGACGAGCTGACCGGGATCCTGGAGTCGGACGCCGAGCTGCGCAAGCTGGTCTCGTCGGAACTGGCCTCGGTCGCCAAGAAGTTCGGCACCGAGCGGCGCACGGTGCTGCTGGAGTCGGCGGGCGCGCCGGTCGCGGCGGTGGCCCTTGAGGTGGCGGACGACCCGTGCCGGGTGCTGCTGTCCTCGACGGGGCTGCTGGCCCGTACGGCGAGCGGTGAGCCGCTCCCGGACGACGGCGGGAAGCGCACCAAGCACGACGTGATCGTCTCGGCGGTCCCGGCGACGCAGCGTGGCGAGGTGGGCGCGGTGACCTCCACCGGGCGGCTGCTGCGGCTCTCGGTGATCGATCTGCCGCAGCTGCCGGACACCGTCTCCGCGCCGAACCTGTCGGGCGGGGCACCGCTCGCGGAGTTCCTGACCCTGGAGAAGGACGAGACGGTCGTCTGCCTGACCACGCTGGACGAGTCCTCCCCCGGCCTGGCGATCGGCACCCTGCAGGGCGTCGTCAAGCGCGTCGTGCCGGACTACCCGGCGAACAAGGACGAGCTGGAGGTCATCTCCCTCAAGCAGGGCGACCGGATCGTCGGCGCGGCGGAGCTGCGCACGGGCGAGGAGGATCTCGTCTTCATCACGTCCGACGCCCAGCTGCTGCGCTACCAGGCTTCGCAGGTGCGTCCGCAGGGCCGTCCCGCCGGCGGCATGGCCGGTATCAAGCTGGCGGCGGGCGCCGAGGTGATCTCGTTCACCGCCGTCGATCCGGCGGCGGACGCGGTGGTCTTCACGGTCGCCGGTTCGACCGGCACGCTGGACGCCGCGGAGGGTACGTCGTCGAAGCTGACGCCGTTCGACCAGTATCCGCGCAAGGGGCGCGCCACCGGCGGGGTGCGCTGTCAGCGCTTCCTGAAGGGCGAGGACCTGCTGGTGCTGGCCTGGGCGGGTGCCGCGCCGGCCCGGGCGGCCCGGAAGACCGGCATGCCGGTGGACCTTCCCGAGCTGGACCCGCGCCGGGACGGATCGGGCACCCCGCTGTCCGGTCCGATCGACGTGCTGGCGGGCCCGGCCACGTAAGCGGGCAGCCGGGGCCCGTCCCGTCGTTCCGGCCCTGGCCGGGAGGACGGGACGGGCCCCGGCGGGAGCAGGTGAGAGGCTGGCTCGGGTCCTGTACGGCGGATCGCCGGAGCGAGAGCCGTACCGGACGGGGACGGCGGGGCCGCGCCCCTGCCCGGATCAGCGGTGCGAGCAGGTGCCCGGCACCTCCGAGGCCGTCACTGGGCGGTGCCGGGCCGGCGGGGGCGGTGTCCGGCCACCGTCACTGGCCCACCCTTCCGTCGACGCACTCGCGCACCAGGTCGGCGTGCCCGCAGTGACGGGCGTACTCCTCGATCCTGTGCACCATCAGCTCCCGGATCGCCATCCTGTCCTTCCCGACCCGCTCGCCCAGGTCCTTGTACGCGGCCAGCTCGGCGTCCATCGCGGCCTGCTCACGCTCGAGGTCGCGGTACGCGGCGTCGACCATGGCCTGCTCGGCGGCGGCCTCCTCGAAGTCGGCGTCACGCCGTCCGTACAGCTTCGGCAGGGGGTCACCGTCGCTGATCCAGTTGCGCCAGTCCCGTTCCACCTCGGCGAGGTGCCGGATCAGGCCGAGCAACGACATCGTCGACGGCGGTACCGACCGGCGGGCCAGCTGTTCCGGGTCCAGGCCCTCGCACTTCATCCGCAGGGTCATGCGGTAGCTCGCCAGGAACTCCTGCAACGTCGCGAGTTCGCCCTCCGGGCCGTCACCGTCGTTGTTTCGCGGGTCGTCGTCCGGGTCCGCCCACATATCGGGGTAGACGGTCGCCTCGGTCCATCGTGCGGGTCGATCACTCATAGGTCGTATGGTGATACGCGACGGCGCACGTCCGCCATCGGATTCCCCCTCGCGAGGTGACGCCATGGCGGCGTGGCCAGGGCGCCGGTCCCGGCTTCTCAGTCCTCCGGCGGTGATCCGCCGGACAGGGACCGGTCGTCCTTCTCCGGTACGTACCTGAGGACGCCCCACATGCTGTGTTCCTCCGGCGCGTCCTGCGGGCCCGCCACCCGGCAGCCGTCCAGCGCCTTGCGCAGCACCTCGCCGTCGGTGCCCGAACCGATGAGGACGAGCTGGGTCGCACGCTGTTCGCCACGCGGCCACGGCTCGGGGTAGAAGCGCAGGAATCGGCCGACCGCGTGCACGCCGTACCGGTTGACGGGGTCGGCCTCCCCGAAGTCGACGAACCCCTTGATCCGGTACAGGCCGTCGGGACGGGAGTCGAGGAAGTCGAGCAGCCGTCGCGGGTGCATCGGTTCCTCCGCGCGGAACGACACCGCCTCGTACGCCGCGTGGGGATGGGCGTCCTCGACGACGAACAGCTCGTCCAGGTCCTCGAAGGAGAGCTGGCGGGCCCCGCTGTCATCGGGGCGGGCCGCGCGGTCGAAAAGCAGCTCGGGGTCGATCCGGCCGTGAGCCGCGCCGACCACGGCGGCCCGGTCGGCGAGCGCGGCGACGGCCGCCCGGACGCGGCCCAGCTCGTCCTCCGTCACGCGGTCGGCCTTGTTGACGACCACCAGATCGGCCATGGCCAGGTGCCGGTCCGTCTCCGTGTGGCGCTCACGGGTGGCGTCGAACTCCGCCGCGTCGACCACCTCGACGAGACCGCCGTACACGATCCGCGCGTTGTCGCTGGCGAGGATCATCCGCACCAGTTCCTGTGGTTCGGCGAGTCCGCTGGCCTCGATGACGATGACGTCGAGGCGGGCGGAGGGCCGGGTGAGCGTCTCCAGGTAGGTGTCGAGTTCACCGGCGTCGACCGCGCAGCACAGGCAGCCGTTGCCGAGGGAGACGGTCGAGCCGACCTGGCCGGCGACGGTCATGGCGTCGATCTCGATCGAACCGAAGTCGTTGACCATCACTCCGATCCGGGTGCCCCTGGCGGTGCGGAGAAGATGGTTGAGCAGGGTCGTCTTGCCCGATCCCAGAAATCCCGCGAGGACGACGACGGGGATCTGCTGCGTGCTCAAGGGACGCCCTTCCTGCTCACGGTCCGGGCTCCTCAGGATAGGCGGCCGGCCGGGGCGGCTCCGGCGGGCCGGGTCCGGAGACCGGGCCGGCGCGGTGGCCACGCCGGGCCGGCCGGGGCCGGGCCGATCTGCGCGGCCCGGTGCGGGTTCAGCGGCCGCTCGGCGAGCAGGGCGGCGAGCGGCCGTGCCGCGACCATCTCGCTCACTGCCGTCCCGGGCCGGGCCGGCCGGGGCAGTCGCCCGCCGCCTCACCGCGCGTCCGGTCAGGCCCCGGCCGGGGCCGCCGTGTCGGGCGGCAGGCTGCCGTCCGCGCCCGGTGGCCCGCTTGTCAGGAGCGCATGAGCGCGGAAGGCCCCCGGCCGACGCACCGGACGCCGCACACTCCACCACCGTCCGCAGACGGCCGTAATATGTTGCGCCGATTCCGAAAAAGATTGACTCCGGTTCGGGGCAAGGGTCAGCGCGGAGGGCGTGCCGTGGAGCCCCGGACGACCAGCTCCGGCTCGAAGAGGAGCTCCCCGGGGGGCACGGAACCGCCCTGGATCTGGACGCTGAGCAGCTCGACGGCGGCCCTCCCCATCGCCTCGATGGGCTGGCGGACGGTGGTCAGCGGGGGTTCGGTGCAGTTCATGAAGGCGGAGTCGTCGTAACCGACGACGGAGACGTCGCCGGGGACGGCCAGACCTCGCCGGCGGGCCGCCCGTACCGCGCCGAGGGCGAGGGGGTCGCTCGCGCAGATGATGCCGGTGAACCCCCGGTCCAGCAGTCTGGTGGCCGCCGCCTGGCCGCCTTCCAGGGAGAACATGGAGCGTTCGACGTGCTCGTCGGTCAGCTCACGGCCCTCGGAGCGGGCGGCGGCCCGCGCCGCGGCGAGCTTGCGGCGGGAGGGGATGTGGTCCTCGGGCCCCAGCACCAGCCCGATGCGCTCATGGCCGAGGGAGGCCAGGTGGCGCCAGGCCTGGTCGACGGCGACGGCGTCGTCGCAGGCGATGCAGGGGAAGTCCATGTTCTCGATGGAGGCGTTGATCAGGACGACCGGGATCCTGCGCTCGGCCAGCCGCCGGTAGTGGTCGTGCGGGGCGTCCGCCTGCGCGAACAGACCGCCGGCGAACACGACGCCCGAGACCTGCTGCTGGAGCAGCAGTTCCACGTAGTCGGCCTCGGTGACCCCGCCCTTGGTCTGGGTGCACAGCACGGGCGTGAGTCCCTGCTGGGCGAGCGCACCGCCGATCACCTCGGCGAACGCGGGAAAGATGGGGTTCTGGAGCTCGGGCAGGACCAGGCCGACGAGCCGGGCGCGTTCGCCTCGCAGCTGGGTCGGCCGTTCGTACCCGAGGACGTCCAGAGCCGTCAGCACCGCCTGGCGGGTGGCGTCGGAGACGCCCGGCTTGCCGTTGAGCACCCGGCTGACCGTGGCCTCGCTGACTCCTACCTTCTTCGCCACTTGAGCAAGTCGTCGCGTCATGAACGCAAGGCTAGCGCAAGCCGCGCAAGCGGCTTGCGCCAGACCCAGAGGCCCTTCCACTAGGGATTGATGTCGATCCTGAAGGTGGATGTGGTGTTCCGGACGTCCTGGGCGTTGCCGCTGAGCCTCAGACCGTTGAAGGTGACTTCACCGACCGCCGGCCCCTGCCCGGCCTCGGGCAGCTCGTTGGCCCACACGCCGAAGCCGGACTTGGCGTCGTACGCGTCACCGCTCCTGCGCGCCCCCGAGATCGTGATGTCGCTCAGGACCGTGTCCTTGATCGGGAACTGGGGGCGGCCCCCCACGTAGTTCGTCTGGAACATGATCCCGCTGTACGTCGGGTCGACGATGTCCACGTTGTCGACCCGGATCCCCTGGAACACCTTGGACGCCGAGAAGAACCAGATGCCGGGGAAGGTCTGCGATCCCCAGAAGTGGCCGCCGGCCCGCACGACGGAGATGTTCTCGAACCTCGTGGGATCGGTCCCGAAGCCGTTCATCGGGTATCCGAAGTCCAGGGAGCTGATGGTGATCCCGGAGTAGACGAGCGTGTCCGCGATGTGGATGCTGCGGAAGGTGTTGCCGTGGCCGCCGTAGACGGCGACACCGGCCGCGCGCCAGGTGAGGATCGACGTCAGGTTCTCGTAGACGTTGTTCTTCATGTCCGCGCCCCCGGCGTCGATCGCCGAGAAGAGCGCGAAGCTGTCGTCGCCGGTGGCCCGCGCCTCGTTGTTCGTGACGAGGTTGTCGGTCGATCCGTTCGTCATGTTGATGCCGTCGGCGAACATGTTGCGGATACGGGAGTTCCTGATCGTGACCCTGTCCGTGTTCGCGCCCCAGTACAGGCACACCATGTGCTCGTTCCAGATGTTGTCGATCACGATGTCCGACACGTTGAAGAAGTCGAACACCTTGCCCGGCCCGTCGATGCGCGAGGTGTAGTTGCCGAAGTAGGCGAAGTCCGAGAACGAGGAGCCCTTCGCCGACGCCTCGGCCCGGAAGCCGACATCCGTGTTGTCCTGTGCGGCCGGGGCGTGGAACTGCGTGTACCAGGGGCCCGCGCCGACCACCTTGACCGCCTTGCCGTACACCTGGAACTTGGACGCCGTCCGGTACTCGCCGGGCGGCAGATAGACCCCCGTGAGCGTGCCGGTGGTGTCCATCCGCACCTTGTCGAGGGCGTTCTGGACGTCCTGGTGGGTGAATCCGGCGGGCACGGTGTACGTCGCCGGATTCGGGTTCGCGAGGGGCGCGACCTGCTCCAGGTCGATGAAGTCGATCGCGTACGTCGAGGTGTTCGCCGCGTCCTTCTGGAGCCGGATCCTCGACCCTGCGGGCACGGTGGCGCCGAGCATGACGTGCGCCTCGTCGTAGATGTGGCGGGGTGCGCCGGAGCCGGGCGAGTTGCCCGGCGCGGTCTCCGCCCCGTACAGCCAGGCGTACTCCGAGGTGAGGTCGATGGCCTTGCGGAAGGTGCCGTCGACGTAGACGTTGAGCGTGGAGTCGATCCCCCCGCCGCCGGGTGCGTCAGGGATGGAGAATCGGGTCACCAGCGTGTTGGTGTCGGCGCGCGTGGTGAACTCCACAGAGTCGCCCGTGGTGTTCAGCGTGACCGCCCGGCGGCCGGACGCCTCCCCCGCGATGTCGCCGACGGTGCGGTTGGGGCCGACCTTCCGGGCGCCGCCACCGGTCGTCCCGTCCTCCGCCTCGTACATGTCGTACGGCATGTCGGCGCCGCGGCCGACGAAGAACGGACGGGTGCTGGTGTTGTTGGCGCGCTTGACCGGCAGTTCGTTGGTGTCGTCCGCGATCACCACCTTGGCCGTGTACGAACCGCCGGCCGCGGCCCAGGTCCCCAGGTTCACGGCCGGCGTGCTCGCTCCGGCGGCGATGGCTCCGCTGTGGGAGCCGGTGAGGGTCTTGACGGTGGCGCCGTTGGAGTCGGTCAGGGTGAGCGTGACCGCGTGGCCCCCGCCGGCGGACGCGACCGTCCCCTGGTTCCTGAGGACCACGGAGAAGGTGACGGCGTCACCGGCGGCCGGGGCGCTGGGGGTCCAGTCCACGGACGAGGCGATCAGGTCGGAGCTGTCGACCGGCTTGACGACGAGAGGAGTGGGACGGGTGTGGCTGTTGTTGGTCTCGTTCTGCTCGATGACGCTGTTCGCCTCGTCGGCGACGGCGCCGATCTCGTACGATCCGGCGTCACGCGCACCGATGGCGGCGCTGACGGTGGTGCTCGCCCCGGCGGCGAGCGCGCCCAGCGAGCCGGTGGCCACCTTGGTGCCGCCGAGGCGGAACGCCACCTGGGTGGCCGTCGAGGCGGCCGGGCCGCTGTTGCGGACGGTGGCGGTGAGAGTGACGGGGTCGGATTCGACCGGGGCGGCCGGGGACGCGGTCAGGCCGGTGACCTCCAGGTCCGGGTTGGGCGCCGGTACGCCGATGACCTGGAACTCCGCGATCTGGCCGCCCGAAGAGCCGCTGTTGGAGGTGAACCTGAGCTGGACGTCCGCGACGCGGGCACCGAGCGGGACGCTCACCGTGTTCCCGCCGGCGGGGTCGAAGGTGTAGTCCCGGGCGGCCGCCAGTGAGGTGAGGCCCGAGGCGCCCTGTTCCCGGCCGAGGACCTGGATGTTCTGGGTACGGGTGGACCAGGCGCTGTCCGGGTCGAGCCGCAGGACGAGGCCGCTGACGTCGGCGTTGGCGCCGAGCTTGACCGTGAGGGTGCTCGGGTGGCCGCCGGCCGCGCTCTCCCAGTAGGTGGCCAGACTGTTGTCGTTGGCGTTCTCGGCGACGAAGGTGTGGATGACGGAGGACGCCGTGATGGGCTTGCCGACCGCCAGGTTCGCACCGTTCGCGCCGCTGCCGTTGCGGGTGACGGTGTTGCTGCCGGACGACTGGTTGCCCGCCGCGTCCCTGGCACGCACCTGGTAGGACACGGTGGCGCTCGGCGGCTGGGTGTCGGTGTACGTGGTCACATCGCCGGCGACGCTCGCGCGGCGGGTGTTGTTGGCGTAGACGTCGTAGCCGGTGACGCCCGTGTTGTCCGTGGAAGCCCCCCAGGCCAGCCGGATCCGGTCGGCGGAGGGCTCGGTGAAGGACAGGTGCGAGGGGGCCGTCGGCGCCTGGGTGTCACCGGTGTCCGCGACGCGGGTGACGGTGTTGCTGTCGGGCGACTGGTTGCCGGCCGCGTCCCTGGCCCGGACGTGGTAGGACACGGTGGTGTCGGTGGGCTGGGTGTCGGTGTACGTGGTCACATCGCCGGCGACGCTCGTCCGCAGGATGTTGTTGGCGTAGATGTCGTAAGCGGTGACGCCCGTGTTGTCGGTGGCCGCCTCCCAGGTCAGCCTGATCCGGCCGGTGGCGGGTTCGCTGTAGGCGAGGCCGGCGGGGGCCGAGGGGGCCTGGGTGTCGCCGGTGGCCGGACCGTAGACCTCCAGCTCGGAGAGCTGCCCGGCGGGCTGGCCGGTGTTCGCGGTGATCAGCACCCGGACGTGGCGCGTGGTGGTGGCGTCGAAGGCGACGGTGGCCGCCCGGCCGGTCGCCGGGCCGAACTCGTAGCCCTTGGCGACGGTGAGATCGGTGAAGTCCGTGCCGTTGGCGCTGGACTGCAGCTTGAGGGTCTGCGTCCTGGTCCCCCAGCCGTCGGGCAGGCGCAGCACCACCCGGTCGACGCGGACCGATACGCCCAGGTCGGCCTGGATCCACTGGGGCAGGGCGTTGTTGCGGCTCTCCCAGTAGCTGGCCCGGTTGCCGTCGCCCGCGTTGGCCGCGGTGTACACCTCGGTGGAACTGCTGGCCGTCAGGGTCCTGCCGAGGGCCAGGTTGCCGGACGACCCGCCGGCCGCGTGCACCTCCAGCTCGGCGAGCTGCGCGGCCGGCCAGCCGGTGTTGGCCGTGATGTGCACCCGTACGAAACGGGTCTGGGCGGCCGGGAAG
This sequence comes from Streptomyces sp. SP18CS02, assembly GCF_036322365.1. NCBI lineage: Bacteria > Bacillati > Actinomycetota > Actinomycetes > Kitasatosporales > Streptomycetaceae > Streptomyces > Streptomyces sp. SP18CS02. Next base: position 62,767 of record NZ_JAQYXC010000252.1, read on the forward strand.
CCGATCGTCACGGTGTTGCCGGTGCCCGGGGCGAAGCCGTAGGCGGCCGAGTTCCTGAGCGTGCTGAAACCGGTGCCGTCGGCGCTGCCCTGTACGGACAGGGTCTGGGTGCGGCTCTCCCACCCGGCGGGGAGCGCGAGGACGACCTCGTCCACGCGGTGGGCGGCGCCGAGGTCGGCCTGGACCCACTGGGGCAGGGCGCCGCCCGCGCTCTCCCAGTACGTCGCCCGGTTCCCGTCGGTGATCGCGGCCGCGGTGTGCTCGCCGTTCGAGCTGCCGGCCGCGGCGGGCTTCCCGGCGGCGATGTCCGGTCCCCCGGCCGCCGTCGCGGTGAGTGACGGCAGACCTATCAGCAGAAGTGCGGTGGTGAGCCCGGCGGCCAGAGCCCGCCATCTCCCGCGTTGTCTTCTCATCTGTCCCCGATCCTGGCGAAGTCCGGCCCCGCGGCGCACACGGCGCACGGGGCGCGGCTCGGTATGGATATCGATGTGACTCGCTTTTATGCGCCATGGAACTCGTGGATTTGCGCTTGACGGTCAGAGAATTGCAGACACGGGCCAGAGCGTCTACCGCCGCGTCCGCGGCCGACGTGGCCCGGCAAGCCTCTCGCCGTCCGCGCTACGGGGCGTACCTGCGACTTTCACGGCCGTCATCAGGAAGACGTAAATGAGCCGCGGATTACGCAAGCCGCTTGCGCCGCCACGCGTCCCCCGGGTCCCGGTAGCCATTTCGGAATGGCCTCCCGTCCGCTTACCGTTCCTTGCATGAGCCCCGGACCCTCCCGCCCGCCCACGCGCACGCCCGCGCGACGCCGGCGGTTCGGCTGGCCGCGGCGGGTCTTCTCCCAGGTCCTGCTGATGCAGCTGGCCATCGTCGTCGGTGTCACCGTGCTGGCCACCGGCCTGTTCCTGGCCCCGCTCAGCGCTCAGCTCGACGACCAGGCGATGCGGCGGGCGCTCGCCATCGCCGAGACCACCGCGTCCCCGGGGGTCGCGGACCAGCTGCTCGGCTCACCGCCGGCCGTCGACGGTCCGGTGCAGGCCGAGGCGGAGCGGATCAGGAAGGAGACCGGCGCCGAGTACGTGGTGGTCATGGACCGCCGGGGGGTGCGCTGGTCGCACACCGACGCCGGCCAGATCGGCAAGGTCGTCTCCACCGACCCGAGCGACGCCCTGGCCGGCCGGGACGTCATGGAGATCGACAACGGCACACTCGGGCGCTCGGCCCGCGGGAAGGTGCCGCTGCGCACGGCCGGCGGCGAGGTCGTCGGGGCGGTGTCGGTCGGCATCGAGTACGACAGCGTCCGCGCCCGGCTGCTCGCCGCGATCCCGGGGCTGTTCGCGTACGCGGGCGGGGCGCTGGCCGTCGGGGCGCTGGCCGCCTATCTGATCTCCCGCCGCCTCCAGCGCCAGACCCATGACCTGGCCTTCTCCGACATCTCGGCGCTGCTCGCCGAGCGCGAGGCGATGCTGCACGGCATCCGCGAGGGCGTCGTCGCGCTGGACGGGGCGGGGCGGATCCGGCTGATGAACGACGAGGCGCAGCGGCTGCTGGACGTCGGCCCGGAGGCCACCGGCCGGCCGCTGGAGGAGGTCCTCGGCGCAGGCCGTACCTGCGACGTGCTGGCGGGCCGGGTCACGGGTGAGGACCTGGTGACCGTGCGCGGCCGGCGGGTGCTGATCGCCAACCGGATGCCGACGGACGACGGGGGCGCCGTCGCCACCCTGCGCGACCGCACCGAGCTGGAGCGGCTGGGGCGTGAGCTCGACTCCACCCGGGGCCTGATCGACGCGCTGCGCGCCCAGGACCACGAGCACGCCAACCGGATGCACACCCTGCTCGGGCTGCTCGAACTGGAGATGCACGAGGAGGCGGTCGCGTACGTGACCGAGGTGGTGGGCGTGCACCGGGCCACGGCCGAGCAGGTCACCGAGAAGGTGCACGATCCGCTGGTGGCCGCCCTGCTGGTGGGAAAGGCGACGGTGGCGGCCGAACGCGGGGTGTCGCTGCGGGTCACCCCCGGCACGCTGCTGCCGGACCGGCTGGTGGAACCGCGCGAGCTGGTGACGATCGTCGGCAACCTGGTCGACAACGCGCTGGACGCCGCGGCCGGTTCGCCGGATCCGCGGGTGGAGGTCGATCTGCGGGCGGAGGGCAGCACGGTGGTGCTGCGGGTGACGGACAGCGGACCGGGGGTCCCCGCCGAGCGGCGCGAGCTGGTCTTCACGGAGGGGTGGTCCACGAAGGAGCTCCCCGCGCACGGCGGACGGCGCGGTCTGGGACTGGCCATGGTGCGCAGGCTGGCGGAACGGCAGGGCGGCAGCGCACACGTGGGTGCGGCGGGGGGCGGCCCCCGGGGCGGGGGCCTCCAGGGGCCGGAGCACGAAGGCGCCGGGGGCGCGGACCGTACGGACGCGGACCGCATGGACGCGGACCACGGCGGGGCCGAGTTCACCGTGGTCCTGCCGGAGGCCCTCGCCGAGCCGAAGGCGCCCCTGGCGGAGGCGAGCGCACCGGGAGGGGCGCGATGATCACCGTTCTGGTCGTGGACGACGACATCAGGGTCGCGGAGATCAACGCCGCGTACGTCGGCAGGGTGCCCGGCTTCCAGGTCGTCGCGGTGGCCCATACGGCCGCCGATGCGCTCGCCCGGGTCGAGGACCTGCCCGTCGACCTGATCCTGCTCGACCACTACCTGCCGGACGGGAACGGACTGGCGGTGGTCAGGGAGCTGCGCCGGCGCGGCCACCAGACCGACGTGATCATGGTGACCGCCGCTCGGGACGTGGCCACCGTCCAGGCGGCGATGCGCCACGGCGCGCTCCAGTACCTGGTGAAGCCGTTCAACCTCGGGGGCCTGCGCCCGAAGCTGGAGGCGTACGCGGCGCTGCGCCGCACCCTGGACGGCGGGGGCGAGGCGGAGCAGGCGGAGGTGGACCGCATCTTCGGCGCCCTGTCGGTGAGCTCGGGCGCCCCTGACCTGCCCAAGGGCCACTCCCCCACCACCGCCGAACTCGTACGGCAGGTGCTGCTGGCCGCGGACGGCCCGCTCTCCGCACAGGAGATCGCGGAACGCGCGGGCGTCAGCCGGCAGACGGCCCAGCGCTATCTCAAGCTGCTGGAGCGGGCGGGCCGGGTGCGGCTCTCCCTCAAGTACGGTGAGACGGGCCGGCCCGAGCACCGCTACGCCTGGGTGACGGGCGTCTGACCCCTTCCGCCCCTGCCCCTCCGGGGCGCCGCCCCCGGCCGCTACACCGCGCCCGCGCCCGTCAGCGCGCGTACCTCCGCCTCCGCGTGCTTCGCCTCGTCCGGCGGTTCGGCGGAGGTGACGGTACCGAGCCAGCCCGCCAGGAAGCCGAGCGGGATGGAGAGAAGGCCCGGGTTCTGGAGCGGGAAGAGGCGGAAGTCCGCCCCGGGGAACAGCGACTCCGGGGTGCCGGAGACGACCGGCGAGAACACCACCAGCAGTACGGACGGGACCAGTCCGCCGTACACCGACCAGACCGCTCCCCGGGTGGTGAAGCCGCGCCAGAACAGCGAGTACAGCAGCACGGGCAGATTGGCGGAGGCGGCGACCGCGAAGGCGAGCCCGACCAGGAACGCCACGTTCAGGTCCCGGGCGAGCAGCCCGAGGCCGATGGCGACCGCGCCGATGCCGGCCGCGGCGATCCTCGCCACCTTGACCTCGCTGTACGGCTTGCCGGCCCGGCGTCGCTTCAGCGAGGCGTACAGATCGTGTGCGACCGAGGCGGACGAGGCGAGCGTGACTCCCGCGACGACCGCCAGGATCGTCGCGAACGCCACCGCGGCGACCACCGCGAACAGCACCGCTCCCCCGGTCGTGCCCGCTCCGCCGCCGAGGTCCAGGGCGAGCAGGGGAACGGCCGTGTTCCCGGCGGGGCTCGACGCGCGCACGTCGTCCGGACCGACGACCGCGGCCGCGCCGAATCCCAGCACGATCGTCATGAGGTAGAAACCGCCGATGAGGCCGATCGACCAGACGACCGAGCGGCGGGCCGCCCGTGCGGTCGGCACGGTGTAGAAGCGGGAGAGGATGTGCGGCAGCCCCGCCGTGCCCAGGACCAGCGCGAGGCCGAGGCTGATGAAGTCCAGGCGCGCGATCCAATCCCCGCCGTATCTGAGTCCGGGCGAGAGGAACTCCCTGCCGTGTCCGCTGCGGTCGGCCGCGGTGGTGAGCAGCTGGTCGACGTCGCCGTGGAAGCGCAGCAGGACGAGCACGGTGAGCCCGATGGTGCCCGCGATGAGGAGCACGGCCTTGACGATCTGGATCCATGTCGTGGCCCGCATCCCGCCCAGCGAGACGTAGACGACCATCAGCGCGCCCACGCCGATCACCGTCCAGGAGCGCGCGGCCTCGCTCGTCCCGCCCAGCAGCAGCGCGACCAGGCTTCCCGCACCGACCATCTGCGCCACCAGGTAGAGGACGGAGACGGCGACGGACGACGTGCCGGCCGCGATCCGGACCGGCCGCTCGCGCATCCGCGCGACGATGACATCGGCGAGGGTGAACCGCCCGCAGTTGCGCACCAGTTCGGCGACCAGCAGCAGCACCACCAGCCACGCCACCAGGAAGCCGACCGAGTACAGCATCCCGTCGTATCCGTACAGCGCGATCAGCCCGGAGATGCCGAGGAAGGAGGCGGCGGACATGTAGTCGCCGGCGATGGCGAAACCGTTCTCCATGGGGGAGAACAGCCGGCCCCCCGCGTAGAACTCCTCCGCCGAACCGCGCCGGTCGCGGCTCACCCAGGTCGTGATCGCCAGGGTCACCGCGACGAACGCGCCGAACAGCAGCAGCGCCAGGGTCTGGTGGTCGCCGCTCAACGTCCGCTCCCCCTCGTCGTCGCCCTGCTGTGCTCCCGGTCGAACACGGCCCAGCGCAGGTCCAGCGCCGCCCGGTCGCGGTGCAGCCGGGCATGGCGCGCGTACGCCCAGGTCAGCAGGAAGGTGGTGAGGAACTGCCCGAGTCCGGCGACCATCGCCACGTTCACCGCGCCCGCGACCGGACGGGACATCAGTCCGGGGGCCGTGGTCGCGGCCACCACGTACGCGAGGTACCAGACGAAGAAGGCCAGCCCGGCGGGTACGACGAACCTCAGGTACCGGCCGCGCACCTCCTGGAAGGCCGCGCTGCGCTGCACTTCCCGGTAGATGTCGGTGGCGGTGTGGGGTCGCTGCGGCTGCTCCGGCCGGTGCGGTACGGCGGCGGGCGGGCCCGTGCCGTCGAGCTCCCCCCAGCCCGAGGCCAGTGCGTCGTACCAAGGGTCATCGATCCGCACGGTCGCGGAGTCGAGTCCTTCCCTGTTTTCCACGGGTCAACTCTCCTTGTCAGCGAACCGTTTCAGCCGCGTGCACAAGGATGGGCAGACCGGGAAGATCCCGGACTCTTCTCTTCGCTCTCTTCACCCCTTCGGGTGATGTTGGCCCCGGGGGCGCCGGAAGGGCGCTCCGGCCACGTCCTCGGCCCGTACCGGGCCGTCCCTGGCGTGCGTCTGTGCCGGGCCGGGCGGCGGGAGCACGCCGGCCCGGGACGCACGAGGGGCGCGGCCCCTTATGGGTGGGGCCGCGCCCGTCGTGCGGGGGCCTCAGGCGTCCTACGCGGTCTCGGGTACGCGCTCGGGTACGCGGTCTCAGGCGTCGATGCGCGAGCGGTCCAGGGTCGCCGCCGAGCTGGTGATGAACTCCTTGCGCGGGGCGACGTCATTGCCCATCAGCAGGTCGAAGATCTGCTCCGACGACTCCAGGTCCCCGATGTTGATCCGCCGCAGCGTGCGGTGGCGCGGGTCCATGGTGGTCTCCGCGAGCTGGTCGGCGTCCATCTCGCCGAGGCCCTTGTAGCGCTGGATGGAGTCCTTGTACCGCACGTTCTTGCGCTGGAACTCCAGCAGCGTCTGCCGCAGCTCGTTGTCCGAGTACGTGTACACGTACTTGTCCTGGCCCTTCTTGGGCTGGACCAGTTCGATGCGGTGCAGCGGCGGTACGGCGGCGAAGACCCGGCCGGCCTCGACCATCGGCCGCATGTAGCGCTGGAACAGCGTCAGCAGCAGACAGCGGATGTGGGCGCCGTCGACATCGGCGTCCACGAGCAGCACGATCTTTCCGTACCGGGCGGCGTCGATGTCGAAGGTCCGGCCCGAACCGGCCCCTATGACCTGGATGATCGCCCCGCACTCGGCGTTCTTGAGCATGTCCGAGACGGACGACTTCTGAACGTTGAGGATCTTTCCGCGGATCGGCAGCAGGGCCTGGAACTCGCTGTTGCGGGCGAGCTTGGCCGTGCCGAGCGCCGAGTCGCCCTCCACGATGAAGAGCTCGCTGCGCTCGACGTCGTCGCTACGGCAGTCGGCCAGCTTCGCGGGCAGCGAGGAGGTCTCCAGCGCGGTCTTGCGGCGCTGCGCCTCCTTGTGCTGGCGGGCGGCGATACGGGTGCGGGCGGCGGCGACGGCCTTGTCCAGCACCGCGCGGGCCTGCGCCTTGGCGTCGCGCCTGGTGGAGGTCAGGAACGCCTTCAGCTCCTTGGCGACCACATTGGCGACGATCCGGTTGGCCGCCGACGTACCGAGCACTTCCTTGGTCTGGCCCTCGAACTGCGGCTCCGCGAGGCGCACGGTGACCACGGCGGTGAGCCCCTCCAGGGCGTCGTCCTTGACGATGTCGTCCTCGGCGACGCGCAGCAGCTTGGCGGAGCGCAGCACCTCGTTCATCGTCCTGGTGACCGACCGTTCGAAGCCGGTGACGTGGGTGCCGCCCTTGGGAGTGGCGATGATGTTCACGAACGACTTGAGGTTGGTGTCGTACCCGGTGCCCCAGCGCAGGGCGATGTCGACGCCGAGCTCACGGGTGACCTCGGTGGGCGTCATGTGGCCGCGCTCGTCGAGGACGGGGACGGTCTCCTTGAAGGTGCCCTGGCCGGTGAGGCGCAGCACGTCGCAGACGGCCTTGTCCTGGGCCAGGTACTCGCAGAACTCGCTGATTCCGCCGTCGAAGCGGAACGTCTCCTCGCTCTTGCCCTCGCCGTCGAGCCCGCGTTCGTCGCGCACGACGATGGTCAGGCCGGGCACCAGGAAGGCCGTCTGGCGGGCGCGCTGGTGGAGGTGGTCCAGGGAGAGCTTGGCGTCCTTCAGGAAGATCTGCCGGTCGGCCCAGTACCGCACACGGGTACCCGTGCGGGCCTTCGGTACGCGCTTGCCCTTGAGGAGCCCGTTCGCCGGGTCGAAGGGCGCGTCCGGACCGGACTCGGTGAACATGCCGGGAACGCCGCGGCGGAAGCTGATCGAGTGGGTGGCGCTGTTGCGGTCGACCTCGACGTCGAGCCGGGCCGACAGGGCGTTCACCACGGAGGCGCCCACGCCGTGCAGACCGCCGGACGCGGCGTACGAACCGCCGCCGAACTTGCCGCCGGCGTGCAGCTTGGTCATGACGACCTCGACGCCGGACAGGCCGGTCTTGGGTTCGACGTCGACCGGGATGCCGCGTCCGTTGTCGCGGACCTCCACGGAGGCGTCGTCGTGCAGGATGACCTCGATGTGGTCGCAGTACCCTCCGAGGGCCTCGTCGACCGAGTTGTCGATGATCTCCCAGAGGCAGTGCATCAGGCCACGGCTGTCGGTCGACCCGATGTACATACCGGGGCGCTTGCGAACGGCCTCGAGCCCCTCGAGTACGAGCAGGTGCCGCGCGGTGTAGTTGGAACCGTCACGGTCTGCGGTCAGCAGCGCACTGGACGGCACGGACGTCTCGGCGGTCACGCGGTTCGCTCCTCGCTGAATTCGGGATCTGGCCCAGGGGGGTGAAGGCCCGGCGTCTGTCGCCGGTCAGAGGGTACCGAGCCCAGGTAGAGGCGTTGTCACGCCACCCTCGTTGCAAACTTATGCTAGTCCAGCGTCGTATGTGTGTTCGATCCCTCGATGGAGTGACGTGCACATCACGTTCCCTTCCAGGCATGAACCATTTAGGCTCCGGGCACGTCCTCATGAACAACCGGCAACCCAGCCGGGAGGGCCAACCCTGACAAGCAACGCGAAATCCGTAGAGCGCAGCAATACGGCTCATTCGCCGCCAACCGTCACCAGACAGCCGCCTTGGAAAAACTTTCGAGGAAAAGCCGCGAGCGGGAACGTTTTCGGCCTGGTTGGATGTTGACCCTGGTACGACAGCTCGTCGAGCTAGAGAAGAGGCGACGTGACTACTGTTCTGACCCCCGCGAGCCCGCTGACGGCCGCCGACCGCTGCGACCGCTGCGGCGCCCAGGCATATCTGCGCGTCGTGCTGACCAGCGGTGGTGAGCTGCTCTTCTGCGCCCACCATGGGCGCAAGTTCGAGCCGGAACTCAAGAAGATCGCCGCGGAAATACAGGATGAGACGGACCGGCTCACCACCGCTCCGGCCAGCGCAGACGAAGAGGACCGCTGACACTCGCATCCACGACGAGCCAAGGGCCGGCGCCGACCGGCCGATGGGCGGCCACCCCGCAGCCAAGGGGGAGGTCGCCCGTTCTCATGCAGGGGGCCGTCCGGACCTTGACCAGGGGCGATCGGGAGCGGCTGGGCCGTGACAAGCGTCCGTACGGCTCCGTGCGGGCTGCTGCGCGCACAGGACGGCGCGGCGCCGGGGACCCTCGGCGCGGGCCGCTCGGAGGCGGCGCGATCATGGCAGCCAGTCTGGCCGGAAACCGCCCCCGGTGCCGGAGCGGCACCGGTTTCGGGTCGGCCGTGTCCCGGATCTCGGGCGCAGCGGGGCCGGGCGCCGGAGGCGGCCCGCCCGCCGACGGCTCCGGGGGCGCCGGCCCCACCGAGACCGCCTCGGCAAGGCCGGCGGACGCCCGGGTCCACTGAATGCGCAGGTCCGAGGGGCGTAAGCGTGGGATGGCCGCCGGGCCTGCGAGTTTCCGTAGTGCCTGCTGATTCCGGAGTGCCTGCGGCTTTCCGGAGTGCGGAAGCGCCGGCGGGTCAGACGTCCGGCAGCAGCGCCGAGACCCGGGTGTACACCCCCGGGCTGTCGACGTGCCCGCAGCCGCTGCCCCAGGACACCAAGCCGATGAGCCTCCCCTGAGCCACCAGTGGGCCTCCGCTGTCGCCCTGGCAGGCGTCCTGGCCGCCCTGCGGTCCCCCCGCGCACAGCATGGTCGAGGCCCGGTAGGCCACGCCGAACCCTCCTGGATAGGCGCGCCCGCAGACGTCGTCCGGCAGGACCTGTACCCGTGCGGCACGCAGCCCCTCCGCGAAGCTGCCCCCGCCCGTCGTATCGCCCCAGCCGTACACCGACGCGGCCGTGCCCGGCCGGTACGCCGGATCACCGGGGCCCGCCACCGGGATCACGTACGTCCGGGGCAGCGCGGTGGCCAGGGTCAGCACGGCGAGATCGCCCGCGTTGGACGCGGGGTCGTACGCCGGGCTGGTCCACATGCGGGTCACCCGGATCTCCTGTCCGGCGGTCCCGCTCAGGTCGGACCGCCCGGCGATGACCGTCAGGTCACGGACCTCGTCGGCCTCCGTGCCCAGCACCGCGGGCCCCAGGCAGTGCGCGGCGGTGACCACCTTGGTCGGCGCCACCACCACGCCTCCGCAGAACTGGCCCGCCCGCATACCCCCGAACCGGTCACGGCTGGACAGTGCCACCACCCAGGGACTTTCGGCGACCCGGACCGGCTGGCCCCCCACGACCACGCTGTCGGCCGCCGTGGGCAGGGAGGCACCGAGCGAGGGGAAGGCCGCCGCGAGCAGGGACACGGCTCCCGTCCACTTCCGGCTGATGAGACGACGCATGCGGTCTCCTGACTCTCCGGTGAACTAGGTTCACCCAGAGTCGGCCAGCGCGCCCCGCCCCGCACCCCCGCACAGCCGGAGGGCCCGGCTTCCCCTCTCGGGAAACCGGGCCCTCCGATCCGTACCGTCCGCCCGTCCGGGCGGTCGCCTCACGCGATCGCCGTACGCCGCCTCGTTCGATCGGTGCGATCAGTCGAGGTAGTCGCGCAGGACCTGCGAGCGCGACGGGTGACGCAGCTTCGACATGGTCTTGGACTCGATCTGGCGGATCCGCTCACGGGTCACGCCGTAGACCTTGCCGATCTCGTCCAGCGTCTTCGGCTGACCGTCGGTGAGACCGAAGCGCATGGAGACCACGCCGGCCTCACGCTCGGAGAGCGTGTCGAGCACCGAGTGCAGCTGCTCCTGGAGGAGCGTGAAGCTGACCGCGTCGGCCGGCACGACCGCCTCGGAGTCCTCGATCAGGTCACCGAACTCGCTGTCGCCGTCCTCGCCGAGCGGGGTGTGCAGCGAGATGGGCTCACGACCGTACTTCTGGACCTCGATGACCTTCTCGGGGGTCATGTCGAGTTCCTTGGCCAGCTCCTCCGGGGTGGGCTCACGGCCCAGGTCCTGGAGCATCTGGCGCTGAACGCGCGCGAGCTTGTTGATGACCTCGACCATGTGCACCGGGATACGGATGGTGCGGGCCTGGTCGGCCATGGCGCGGGTGATCGCCTGACGGATCCACCAGGTGGCGTACGTGGAGAACTTGTAGCCCTTGGTGTAGTCGAACTTCTCGACCGCGCGGATCAGACCGAGGTTGCCCTCCTGGATCAGGTCCAGGAAGAGCATGCCGCGGCCGGTGTAACGCTTGGCCAGCGAGACCACCAGACGGAGGTTGGCCTCCAGGAGGTGGTTCTTGGCGCGGCGCCCGTCCTCGGCGATGATCTCCAGCTCGCGCTTGAGCTTCGGCGCCAGCTTGTCGGAGTTCGCCAGCTTGTCCTCGGCGAACAGACCGGCCTCGATGCGCTTGGCGAGCTCGACCTCCTGCTCGGCGTTGAGCAGCGGGACCTTACCGATCTGCTTCAGGTAGTCCTTGACCGGGTCGGCGGTGGCGCCGGCGACGGCCACCTGCTGCGCGGGCGCGTCGTCCTCGTCCTCGTCGGACAGGACGAAGCCCTTGTTCTCGCCCTCGGCCTCTTCGTCCTCGCCCTTGCCCGGCTGGACGTCGTCGAGCAGCTCTTCGCCCTCGAGGACCTCTTCGGCGTCCTTCTTGCCCGCGGTCTTCTTGGCGGTGGTCTTCTTGGCGGCGGTCTTCTTCACCGCCGTCTTCTTGGCGGCGGTCTTCTTCGCGGCCGCCTTCTTGGCCGGAGCACCGGCCTCGTCGGCCGGGGCGTCAGCGCTCTGGGCCGCCGGGGCCGCGACCGACCTCGTCACGGTCGTCTTGGCGGTGACGGTCTTGGTGGCGGTGCGCTTTGCCGGGCTCTTCGCTGCGACGCTCTTGCGGGTGCGCTTCGGCGACTCCGCTGCACTGACCATCAGCGTCACACCCTCTTCCTCGAGGATCTGATTGAGGCTGCGCAGAACATTCTTCCACTGGGTTGGCGGAATCTGGTCAGCCTCGAAGGCCCGACGCACGTCATCGCCGGCGATCTGCCCATCAGCCTTTCCCCGCTCGATGAGCGCCATCACAGACTCGGACTCGGCGATCTCCGGCGGGAGCGTACGGGATGTGCTGGCCGACACGAACAACCTCTCGGAACGATGGAAACGGCTTCCGGCCCCGCCCATGATCGGGCCGGAGCCGACGACCGTCGGCTGGGGATGTGCCGACGACGCGGGCTGAAGCCAGGAACTCACACAGCGCCATGAACGGCGGCTGTATTCCTTCCTCGGCTGTTACCTCTTAGGTCATCGCAGGGCTTCGAGGAGTGTTACGCCCAATCTGCGTGGCCCGAGTCACACCTCATACGGTACGAAACGACCAACCCTGGAGGTAACCCCGCATTCGAGTCGCCGGATCCTTCGGACACATCCCACGGTTACCCGCGCGGGCCCGGCGACACACAGCGCCCGTACCGATCCGCGCACCGCCGAGCGCGGCTACGGACATCCCGCCACGTCCGGCGGCTCAGTGCTCGCGCGGAGCGGGCACGACGCGCTCCACCTCCGGGTGCACCGTCAGCACCTGGCGCATGGCCATCTCGGCGGCGTGGGGGTCACCGGCGGCCAGGGCGTCGATGAGGCGGGCGTGGTGGGTCACGCAGGGCTCGCTGGGCCGGTCACAGCTGACGACCGGGGAGCCGGAGACCTGGAGGGCCGCCGAGACGATGCCGGAGAGGTGCTCGAGCATCCGGTTTCCCGCGAGCTGGATCAGCAGCGAGTGGAACTCGGCATCGGCTCGCGAGAAGGTGATCACGTCACCCTGAGCGAAGGCATGGCCCATGATCTCGACCATGTCGCCGAGGCGCTGCTGGACGTCCTCCCGGCCGTGTCCGGCCGCGAGACGGGCGGCGAGCGGCTCGATCATCCAGCGCAGCTCGGCGAGCTCACGGCGCTGGTCGTCGCGCTGCGGCCCGTAGGCACGCCACTCGATGATGTCGGGGTCGAGCAGGTTCCAGTCACTGACCGGACGGACCCGGGTGCCGACGTTCGGGCGGGCGCTGACGAGACCCTTGGCCTCGAGAACGCGCAGCGACTCCCGTACGACGGTGCGGGAGACCTCGAAACGCTGGCCGATCTCCTCGGGAACGAGCGGCCGGTCGGCGCCGAGGTCTCCGGAAACGATCATCTGGCCGAGCTGCTGGACGAGTTGGCCGTGCAGCCCGCGGCCGCGGCTGCCCGCCGCCCGTCGGCCCACCCGGCCCAACTCCGCGTCGGCGCCCTCCCACGCCGACGGGCCGGCGCGGTCGGCGCCGGGCGCTTCGGCGTAGGGGTAGCGGTCGAGCCCGCCCTGGGCCGCGAGGCCGGTGTCCATGGGGCGGGCGGCGGTCATCATGGTGTGCGCAAGGGTACTCACGCATCCTTTGTCGGCGCCGCTTCCACGGCCCTTGAGGTCTTTGGTGAAAAGCACACGAAAGGGTGATCGGCGCTCGCTCTCCAATTGACGCCAAACGTAAGGAAGCGGGCAGTTTGCAAGAACCCTGTGACCGTTTGAAGCGCTTTGGTCACCGACCGGTCACCAACGCGCCCTGCGGCGCAGCCCCGTGAGCAGATAGGCGCAGATCAGAGCGGTCAGCGACAACACCAGCGCTGTTCCGACCGGTTGACCCACCACCCGTACCGCACCCATCAGCCACCGGTCCGCCTCGTACGGCCACTGCGTCCGGCTCAGCTCGCGCAGCCGCCCGGGCAGTCCCGCGACCGAACGCGCAGAGGGTCCCACCAGTGTCTTCTGTACGACGGGGGCCACCAGGACCGGTACGGCGAGGACCGCGGCGACCCCGGCGGCGGCGACCCTGAAGACCCCCGCCGCGAGGAGCCCGGCCCAGGCGCAGCCGACCGAAAGACCCACCCAGCCCGCGCAGAGCGACGGCCAGTCATCCGGGACGAAAATCACCTCACCTCCATATACCAGCTTCAGGACCCCCAGATCCGCCACCGCGACGGCCAGGGCGAGCGTCAGCGCGGTCACGGCGGAGACCGTCAGCTTGGCGAGGAGCAGACCGAGGCGGCGCGGCACGGCGCCCCGGCCGCTCGTCAGTGCGGGGTAGCGGTACTCGTCGCCGAACGAGAAGGCGCCGAGCAGGCCCGCGCCGAAGGCGGCGGGCGGCAGCGGAAGCAGACCGGGCCAGGCGGCGACGGCGGCGGGCAGCGCCGTGCGGCCGGTGCGGGCCAGCAGGACGGCCAGGACCACCGACACGGCGAGCACCGCGGCGACGGTCAGGGCGGTGGTCGGTACGCCCAGGAGGCGGCGGAGCTCGTACCGGACCGGCCTCAGCGGACTGCGCAGGGGCTTGAGCGCGGGCGGGGGCGGCGGGAGCACGGGCGCGGCCCGCGCCCGTGCGGGGCGCGGTACCACGCCCGCGGTGCGGGACCGCACGCCGACGGTGCGGGGCGGGGCGCCGACGGCGCGGGGCGGGGCGTCCACCGCCCTCCCCGCCCCCGCCCCCGCTCCTGCTCCTGCTCCTGCTCCTGCTCCTGCTCCTGCCGGGGGTGCCGGGGGCGGGAGGGGCACGGGGTCGGGGTCCCCCGTCTCCTCGGCCAGCCGATGGAGGAGGACGCCGTGCCGGAACGCCGTTTCACCGATCCTGGCGCAGTCGCTGCCGTAGACGGACAGGCGGGCGCCCCCCTCCACGACCACTTCGACGGATTCCCGGGCGGCGCGCGCCTCGCGGCTGACGAGCGAGGCGAGGCGGGCGGCGTGGGGGGTGCGAACGGCCACCCGGGGGCGCAGCCGGGTCCGCGCGAAGGCCGACGCCTCCTGGTCCGCGACCAGCCGCCCCTTGTCCACGGTGACGACCCGGTCCGCCACACGGGCGGCCTCCTTGGGGTCGCCCGTGGTGCAGAGGACGGTGCCGCCCCGGTCGGCATGGGCGCGCAGCAGACCGTACAGCCAGCCGCTCTCGCGCGGTGAGAGACCGGCGGCCGGCTCGTCGAGCAGGAGTGTGTGCGGATCTCCCAACAGCACGCAGGCCAGGCCGAGACGGCGCTCCATACCGACGGAGAGGGCGCCGAGGCGCTGGCCGTGCAGTCCGGTCAGGCCCACGACGTCGAGCATGACGTCGGCCCGGGAGGCGGGAACACCTGCCGCGGCGCACAGCATGCGGAGCTGGCCGCGGGCGGTACGCGCCGGATGACCCGGCACATCGCCGAAGAGCGCCCCCACCTCCCGCGCGGGATGGGCGATGCGATGGAGCGGCCGGCCCCGGAAGAAGGTGACCCCGCGGCCCGGTTCGAGTTCGAGCATCAGCCGCAGGGCGGTGGTCCTGCCGGAGCCGGGGCCGCCGAGGAGCGCGGTGACCTGCCCGGCCCGCGCTTCGAAGGAGAGGTCGTCGACGGCGGGCGGGCGGTCCCCTCGGGGGGCGCTGGTGAGTCCGATTGCCTGGAGCATGCTTCTCCCGCGATAGGTGAGACCGCTCGGCGGCAGGGCGGGTACCGCAGAAAAGATAACGCGACATTTCAGACTTTTTGCGCAGCGCCGATGAGCACGGGTGTCGGCCGGCCGGCCCATGACAGGACGGGCGGTGAGTGGTTCGCGCCGGACGGCTGACGACGACAGTGACGGCGGGGACGACGGGGACGGCGGCCGAACAGAGGGCCCGACGGCGAGGGCCCGACGGCGAGGGCAGGACGGTGGCTGGTCCGTGCCGCACGACGGCACGACGCGCGACGGATGACAGATGACGGACGACGGCTGGGCGGAGGGTCCCACCGCGGCTGTCGGTCATCGGCCGTGGCGCCACCCGGTGGTTCGGCTCCCGCGCCGGGCCTCCGTACGGCGCCCTGTGCGGGCCTGAGCGGGCGTCCGGGCGCCCGTACCACCCTTGGCCGCCCGTCGGGGCTGTCGGGGCCGCAAGGGGCGCCCGAGCGGCCTCAAGGGCCCGTCGGGCCCCGCTGGGCGGGCGGGGGACGCCATCCCTTCGGCGCCGGCCGGGGGGCCCGACCGGGGAGGGGCGACCGCGTGGCCGGCTGGGGGAGGCGGTGCGGCGCGGGTCAGACCTCGGGACGCAGCATGGGCGGGTTGAGCACGGTCGCCCCACCCGCGCGGAAGAGCTGCGCGGGGCGGCCGCCCTGCCGGGTCGTGGTGCCTCCGGAGGGCACCAGGAACCCTGGCGTGCCGGTCACCTTGCGGTGGAAGTTACGGGGATCGAGGGCGACGCCCCAGACCGCCTCGTACACCCGCCGCAGCTCGCCCACGGTGAACTCCGGCGGGCAGAAGGCGGTGGCCAGCGACGAGTACTCGATCTTGGAGCGGGCCCGCTCGACGCCGTCGGCCAGGATCTGCGCGTGGTCGAAGGCGAGCGGGGCGGGCTGCTCCTCGTCCGGACCGGAACCGGACTCCTGCTCGAGCAGCGCCTCGACGGGGGCCCAGCGCACGCTGTTGGCGTCGCCGCCCGCGCGGGGCGCCGGAAGGTCGGGGGCGAGCGCGAGGTGGGCGACGCTGACGACCCTCATACGGGGGTCTCGCTTGGGGTCCCCGTAGGTGGCGAGCTGTTCGAGATGGGCGCCGTTCCCGTGCGCGGGCAGCGGGGCGGCGGGGTCGTGCGCGGACAGCCCCGTCTCCTCGGCCAGCTCGCGCGCCGCGGCGGCGCCCAGGTCCTCGTCGGCCCGTACGAAGCCTCCGGGCAGTGCCCATCGCCCCTGGAACGGCGACTCCCCGCGCCGCACGACCAGCGCGCACAAAGCGTGACGGCGGACCGTGAGGACGACCAGGTCGACGGTCACGGCGAAGGGCGGAAAGGCCGACGGGTCGTAGGGAGACATGCCGTGATCATAGTCGTCTGCTTGACGATAAACACGCCCCTCGTCGATCAGCATGCTCTCTTCCTCCGCTCGTCCGATGCCCACGGCACGCACCCGCTCATACCCCCAACTGGAGGCCACCAGCGGCCTCCTCGACCATGCCCAGCCCCATCCTGCTGACCCGCACCGCGAACGGCTCCCCCGCGACGCGCAGCCCTGACAGTCCGATCGCCCCCAGTGGGGCGCTCCGCACGGGGTGCAGCGCGACCGTCCGGGCGGGGACGTCGGGCCGGATCCCGCAGAGCGCGGTCAGTGTCCGGACGGCGGCGGCCGAGGCCACGGCCGCCGGGCGGCAGGCGGCCGGGTGCGGTGCCGGGACGCCTCCGGTCACGCGCTGCTCCCCCGCGTACATCTCGGGCAGCCGGTACGCGAACGCCTCGGCGGCGTCGAGCAGACCGCGGAGCAGGGAGCCGGCCTCCTTCTCGTAGCCCGCGGCGGCGAGACCCGCGACGGCGACGGCCGTCTCGTGCACCCGGACGGCCCCCGCGCGGTGGCCGAAGGGGTTGTGCCCGGGCTCCTTGGACCCGAGACTGCGCAGTCCCCAGCCGGAATCCATGGCGGGGCTCCCGAGCAGCCTCGCCACCTGCTCCGTCTGCACCTTGTCCAGCAGGCCGTCGGCGTACCGGCCGCGGCCGAGCAGACCGGTGTCCAGAAGGTGCGCGGCGCTCGCGCCCAGGTGGGGCAGGAGCCTCCCGTCGGCGGTGCGGGCGGCGGCCGGACGGCCGCCCGCGCGGTCGTCCAGCCAGAAGTCCTCCCGGAAGCGGTGGCGCAGGGCGCGCGCCCGGTCGCGCCATTCCTCGGCCCCCGGACGGCCGCAGGCCTCCAGGAGGTCGGCGCCGAGCAGGGCGGCCCGGTGGGCGTGCGCCTGGGAGTCGGCACGCCGGAGTCCGGGGGGTCCCGGTTCGCGAACCAGGCCGTCCGCGCCCGTGGCGGACCGGAGCCACTCGAGGCAGCGCTCGGCCGCCGGGAGCAGCTCGGCCAGCTCCTGGTCGGGCATGCCCCAGCGCCACGCCTCGGCGAGGACGGCGGGGAAGGCGAGGGTCGCCTCGACACCGGTGCAGCCGGGCGGCAGGTGCGGGCCGGAGTCCCGGAGCGGCCCCGGGATGCGCCCCGAGCCGGGACCTCGTCGGGTGAGCTGGGTGCGGGCGAGGACGCGGAGCGTGGCGGTGGCGAGCCGGGTGCCCAGCGGCAGCGCCATGCGGGCGGCCCAGAGGGACTCGGCCGGAGCGGGCCCGCTGCGCCACGGCACCCCGGCCGCGGGGTACAGGTCGGCGGGCCGGGCCGGATCGCGCAGCAGGAGGGCCCGCAGGTCCTCGATGCCGCTCCGGAGGAACCGCTCCACGCGAGGGTCGTCGCCTTCGGCGCGGGCGTCGGACAGGCTCTGCCCGCCGGCCCCACCGGGTGCCCCGGTCCGGCCGGCGGGACGTACCGGGCGGGCGGAGCGGACACGCAGCTCGATGGTGCGGGCGGCACCGGGCTCCAGCGCGAGCTCCCAGCGGAGCAGCCCGGCGGAAGCCAGCGCGTCCTTGGGAGCGGGCTCGGCGGTGATGACGGAGAGCCTGCCGTCGGAGGCCGACCAGCGCATGCCCGAGGTGTGGACGCTGGCGCGCAGTTCGGGTCCAGGGCGTCCGGCGGCGACGGCCGCCAGGTCCGCGAGGTCGGTGCCGAGGGCCATCTCCACGGGAAGCCGGACGGTGCGGCCCGCGCTGCTGCGGAACGTGATGCGTTCGGTCCCTTCGGCGTCCCTGGTCCGCTCGATCGTGACGCCGGGGTCGGGCCCGGGGTCGGCGGGGGTGTGCACGACCGCGATGAAGCGGGCAGTGTCGGCGGAGACGAGGCGCGCCTGGACGGTGACCGGTTCACGGCCGAAGACCCGCAGCCGGGAGCGCGAGAGGAGGCGGCGGCCGGCCTGATAGACCCCTTCGAGTCCCTGCCCGGTGAGCTGGCCGTGCTCGGCCGAGACCGCCAGGCAGGGCAGAGCGACACAGAGGAGGGCGTGGTGGACGGGCGGCAGTTGGCCGGGCCGTCCCCGGTTCGGTGGCGCGAGTCCGGCGCCGGACGGCTGCCGGAACGGCTGCTGCGGCGCCTGGGAGACAACGGTGAGGTCCATGGGTGGTCTGCTGCGCCTTCTGTGCGCTCCGGACAGCCGCTGCGGGGTGCGGCGGCACGGGTCGGACGACTCCGCCGTACAGGTGAACGCCTCCCCTGGTGCGCCGGTCACGGTCGTCACCGCCCGCTCCCGGTTCCGCGCGGCCCGCCGCGTCGGGCGGCACGCGGAGAGGTGCGCGCCGCGCCTCGGGCGGGAGGCCGGGCGGGGGAGGTGGCGGACGGCGTGCCCTTCCTGGTGACGGCGCCGGGCCGCACCGATCGGGTGCGGGGCCTGCGGCCGGCCCCGCCGGTCCCGGGCGCCGCCGCCCGGGCTCCGGGGGCCGTCGGCACGGTGGGGTGTCCTCGCTCCCGCCGGCCGTGACCGGCCGGAGCGTCGGGGCCGTTCCTGGCCTCACGCTCCTCACGCAGGCACCGTCGCAACTCCTCCGGGTCGAGGCTCTCGTTGCACGCCTGGTGCAGCAGCCTGGCGAAGACGTACTCGGGATCCGCCTCCAGGGCGAGGCCCAGCGCGACGCGCGCGCCCGGTTCGTCGCCGGTCGACCAGGCCACCCAGCCGGCCAGGGTCAGGGGCGCGGCCGCGTGTTCGGCGTAGGAGCCGGCACAGCGGCGGGCCAGCGCCCGCCACAGCCGCAGCGCGGGGCCCGCCTCCGGTCCCTCCATCCACTCCGCCGCCCGGTCCCGGGTCTCCCTGTCCTGCAGGCCCAGAATGAGCGCGGCTGCCTCCTCGTGGTCGATCAGCGCGTCGTCCTCGGCGTCGGCCGCGACCGGGTCCGTGGCCCCCGCGCGCCCGGTCAGCCGCTCCATGAGGCCTCGCGCGAGCCGCACCGTCCCGGCCCGCACCTCTTCGCGGCCGTCCCCGTCGAGGATGCGGGGCACCAGGGCCGCGCTGGCCGTGTCCAGGGCCCGCTCCTGGTCGTCCCCGGCCACCGGCGAGGGGCGCAGCCTCCGCTCCATGTCCCGCAGGGAGCCGCGCACCTGGATGCCCGCGTACGCCGCTGCGGCGGCCATCACCGACGTCCCGGGGAGGGCCATGACGTTGCCCTCGGACGGGCAGCAGCGGGTGTCGGGGCAGCAGTACGACCAGAAGCGGCCGTCGGAGATGCAGAGCGCCTCGTACACGGGGACGTCGAGGGCGCCGCAGGCCGTGCGCAGCCGCTGGGCGAGCGGGCGCAGCCGCTCCATGACGTGCCGGCCGGTCTCGTCCCCGGCCGGGTCCTGGCAGAGGAAGACGACGATCCCGTCGGGCCGTGAGCCGCGCCGTTCGCAGCCCTCGACGAGGCACTCGGCGAGCTGATCGGCGACCGGCGCCCACTCGCGCGGCGAGCGCGGAATGCCGAGCCTGACCCGGCCGCCGAAGCGGCCGCGGTCGCCGTGGAGGGCCACGACCACGACCGAGTCGGTCGGGTGGTAACCCAGCATGTAGGGCAGGGCGTCGGCCAGTTCGGCCGGGCCCCGCAGGGTGATCTGCTGCCGGTCGGTGGATCCGGTGGTGTCGTGATGCTTGTTCATGGTCACGACCGTCCCGCAGGCACCGAGGAAGCGTCGACCCCTGTGGATAACGTTGTCCACAGGCCGGCTGGCCGTGCTCGCGCACCCCTGCGCCCGGCTGGTACAGGCCGCACGGCGGCTCGGCCCCCAGGGTTTCCAGGGCCTCAGGGTTTCCAGGGATCTCAGGGTTTTCAGGGCCCAGGGTTTTCAGGGCCCCGGGCCTCCAGGGCCTCCAGGCCGACGAGTGCTCCCCGGGCCGCCTCCGGCCCCCGTACCCCTCCGCGCCACCCGCCGGTCCGACTGGGGACCCGTCAGGCCGGGTGCGTCGCCGGAGACTCCGTACCGCGGACACGCCAGGGTCCGTCGTTCCGGGTCATCACCCCTTCATGGAGCCGCCGTTGAACCCTCGGCGGAATTATGGCGCGTTCTCGCCTTGCATCCGCCGCTACCCTCACTATGGAAGTCTTTAAGGTTAGGCTAACCTACGTGCCGTGATAGTCGGTGAAGAGATCTCAGCGGCCATGGGTCCCCGCGGCCATGAGCTGTCGGCCACGGGGGTCACCGTGGCGTACGACGGCGTCGATGTCGTCCACGACGCGTCGTTGACGCTCCGCCCGGGCGAAGTGACCGTCCTCGTGGGACCGAACGGCAGCGGGAAGTCGACGCTCCTGCGTACCCTCGCGCGGCTGCAGCCGCCCAGGACCGCCACGCTCGTCATCGACGAGGACACCGACGGCCTGGCCCTGACCCCCCGTGAGTTCTCCCGTCGGGTGGCCCTGCTGACCCAGGGGCGCCCCACCCCCAGCGGACTGACCGTCCGGGACGTCGTCGATTTCGGCCGCTACCCGTACCGGGGCCGCTGGGGCAAGGCGGACCCGGACGGGGCCGCCGCCGTGGACCGGGCGCTCGCCATGACCGGCGTCGCGGAGCTCGCCGAGCGAGGCGCCGAACACCTCTCCGGAGGGCAGCTCCAGCGCGTATGGCTCGCCGGCTGCCTCGCCCAGGAGACCGGCGTACTGCTCCTCGACGAACCGACCACCTACCTCGACCTGCGGTACCAGATCGAACTCCTCGACCTCATGCGCGACCTGGCGGACGACCACAGGATCGCCGTCGGCGCCGTTCTGCACGACCTCGACCAGGCCGCGGCCGTGGGCGACCGGATCGTGCTGCTCCACGGCGGACGGATCATCGCCGAGGGCACGCCCGAGGACGTCCTGACGGCCCCCCGGCTGACCGGGACGTACGGCATCCGCATCGAGGTCGACACCGACCCCCTCACCGGCCGGCTGCGCACCCGCGCGATCGGCCGACACCACACGCGAAGTGAAAGGCTCAGCCCCACCTCATGAGACGCCTCCTCCTCACCGCCGCGGTCGCGACCACGGCGGCGCTCACCCTGACCGCCTGCGGTACGACCGAGCCCGCCGCCGACGACGCGAAGAAGAAGTCCGCCGAGCCCATCACCCTCACCGACGCGTCCGGCGCGAAGGTGACGCTCGACGGTCCCGCCAAGAAGGTCGTCGGCACCGAGTGGAACGTCGTCGAGAACCTGGTGTCGCTGGGCGTCGAGCCCGTCGGTGTCGCCGACGTCAAGGGCTACAAGACCTGGAACACCGCGGTCCCCCTGAAGAACGACCCCAAGGACATCGGCACGCGCGGCGAGCCGAGCATGGACACCATCGCGTCCCTCTCGCCGGACCTCATCGTCGCGACCAGCGATCTGCCGCCGGCCGCCGTGAAGCAGCTGCGCAAGGTCGCCCCGGTCCTGGAGCTGAAGGCCGCCGACGCCGCCGACCCGATCGGGCGGATGACGCAGAACCTCGACCTCATCGCGCGGGCCACCGGCACCACGGAGCAGGCCGGGAAGCTCAAGAAGGACTTCGAGGCGAAGATCGCCGAGGGCAGGAAGGCGCTCTCGGACGCCGGTCTCGCCAACGCGAAGTACGCCTTCGCCGACGGTTACGTCGTCTCCAACCAGGTCTCCATCAGGCCGTACACCAGCGGTTCGCTCATCGGTGCCGTCAACGAGAAGATCGGCCTGAAGAACGCCTGGACCGTGAAGGGCGACGCGAGCTACGGACTCGCCGCCACCGACGTCGAGGGCCTCACCAAGCTCGGCGACGTGCAGTTCGCCTACATCGGGAGCGACGGCGACAAGGCCAGCACGCCCTTCAACGGTGTCCTGGCCAAGGACGCCGTGTGGACCTCGCTGCCGTTCGTGAAGAAGGGCAACGTCCACCGGCTGCCCGACGGCATCTGGATGTTCGGCGGCCCCGGATCCATGGCGACGTACATCGACTCCGTCGTCCAGTCACTGACGAAGTAGCACCCATGGCCCTCACCGCTCCCCCTTCCGCAACCCGTCCGCCGGCGGCCTCGTCCCGGACGGGCGCGGCCGCGGTGACGGCCGCACTGGTCCTGCTCGTCGCGGTCCTCGCGGTCATCGACATCACGCAGGGCACGGCCGCCGTCGGCGCTCCCGAGGTCTGGAGGGCGCTCACCGGGCGGGCCGACCCGGACGACGCGTCCGTCATCATCGCCTCCCGGCTGCCGAGGCTGGCCGCGGGGCTGCTCGTCGGGGCCGTGCTCGGGATGGCGGGCGCCGCGCTGCAGGCGGTGAGCCGCAACGTGCTCGCCTCGCCCGACACCCTCGCGGTCAACGCGGGTTCCTACCTGGCCCTCGGCCTGGTCGCCGTCTCCGGCGTCTCCCTGCCGCTGCTCGCTTCCTCGGGCATCGCCTTCGCCGGTGGTCTCGCGGCGGCGGCCGTCGTACTCGGCCTGTCGGGGCTGGGCGCGGGCACCGTACGGCTGGTCCTCGCCGGCAGCGCCCTCACGCTCGGCCTCATCGCTGTCACCGAGGCGCTGCTCCTGCTGTTCCCCCAGCAGACCGAGGGCCTCTACCGGTGGAACCAGGGCAGTATCGCCCTGAACGGTTTCGACGGCGTGCTCCAGATGGCACCGGTCGGCGCCGTGGGCCTCGTCGGGCTGCTGCTCCTCGCGCGACGGATGGACGCCCTGGCCCTCGGTGAGGACGCGGCGCGCGGCCTGGGGGTGCCCGTGCGCGCCACCCGCGTCATGGTGGTCGTGCTCGCGTCGCTGCTCTCCGCGGCCGCGGTCACTCTCGCCGGGCCGGTCGGCTTCGTGGGCCTGTGCGCCCCCGCACTGGTCCGCCCCCTCTCCCGCCGGTTCCGCCCGCTCTCCCGTACGCGGGCGAGCATTCCGGTCGCCGGTCTGGCCGGTGTGGTCCTCGTGCTCGGCTCGGACGTGCTGCTGCGCGCCTCCGTGCCGCCGGACATGGCGGTCGCCGTGCCGACCGGCGTCGCGACCAGCCTCGTCGGCGCCGTGTTCCTGGTCGTCATGGCGAGCCGGGTCCGGGACACCGCCAAGGCCGCCGAGGCCGACCGGCTGCGCCTCAGGAGCCGGACCACCTTCCTCGCCACCACGGCCGTCCTGGCCGTCCTGCTCGTGGGCGTGACGATCGCCGCCGTGCTGCTGGGGGACAGCAAACTGCTCCTGGGCGACGTGATGAACTGGGTCCAGGGCAAGGCGAGCCGGAGCATCACCTTCGTCCTCGACACCCGCGTGCCCCGGGTCCTCTCGGCGCTTCTCGCCGGCGCGGCACTCGCCCTGTCCGGGACGCTCGTCCAGGCCGTGACCCGCAATCCGCTCGCGGAGCCCACCGTACTGGGCGTCTCCGGCGGGGCCGCGCTCGGCGCCGTGCTCCTCGTGACGACGGTGCCCGTGGCCGGATCGTGGGGCGTCGCCGGCGCGGCGTTCGCGGGCGCCGCGGCCAGCTCCGTCCTCGTCTTCGGACTCGCGGCGCGGGACGGGTTCCAGCAGAACCGGCTCGTCCTCGTCGGCTTCGGGGTCGCCATCGGGACCGCGGCGCTGATCAGTCTGCTGATCGTCCTCACCGACCCGTTCAACGCGACGAAGGCCCTCACCTGGCTGTCGGGATCCACCTACGGGCGGACCATGCCGGACGTGATGCCGCTGGCGGTCGTGCTCACCGCGGGTCTGTTCGTCGCGGTCGTACGGCGCACCGAGCTCGACCTCGTGTCGCTGGACGAGGACACTCCGAGGCTTCTGGGGCTCGGTCTGGCCCGGGAGCGCCTGGGCCTCCTCTCGCTGAGCGCGCTGCTCGCCGCCACCGCCGTGGCGGCCGCGGGAACGATCGGCTTCGTGGGGCTCGTGGCGCCGCACGCGGCAAGGGCCCTGGTGGGCCGGCAGCACACCCGGGTGGTCCCGGTCGCGGTGCTCCTCGGCGCCCTGCTCGTCTGCGTGGCGGACCTGCTGGGCCGGACCGTGATCGCGCCGGCCCAGCTCGGCGCCGGTCTGATGACCGCGGTGATCGGCGCGCCGTACTTCCTCCACCTGCTGGTACGCACCCGCCGCTAGGAAGTGTCCGGAACGTCTCGCCTGGACCGCGACGCCCTCCGGGCGGACGCCGATACCTTCCGGACACTCCCCCGGCCCGCCTGCCCGAGGCCGCCCGCCGCCCACACGCCGTCGTCTCCCGCCCGAGCCGGACGCTCAAGCCCGCCGACGGCGTGCGGGTGCGGCGGCATACGGGCTCGGCGGCGGGCTGCCGCGTCGGCATACGCGCACGGCGGCGGGCTGCCGCGTCGGCCGTACCCGCCCGAGCCGGACGCTCAGCCCGCCGCGGCGAGGACCAGGGGCAGGACCTGTTCGCTGCCCGCCCGCCGCAGCAGGCGGGCAGCGACGGCGAGGGTCCAGCCGGAGTCGGTGTAGTCGTCCACGAGCAGGACCGGGCCCGGGGCGTCCGCCAGGGCGGCGGCCAGGTCCTCGGAGACGGTGAAGGCACCGGACAGCGCCTTGACGCGCTGGGCGGAGTTGCTGCGGCGGGCCGCGTGCACGCCGCCCGGCCCCGTGTACGTCAGCGAGCCCAGGAAGGGGAGCCGGCCGATGCCGGCGATCCCCTGGGCCAGGGAACCGACCAGCTGCGGGCGGGCCAGGGACGGCACCGCGACGACTCCCACCGGCCGGGCCGAGGCGTCCGGGGCCTGGGACGCCCACCCGCCCGGGGAGCGCGCCCAGTCCGCGAGGACCGCCACCGCGGCCCGCAGGACGTCGTCCGGGACGGCCGAATCGGGCGCGTTCTCGGCGAGCAGCGGGCGCAGCCGGTTGCCCCAGCCGATGTCCGAGAGCCGCCCCAGGGCGCGCCCGGTGGAGCACTGCTCCTTGGCCGGGATGCGTCCCTTGAGGTCGATGCCCAGGGCGGGCATCCCCGTCGGCCACATCCGGCGCGGTTCGACCTCCACCCCCGGGCGGTCCAGCTCCTTGGCCGCCCCCGTCAGCGTCTCCGCCGAGACGGAGGAATCGGCCCAGGCACCCGCGCAGTTGTCACAGCGGCCGCACGGGGCCGCCCCCTCGTCGTCCAGCTGTCGGCGCAGGAACTCCATCCTGCACTGGGACGTGCTCACGTAATCGCGCATGGCCTGCTGCTCAGCCGCCCGCTGCCGCGCCACCCAGGCATAGCGCTCCGCGTCGTACACCCAGTCGGCTCCCGTGGCCGTCCAGCCGCCCTTGACCCGCTTGACCGCCCCGTCCACGTCGAGCACCTTCAGCATGGTCTCCAGACGCGTGCGCCGAAGGTCCACCGACGCCTCCAGGGCCGGCACGGACAGCGGCCGTCCCGCGCCGGCGAGGGCCGAGAGGGTCTGACGCACCTGCGCCTCGGGCGGGAAGGCCGTGTCGGCGAAGTAACGCCAGATGGCCTCGTCCTCCTTGCCGGGCAGCAGCAGCACATCGGCATGGGCCACGCCGCGGCCCGCGCGGCCGACCTGCTGGTAGTACGCGATCGGGGAGGACGGCGAGCCGAGATGGACCACGAAGCCGAGGTCGGGCTTGTCGAAGCCCATGCCCAGCGCCGATGTCGCGACCAGCGCCTTGACCCGGTTCTCCTGGAGGTCGGTCTCCGCCTGCAGCCGGTCCGCGTTCTCGGTGCGTCCCGTGTAGGAGGCCACCGTGAAGCCGCGCTGCCTCAGGAAGGCGGTGGCCTCCTCGGCGGCCGCGACCGTGAGGGCGTAGACGATCCCGGAACCCGGCAGCTCGTCCAGGTGCTCGGCGAGCCAGGCCAGGCGATGAGCGGCGTCCGGCAGCCGGACGACGCCCAGCCGCAGGCTTTCCCTCTCCAGCGGGCCGCGCAGCACCAGTGCCTCACCGGCGCCGGTGCCCAGCTGCTCGGCCACGTCCGCGGTGACCCGCGCGTTGGCGGTCGCCGTGGTGGCCAGTACCGGAACGCCGGGGGAGAGCTCCGCCAGCATCGCCCTCAGCCGCCGGTAGTCGGGGCGGAAGTCATGACCCCAGTCGGAGATGCAGTGCGCCTCGTCGACCACCAGCAGACCGGTGGTGGCCGCGAGCTTGGGCAGCACCTGATCGCGGAAGTCCACGGAATTGAGGCGTTCCGGGCTGACGAGGAGAACGTCGGTCTCACCCCGCTCGACCTCCTCGTAGATGGCATCCCACTCCTCCGGGTTGGCGGAGTTGATGGTGCGCGCCCGGATGCCCGCCCGCGCCGCCGACTCGACCTGGTTGCGCATCAACGCCAGCAGCGGCGAGACGATCACCGTCGGGCCGGAGCCGCGCCGGCGCAGCAGGGCGGTGGCGACGAAGTACACCGCCGACTTGCCCCAGCCCGTGCGCTGCACCACCAGGGCGCGTCGGCGCTCCTCCACCAGAGCCGCCACCGCCTGCCACTGGTCCTCCCGCAGCCGAGCCGAACCCCCCGGTGCACCGACGAGCTCGGCGAGGATGGCATCGGCTTCAGCGCGCAGTTCCAGTTTGTCCATGCCCCCATGCAACCCGATGGCACTGACAAAGGGCCACCTCACCCAGCGTGACCGGCGGCTCGCGAACGGTCCGCCCGCCCGGACCCCGCCCCTCGCACCCCGCGCGCCGCCCCGGTGACCCCGGCCGCCCCGACGGCGGGCCGCTTCCCCCGCTCGGGGCGCGCGCCGGGCGCGGGGGCGACCGGACCGGTACGGGTCAGCCGTGTCGTGCGACTCCGGGAGGTGTGCCCTGACGGCCCGGACGGCCCGCGCGGCAGTGCCCTTCCTGGCAGCGGGCCCCTGCCGGACCGCTCCCCCGCCAAGGCCGCCGGGCGGGTCTCCCGGCCGGCTCGGGGAGCCGGCGTACAGGCCCTCGCCGAGGCATCACCGCAACTCCCCCTGCCCGTGTCTGCCGACCGTGCGTCAGCGGGCGACACGGCAGCGGCATCGCGCGCCGGCGGGCTGTGCCGATCGCCTTCGACGCCGCCCCGGACCGCCCGGGATCCGGCCTTCGCGGAGGGTCCGGACCGGCCCGCCGAGGGCTTTCCCGGCCAGCGGCGCGACACGTGCGGTGGCGGCGCGGTTGCCGCGCCTGCCAGGAGCGGAGGAGGTGTTTCCGCTGGTCCTCGCTGTTCAAGCGGGCGGGAAAAGGCATCACGACGGCCTCGGATGGGCAGGATATGAGTGCCATACCAACTCATTCCAGGCAGCGCCCTCAATTGCTCGTTGCCGCCTGACCATTACGCCCGCAAGAATTGGAAGCCGCCCCCTGCGCGGCCCGTCGCGGTCCGGAAGGGCTGTGCCTCGGTGCGCCCCACTCAACCCTGCCCGCACTGTGGGCGCGTATGCGAAGGGAGAACCGTGACCTTCGGATTCGCTCCGTCCGCAGCCACCTCGATCACCGCGCCGGCCAATTCCGCCAGCCGTCTCGCCAGGATGCTCGAACCCTCGGAGTGGACCGCGGCGGGGATTCCGCTGCTGCGCAATCCACGTGAGGTGGTCAGCGGTCTGCACGTACGTCACAGGCCCACACCGACAACCGCTGTCGTGGCCGTCCTCGACCACGAGGAACGGCTCGCCGCCAGCGCCTCGTTCGTCCGCCGCCCGGTGCCCGCCGACGGCTGGGAGTTCCGCAACGCCCTGCTCTCGCATCTGCGGCGGGTGATCCCGCACGACCTGCGTCGCCGCACCCCGGTGCGTACCGCGGTCCTGCTCTACTGCCGGGACGGCGACGAGAGATGGACCGAGGAGGACGGGGCGTGGATGTGGGGGCTGCGGGACGCCTGCACCCTGCACGGCCTGCGCTGCGGGGCGTACATCACGCTGACCCGCGGCGGTTGGCAGGTCCTGGGCGAGGGACGGGGCGGCCGAAGCCCCCACTCCGGATCGCAGCCCGGTGACCTCGCCGACACCGTGGCACACGAAGGGGTGCCCGCTCCGCGCACGGCGAGCGGGGCCGGCGAGCCTCTGCGGCGCACGGCGGCCCGTTGACAGCGCACCGGCCCAACGCGCGGCGACGCCCCGGCCGCAGGCCCGGGAGACGCGGGTCCAAGGAGGCACCGGTCCAAGGAGACGCGGGTCCGGGGAGGCGCCGGTCCGCACGGCGGAACGCACTGATCGGGGCGGCGCGGGGACACGCCGGTCGGGCCACGGGGGTGCGGTGCGCCGGTCAGGTCGCGAGGGTGCGGCTCCGACGGCGCGCCGGTCAGGACGCAGGGCCCGCGTCGCGGACGGCGTACCGCGGCTGATCCGGCGCGACGCACCCGGCGCTGACACCCCGTCAAGGGGCGCAGCGCCGGAAGCGCCTTACGTCGTCAGCAGCTGTCCACGACTCAGACGCCCGCGCCCAGCGCCGCGTTGATCCGCTGCGGGTCGCCGCAGACGATCAGCAGCGCACCGGCCCGGGCCAGGGCCAGGGGCAGCACACGGGCAGGCACGTCATCGTCGCCGCCGTTGAGGGCGACGACCACCACGGGCCGGACGGACGCGCGTTCCACGGCGGCCGCGTCGGCGAAGAAGACGTCGTCACGGGCGTCGTGCTGCGCCCAGTAGGCCGCGTCGCCGAAGGACTGCTCGTGGGTCGTCCAGGGGTGCTGCTCACCGGTCGTGAGCACCAGGACGTCGCCCGGGGCGCGGCCGGTCTCGAGCAGCAGGTCGACCGCTTCCTCGGCGGCGTCGAGCGCGCCGTCCGCCGAAGCGGGGATCAGCTGGATCTGCGGTTGCGCCGACGGCACGGAACGATTCTCCTGCCGGGGCGACGGGGACTGCGCAGCACCGGTGTGCGGGCGCTGCGCCGGAGGCGTGGGCCGGGCCGGGCCGGGGCCCGGGCGGCCGGGGCGCGGCGTGGCCGCGGTACGCGGACCGGGTACGGGACGGGGGGTCGGCGCGGGGCGGCCGGTGGCCGGAGTTGCGCGGGGACCCTGGGCACTCTCGTGAATCTGAGGCTCCTCGGGGATGAGAGGCATAAAAGGATGTCTATCAAACGCCGGTGCGAGACACACCGGCGGGTGGCGCATACGTGCGACCGAGCTGTTCAGCCGGGCTTGGCCGGTGAGTTCAGAAATCGAAGCCGAGCTGGCCCCCGCTTTCCAGTGCGGCCGCCTCCGCGGAGACGCGGAACTTCCTGAGGTGCCGCCACTGGGGCAGCGCGTCCAGATAGGACCAGGACAACCGGTGGTAGGGCGTGGGCCCCCACTCCCGCAGCGCCGCCTGGTGCACCGGCGACGGATAGCCGGCGTTGGCCCCGAACCCGAAAGCGGCGTACTGCGCCGACTCCGCTTCGAGTTCTGCCATCATCGCGTCGCGGGCCACCTTGGCGATCACCGAGGCGGCCGCCACGGCGATGCACGACTGATCGCCTTTGATCACCGTGCGCACCCGCCAGGGCGGCCCGAGGTAGTCGTGCTTGCCGTCCAGGATCACCGCGTCGGGTCGCACCGGCAGAGCGTCCAGGGCGCGCCCGGCGGCGAGCCGCAGGGCGGCCGTCATTCCGAGCTCGTCGATCTCTTCCGGCGAGGCATGCCCGAGGGCGTGCGAGGTGACCCACTTGATCAGCTCCCCGGACAGTTCGGTACGGCGCTTGGGGCTGATGAGCTTGGAATCGGTGAGACCGGCGGGGGGCCGGCGCAGACCGGTGACAGCGGCGCAGACCGTGACCGGCCCGGCCCACGCTCCGCGTCCGACCTCATCGACACCGGCGACGATCTTGGCGCCGGTTGTCGCTCTGATCGAGCGCTCGACGGTGTGGGTGGGTGGTTCGTACGGCATGGCGCCAGATAGGTTACGCCGCCCGGACCCGCCTGCGATACCCGGATTACGGTCCGCGTTGCGGTGGCCGCGTCCGGTCCGTCGCCGGGCGGCCCCCGTACCCGGCGTACAGCCCTTGCATGAGCGATCATTTCGGCGATGTGGACGCCGCTTACGTTCACTTGCGTATACGGCGGAGCGGCACATCACCATGGCCGGGATCACATCGATCGCCGTGCGCCGACGGCGGGAACCGGCCCGTGGCACCGGGACGCCCGGCGCCGACGCCGCCTGCGCGGACTGCGCGGACTGCGCCGACGGCGACGCCTACTGCGCGATGCGGGATGCGGGATACGGAAGCCGTGTACGGGGCGCCGGCCCAGGGCGGCGGCGGTACGGAAGCGGGGGCCTCGGGCGCATCGAGGGCGGGGGCGTCGGGCGC
Organism: Streptomyces sp. SP18CS02; assembly: GCF_036322365.1. Classification (NCBI taxonomy): domain Bacteria; kingdom Bacillati; phylum Actinomycetota; class Actinomycetes; order Kitasatosporales; family Streptomycetaceae; genus Streptomyces; species Streptomyces sp. SP18CS02. Next base: position 93,078 of record NZ_JAQYXC010000252.1, read on the forward strand.
GGCGGGGGCGTCTGCGTACCGTGCGCGCACTGGCGAAGGGTCGAACGGCCCGGCCGACGCCGCTTTGTGCGCGGAGGGGTGCACGGGCTCGCCATGGCGGACGTACGGTCCTGCCGGTCGGGGGCCGTGGCGCGGCGATGGCGCGCTCGACGGCCGGAGCCGAAGACCGCCATGGCCGACGCCGTACACGCGTTCTCCCGTCGGGGGTCGGCGGTACGCGGCGCACGCCCGGCCGGCCCGCGAAGCGGATCCGGTTTCACGGCCGGGACGCCTGGGGCTCATGCGGCGCGAGACGTCGGCCGCGGAACCGGCCGCGCCGTTCTCGCGCCGACCGCGCGGGCGCTCGCCGAGCCGACGAAACGCACCGTCCCGACCGTGGGCCTACGGGGGCCGCCGAGCGTGACACGCCCGTCGGGGCGGCGATGGCGTCCCTCGTGGCACGCCGCGCGCCGTGCCGGCCCGTGCGGGCACGGCGCGTTCAGGACCGTGCCGGACGGTCGGCGCCCACCGTGGCGTCAGCCCAGCTTCTTGAGGACCTCGGCCGCCAGCGGAGCGGAGGACGCGGGGTTCTGCCCGGTGATCAGGTTGCGGTCCACCACCACCTTCGGGGCCCACGGCTCACCTTCCTGGAAGTCCGCTCCGAGCTCCACGAGCCGGTCCTGGAGCAGCCACTTCGCCTTGTCGCCGAAGCCGGCCTGGGCCTCCTCGGCGTTGGTGAAGCCGGTCAGCCGGTAGCCCGCGAAGGGCGAGGTGCCGTCGGCGTCCGTTGTGGCCAGCAGGGCGGCCGGGCCGTGGCAGACCACGGCGAGGGGCTTGCCCGACGCCAGGGCGTCGTTGAGCAGCCTGCCGGAATCGACGTCGACCGCCAGGTCCTCCATCGGGCCGTGGCCGCCGGGGTAGAAGACGGCGTCGTAGGCGTCCAGGCGCACCTCCTCCAGCTTCAGCGGCGACCGGAACTCGGTGATCGAGGCGAGGGCTTCCGCCACCCGATCGGCGTTCTCCTGGCCACCGTTGACCTCGGGGGCCAGGCTCGAACGGTCCACCGTCGGCACAACACCGCCAGGGGTGGCCACCACGACCTCGTGGCCCGCCTCCTTGAACGCCTCGTACGGGGCCACCGCCTCCTCCGCCCAGAAGCCGGTGGGGTGCTTGCTGCCGTCCGCCAGCGTCCAGTGCCCGGCGCCGGTCATCACAAAGAGGATCTTCGACATGGTGTGTATCTCCGTGGGGTTGCATGGGCGGGGGGGCCCGGAGCGGATGGTTCGACCGGCCGTTCCGGCGGGTCCGTGTCCAGATGGCCAGTACGGCGGTGTCCCCGACGGTAGGCCCGCCCGGAGATAGGGATCCAATAGGACACCCTGTGGCCGGCATAGGAAATCCAATACGCCGGAGGGAATACCACTCCGGTGCCGCCGGCCCGGAATAGGCGCGCCGACGGGGAGGTTGGGGCCTGGCACGACACCTGGTCACCCATCTCCGGGAGGTACCCCATGAAGATCGGCATCATCGGCGCGGGCAACATCGGCGGCAATCTGACCCGTCGGCTCACCGCTCTCGGGCACGACGTGGCCGTGGCCAATTCGCGCGGGCCGGGGACCTTGGCCGCACTGGTCGAGGAGACCGGCGCCACGGCGGTGACCGCCGCGGAGGCGGCACGCGGCGCCGAGGTCGTGGTCGTCACCGTTCCGCTCAAGGCGGTGCCCGACCTGCCGTCCGGCCTGTTCGACGAGGCCGCGCGGGACGTGGCCGTCATCGACACCGGCAACTACTACCCCCAGCGCGACGGAAGGATCGATCCCATCGAGCAGGGGACCACCGAGAGCCGCTGGACCGAGCAGCGGATCGGCCACCCGGTGATCAAGGCGTTCAACGGCACGGGCGCGCAGGACCTGCTGGACAAGCCGCGCCCGCAGGGCGACCCGGAGCGGATCGCCGTACCGGTGGCCGGCGACGACGAGGTGGCGAAGAAGACCGTACGGGAACTGATCGACCAGCTCGGCTTCGACACGGTCGACGCGGGCGGCATCGACGAGTCCTGGCGTCAGCAGCCGGGCACGCCGGTCTACGGGCTGCGGGCGGGCATCGCGGAGGTCACCAAGGCCCTGGCAGAGGCGTCCCGGGAACGACCGCGGGACTTCCGGGCCCAGTAGGACCTGCCCGCCGCACGGGCCGGACGGGGCGCACGGGCCTGCCCGCCGCACGGGCCGGACATGTCACCCGGGCCGGACACGCCACACTGGCCGGACGGGGCGCACGGGCCTGGAGACCCGGCCGACCGCACAGGCCGGCCGGCGCGAGTCCGGTCGGCCCGGCCCGGTCAGGACGGGCCGGGTGAGGGACGAGGCCGGGCCGGCGTACACGCCGCGCCGCACCCGACCCGCACGGTGCCTGCCGAGCCCTTCCGGCGTCCTCGCCACCGCCTCAGCGGGCGGGGGCGCGCCGCAGCCAGGCGGGCAGCTCTTCGGTCCGCTCCAGCCACGGGGCGGGCGGCGCCCCGCCCTCCGCGGCCGCCACCACGCCTCCGGCGATGGCACAGGTCGTATCCACGTCACCACCCACCTGCGCCGTGGTCCAGAACGCCCGCTCGAAGTCGCCCAGGGCACGGGCGGCCGACCACAGCGCGAACGGCACCGTGTCGTGCGCGGTGGTGCGCCGCCCACTGCCCAGTACCGCGGCGACCGTCCCCGCGTCGCCGTAGTCGAGCATGTCCCGGGCCCGCCGCAGTCCGGCCCCCACCGCGCTGCGGGGCACCAGCGCGACGACGCCGTCGAGGAGCTCCTCCGGCGAGGGCGGCCCCTCGGGACGGGCGGCGAGCGCCGCCGCCGCGGCGACCGCCATGCAGCCCACCACGGCTTCCCGGTGCTGGTGCGTGGTGTAGGAGGAGATCTCGGCCTGGTGGGTGGCCTGTTCCGGGTCGTCGGCGTACCAGGCGCCGAGCGGGGCGATGCGCATCGCCGCGCCGTTGCCCCAGGAGCCCTGGCCGTTGAAGAGGGCGGCGGACAGCTCCCGCCAGTCACCGCCCTCCCTGACCAGCCGCAGCATGCGGTTGACGGCCGGGCCGTAGCCGCGGTCGAAGTCGTGGTGCTCGGCGAAGGAGCGGGCGAGCGCGTCCTGGTCGATACGGCCGTGTCCGGCGAGCACGGCCACGACGGAGCAGGCCATCTCGGTGTCGTCGGTCCATTGCCACGGTGCGGGCGGCAGCTCGCGCCGTTTCAGCAGGGGATAGTTGGCGGGGACGAAGAACTGGGAGCCCAGGGCGTCTCCCACGGAGAGTCCGCGCAGGCTGGCCAGGGCGCGTTCGAAGCGCCGGTCGAGAGAGAAGTCAGCGGTCATCGCACAGCCACTCTATCCGGTGAAGCCGTACGGTTCCGGGGTTCGCCAGCGCTCGAATGGCTGGTCCAGCGCGTACCGGCCGTTCTCGCCGAGCCGGAGGATCCGGGTCTCACCGTTGCGCGGGTTCGAGAGCGACTCGAAGTCGGCGACCGTCCAGTGGAACCAGCGCATGCAGAAAAGCCGCATGGTCAGTCCGTGCGTGACCAGCAGGACGTTCGGCGGATGGTCGGGGGACTCGAAGCTCCGGTGGAGGCTCTCCAGGAACGCGCCCACCCGGTCGTAGACGTCGGCGCCGGACTCGCCCTGCGCGAACCGGTAGAAGAAGTGGCCGTACGCGTCGCGGTACGCCCGTTGCCGCCGGACGTCGTCGCGGTCCTGCCAGTTTCCCCAGTCCTGCTCGCGCAGGCGCGGCTCCTCCCTGACCCGCACCTGCGCCGGATCCAGCCGGAACGCCTGGAAGGTCTCGTGCGTGCGGCGGTACGGCGAGATGTAGGCGCTGATCCGCTCGTCCCCGAACAGTTCGCGCAGGCCCGCGCCCGTCTCCTCGGCCTGCCGGCGCCCCGACGGCGTGAGCCTCAGCGCATGGTCGGGCTCACGTTCGTACACGGTGTCGTCGGCATTGCCCTCCGACTCTCCGTGCCGGACCAGGACGATGCGCCGGGGACGAGCCATGACACGACCCTAAGGTCATTCGCCCGGTTCCCGCCGGGCTCGCCCGCCCCGGCCGGGCGCGTCCGGACCGGGCGTCCGGCCGCCATCCGGGTGGTGCGTCCGCCGGGCGGCACTCCGGCCCGCATCCGGGGCACGCCCCCGTGGGGACCGCCCTCCGTGACCCGCGAGCGGCGGATCACACCGTCCAGGCCGGCTCCAGGTCCACGACGTCACCCGTCAGCGCGGCCACGTCCGCCTCGGTCTGCGCACGGAGCGCGAGCCGCTCCACACGCTCCGTCCGGTACTTGCCGTGCTCGGCGGCCGACCGCCACATGGACAGCACCAGGAACTCGTTCCCCGGCGCCTCGCCGAACACCCCCCGGAGCATCCCGGGCGATCCCGCCATGGCGGGGTTCCACACCTTCTCCTGCATGAGCGCGAAGTGCTCGGCCCGCTCCTCGTGGACCCTGCTGTGTGCCACGCGCACGACGTCGGCGTCCGTGAAACGCGGCTCGAAGCCCGTCTTCACATCGAAGCGATAGTCGAAGAGCTTGACCTGTATGTCCTTGTACGTACCCGTCTGCGAGGCGGCCAGCCTGTCGTGCGACCGCGCCATGAACGAGTCGTAGAACGTCCGGCTCTCCCAGAACGCGAAGACATGCGCGACACCGGGCCGGGTTCGGCTCCATCCGCCGCCCTGTCCCCGGAATCCCGGCTCACCCGGTAGCCCCGCCCACTTCCGCTGCCCCCGCTCGAATCCCCGACGGTCCACCACGGTGCAGCGAATCCACTTGACCAGCACCGCGCCATCGTACGGCGCCGGACGTGGCCCGGGTCACTCTCCTGGCGCACCGCGCCCCGATCGACGTGGGTGAACCGCAAACACCGGACTGTCCGTGGTGGCCGCGTGACACCATGGGCAAAGAGCTTGGCACCGGGGGAAGTTGCCTTCCCGTACCGGGGTTCGCACACGGGGTTCGTACGGGGAGAACCGTACGGGTGATCCGCACGAGAGAGGGGAATTCGGTGAGCAGTCTCAACAAGGGGGTCGGAAAGGTCGAGGTGTCGCTCAAGTGGGACCCGAGCCCCGCGGGCGTCCCCGATCACGACCTCGACATCATCGCCGCGGTGTACCCGGCGGACGACCCCCACGGCGCTCCGGTCTACCTGGTGCACTTCGGGAGCCGTTCGCCCGACGGCACCATCACCCTCAGCAGGGACAGCCGCAGCGGCCTGGGCTTCGGTGTCGACGAGGCGATGACGCTGGAGCTGAACCGGCTCTCCCCGGCGTACGGACGCGTGGTCGTGGGCGTGGCCATACAACAGAGCTCCGGTCGGCGGACGTTCGGCGAGATCTCCAACGCCAGTGTCCTGGTGCGGGAGGGCTACACGGACCTGCAGAGCCACGACTTCGCCGGTCTGCGCGACTCGACCGCCGCGACGATCGTGGAGTTCACCCGTGACGGACTGGGCGGGTGGGAGTGCCGGCGCGCGGTCCGGGGCTTCGACGCGGATCCCCAGGCGTTCGCCACCGTGATGGGCGCCCCGGCCGCCTGACCGGCGCGCGACCGGCCCGCGAAGCCCTCCGGCCGGCTGACAGCGACGCGAAAGGGGCGCCGGCACAAGGCCGGCGCCCCTTTCGTCAGGGACTGCCCGTCAGCTCGGCGATCGCCGGGCGGACGAGGCTGTCACGCCCGGACTCAGCTGCAACCGCTGGTCGAGCCGCAGCCCTCGCAGATGTAGCAGGAACCGGCCCGCTGCATCTTCGTACCGCAGGAGAAGCACAGCGGCGCGTCCGCGCTGATGCCCAGCTGCATCTCGACGAGCTCCGCCGAGGTGTGGGCCTGCTTCGGGGCCGGGGCCTCCGCTGCCGGGGCGGCGGCGACGGCCTGCACCTCCTGCTGGCGCGGCGCGGACTGGGCCAGGGCCTCGACGTCGATCTCGTCGTCCTCGATGGCCTGCTCGTACGAGCCGGTCTCCAGGTGGCGCTGACGCTCCTCGGCCGAGTGGATGCCGAGCGCCGAACGGGTCTCGAAGGGCAGGAAGTCCAGCGCCAGGCGGCGGAAGATGTAGTCGACGATCGACTGCGCCATCCGTACGTCCGGGTCGTCCGTCATGCCGGCCGGCTCGAAGCGCATGTTCGTGAACTTCGAGACGTACGTCTCCAGCGGGACGCCGTACTGCAGACCGACCGAGACGGCGATGGAGAAGGCGTCCATCATGCCCGCGAGCGTCGACCCCTGCTTGGACATCTTCAGGAAGACCTCGCCGAGACCGTCGTCCGGGTAGGAGTTGGCGGTCATGTACCCCTCGGCGCCACCGACCGTGAAGGAGGTGGTGATCCCCGGGCGGCCCTTCGGGAGGCGCTTGCGGACCGGGCGGTACTCGACGACCTTCTCGACCGCCGTGCGGATGGTCTCCTCGGCCTTCGCGGTGACCTCGGCCTTCTCCGCCTCCTTCTTCTTGGCGGAGAGCGGCTGGCCGACCTTGCAGTTGTCGCGGTAGATCGCGAGCGCCTTGACGCCCATCTTCCACGCCTCGAAGTAGACCTCCTCGACGTCCTCGACCGTGGCGGTCTCGGGGAGGTTCACCGTCTTGGAGAGCGCGCCGGAGATCCACGGCTGGATGGCCGCCATCATGCGGACGTGACCCATCGCGGAGATGGAACGCTCGCCCATCGCGCAGTCGAAGACCTCGTAGTGCTCGGTCTTCAGGCCGGGGGCGTCGATCACATTGCCGTGCTCGGCGATGTGGGCGACGATCGCCTCGACCTGCTCCTCCTGGTAGCCCAGGCGGCGCAGGGCCTGCGGGACGGTGCCGTTGACGATCTGCATCGAGCCGCCGCCGACCAGCTTCTTGAACTTGACCAGGGCGAGGTCGGGCTCGAGGCCGGTGGTGTCGCAGGACATCGCGAGACCGATGGTGCCGGTCGGCGCGATGACCGACGCCTGGGCGTTGCGGAAGCCGTTCTTCTCGCCGAGGCGGATGACGTCCTGCCAGGCCTCCGTGGCGGCGGCCCAGATCGGCGAGTCGAGGTCGTCCATGTGGACGGCCACGGCGTTGGCGTCGGCGTGCTGCTTCATGACGCGCTTGTGCGGCTCGGCGTTGCGGGCGTAACCGTCGTACGGGCCGACGACGGCGGCCAGCTCGGCCGAGCGCTTGTACGACGTACCCGTCATCAGCGAGGTGATGGCGCCGGCCAGCGCGCGGCCGCCGTCGGAGTCGTAGGCGTGGCCGGTCGCCATGAGCAGGGCGCCGAGGTTGGCGTAGCCGATGCCCAGCTGACGGAAGGCGCGGGTGTTCTCGCCGATCTTCTGGGTCGGGAAGTCCGCGAAGCAGATGGAGATGTCCATCGCGGTGATGACGAGCTCGACGACCTTGGAGAAGCGCTCGGCGTCGAAGGACTGGTTGCCCTTGCCGTCGTCCTTGAGGAACTTCATCAGGTTCAGCGAGGCGAGGTTGCACGAGGTGTTGTCCAGGTGCATGTACTCGCTGCACGGGTTCGAGCCGTTGATCCGGCCGGACTCGGGGCAGGTGTGCCAGCGGTTGATCGTGTCGTCGTACTGGATGCCCGGGTCGGCACAGGCCCAGGCGGCCTCCGCCATCTTGCGGAACAGCGACTTGGCCTCGACCTCCTCGATGACCTCACCGGTCATCCGGGCCCGCAGACCGAACTTGCCGCCGGACTCCACGGCCTTCATGAACTCGTCGTTCACCCGGACCGAGTTGTTCGCGTTCTGGTACTGGACGGACGTGATGTCGTCGCCGCCCAGGTCCATGTCGAAGCCCGCGTCGCGCAGGGCGCGGATCTTCTCCTCCTCCTTGACCTTGGTCTCGATGAAGTCCTCGATGTCGGGGTGGTCGACGTCGAGGATGACCATCTTGGCCGCGCGGCGGGTGGCGCCACCGGACTTGATCGTTCCTGCGGAGGCGTCGGCGCCACGCATGAAGGAGACCGGGCCGGAGGCGTTGCCGCCGGAGGAGAGGAGCTCCTTGGAGGAGCGGATACGGGAGAGGTTCAGGCCGGCGCCGGAGCCGCCCTTGAAGATCATGCCCTCTTCCTTGTACCAGTCGAGGATCGACTCCATGGAGTCGTCGACGGCCAGGATGAAGCAGGCGGAGACCTGCTGGGGCTGCGGCGTGCCGACGTTGAACCAGACCGGGGAGTTGAAGCTGAAGATCTGGTGGAGGAGGGCGTACGCCAGTTCGTGCTCGAAGATCTCCGCGTCGGCGGGCGAGGAGAAGTAGTTGTAGTCCTCACCGGCCTTGCGGTACGTCTTCACGATCCGGTCGATCAACTGCTTGAGGCCGGTCTCGCGCTGCGGGGTGCCCACGGCGCCCCGGAAGTACTTGCTGGTGACGATGTTGACCGCGTTCACCGACCAGAAGTCGGGGAACTCGACGCCACGCTGCTCAAAGTTGATCGAGCCGTCGCGCCAGTTGGTCATGACGACGTCACGGCGCTCCCAGACCACCTCGTCGTACGGGTGCACGCCGGGCGTCGTGTGGATGCGCTCGATGCGCAGACCCTGCGGGGCAGCAGCTGCCGCCTTGGACCCCTTGGCGCGGGACCCTCGTGCTGAGCCGCTCGTCGTCTCTGTCATGCCGCCTCCCATATACGGGCAAAAACACCCTGAAGTGCCCAGATCTTCCCAAGGCACGGTCTTCTGTCTTTTGTCATGGGCACCACTCATGGCCCCCATGACAGGTCAAATGCGGCCACGCGGCCGATCGCCGGACCGGTCGATCAGTCGGCGGCACCCGCGGGCACCGGGACCTCGGGGGTCGCAGCGGGCCCGCGCTGCTGAGCGGGAGGCCGCTGCTCGCGCAGCTGCGCGATGGCGGCCTCGAAGTCTTCGAGTGAGTCGAACGCCCGGTACACGGACGCGAAGCGCAGGTACGCGACGAGGTCGAGCTCCTGCAGCGGGCCCAGTATGGCCAGGCCGACATCGTGGGTGGTCAGTTCCGCACTGCCCGTGGCACGCACGGCCTCCTCGACCCGCTGACCGAGCTGCGCCAGGGCGTCCTCGGTGACGGGCCGCCCCTGGCATGCCTTGCGCACGCCGTTGATGACCTTGGTGCGACTGAAGGGCTCGGTCACACCGCTCCGCTTCACGACCATCAGGGAACAGGTCTCCACCGTGGTGAAACGGCGGGAGCAGTCGGGGCACTGGCGGCGCCGACGGATCGACGTGCCGTCATCGGTCGTACGACTGTCGACGACACGGCTGTCGGGGTGCCTGCAGAAGGGGCAGTGCATGATCCCAACCCTCCTTACACGGCACGACTGAATAGCCTCACCAGGGCCGGCGAGGCCCTCCGAAGCAGCCCCAAGCATATGCGATGGCCAGAGCCCCTTCGGACCAGGACCACAACTTCTGGGTGGCTGGGCCAATCCAACCACTAGATCTGGGGTCTGACCGCCCATTGCCCCCATAACGCGTGTCGCACGGCGAAGCGGCGACGAAGCCGGACCCAAGCGGGCCCCGGGCGCACCGGGACAGGCCGCGGGCCCGGTTCGGGACCGCCCCGCAGAGCACCGGCACAGCACCCGCACAGGGCGGGACGGGCCCCCTTCGGGGGCTTTTCACGGGCCCCGCATTCGGGCCCCCGCGACCGCGCGAGCGAACCGAAGCGGGCCACCGGCGCGGCGACACGCGGACGCGCACCGACGGCGCGCCCGCTCCCGAGCGGGCGTCCGGGCGGCGCGAACCGGGGAGGAGCCTACGGGAAGGACTCGGCCCACGGACCCCCGAGCCACCGGATGACAGACTGGGGATCCGCACCCCCGCCTCACCGGGTTCCGACGGGGAAGGTTACCGTAATAGCCCGAATTGCTACCGGCCGTCGAGGTCGCACATACACGTAGTCACACGCACACGTAAGTCATTCTGCGTTTTTTCACTCGAACGTGTGTTTGGCGCAACCTTTCGAAAGCAACTACCGTTGACCAGCCAGGGAGAACATTCGAGAGGGGCCGACGTGACCACCACCGCAGACAGTGCCACCATCACAGCCCAGGACCGCTCCCAGGGCCGATTCGAGCCGGTGCATGCCATGAATGAAGCAACCACGACCGCGGAGGGCCCCAAGCCCGCGCGCTCGCTGCCCGGACGACCTCCAGGCATCCGGGCCGACAGCTCCGGGCTCACCGACCGGCAGCGGCGGGTCATCGAGGTCATCCGTGACTCCGTCCAGCGGCGAGGATACCCGCCGTCGATGCGGGAGATCGGGCAGGCGGTGGGCCTCTCCAGCACCTCGTCGGTCGCTCATCAGCTGATGGCCCTGGAGCGCAAGGGGTTCCTGCGCAGGGACCCGCACCGCCCCCGGGCGTACGAGGTCCGCGGCTCGGACCAGCCCAGCACCCAGCCGACGGACACCACCGGCAAGCCCGCCGCGTCCTACGTCCCCCTGGTCGGCCGCATCGCGGCCGGTGGCCCCATCCTCGCGGAGGAGTCCGTCGAGGACGTCTTCCCCCTGCCCCGCCAGCTCGTCGGTGACGGGGAACTGTTCGTGCTCAAGGTCGTCGGCGACTCGATGATCGAGGCCGCCATCTGCGACGGCGACTGGGTGACCGTGCGTCGCCAGCCCGTCGCGGAGAACGGCGACATCGTGGCCGCGATGCTGGACGGCGAGGCCACGGTCAAGCGCTTCAAGCGGGAGGACGGCCACGTCTGGCTGCTGCCGCACAACGCGGCCTACCAGCCGATCCCTGGCGACGAGGCGACCATCCTCGGCAAGGTGGTGGCGGTACTGCGACGGGTGTGACGCACGCCTGTCGGCTCCGACCGGCCCCGGGACCCACTGCGCCGGTCCCGGGGCCTACTGCTGCCCTCACCCGCACCCGGCGCCCCCCGCCCGGTGCTTCCGGTCCCGAAGCACGCCCCAGCGGCCGCGTACCGGGGGCCGGGCACCCGGCACGGCGCGCCCGGCCGCCCGGCCCGTACAGCGCGATCGTCAGCCGCTCGCCTTCGCCGCCGCGTCGATCGCGGCGAGCGAGCGACGCACCTGGTTACGGTCCGTGGTGTACCAGAAGTCGGGCAGTGAAGCCCGCAGATAACTGCCGTACCGGGCGTTCGCCAGACGGGGGTCCAGTACGGCGACCACGCCCCGGTCCCCCGTGGCGCGCACCAGGCGTCCCGCGCCCTGGGCCATCAGCAGAGCGGCGTGCGTCGCCGCGACGGCCATGAAGCCGTTGCCGCCCGCCTCCTCGACCGCCTTCTGCCGGGCGCTCATCAGCGGATCGTCCGGACGCGGGAACGGAATGCGGTCCATCACCACCAGCTGGCAGTTCGGTCCCGGCACATCGACGCCCTGCCACAGGGACAGCGTGCCGAACAGGCATGTCTCGGGATCACCCGCGAACGTCTTGATCAGCTCGCCGAGGGTGTCCTCGCCCTGGAGCAAAATCGGCTTGTCCAGCCGCCCGCGCAGCTCCTCGGCCGCGGCCTGGGCGGCCCGCATGGAGGAGAACAGGCCGAGCGTACGCCCGCCGGCCGCCTCGACCAGCTCGCCGAGCTCGTCCATCATGTCGTCGCGGCTGCCCTCGCGCCCCGGGGTCGCCAGATGCCTGGCCACGTAGAGGATCCCCTGCTTGGGGTAGTCGAACGGCGAGCCGACGTCGATGCCCTTCCAGCTGGGCACGTCATCGCCGCCGGTACCCTCCGGGGCGAGCCCCAGTGAGGCGCCGACCCCGTTGAAGTCACCGCCGAGCTTGAGCGTCGCCGAGGTGAGGACGACGGAGCGTTCGGCGAAGAGCTTCTCCCGCAGCAGCCCGGAGACGGAGAGCGGCGCGACCCTCAGGGACGCGCCGAAGCGGTCGTGGCGCTCGTACCAGACCACGTCGTACTCCGAGCCGTTGGCGATGCGCTCCGCCACGCCGTGGACGGTCTCCACGGCGGCAAGCGCCTGCTTGCGGACGGCGTCCTCGTCCTGGACGGACTTGTCCCGGGTGGATCCCATGGCGGAGATCACCGCGCGGGCGGCATCGCGCAGCGCCATCAGGGCGTACCCCAGGTCCTCCGGGATCTCCTCCAGACGGCCGGGCAGCGCGAGCTCCATCAGCCGCTCGAAACCCTCGGCCGCCGTCTGGAGCTGATCGGCCACCTTCTCGTTGACCAGCTTGGCCGCCCGGCGCACGGCCCGGTTGACCTGGCCGGGGGTGAGCTCGCCGGTCGCGACGCCGGTCACCCGCGAGACCAGCTCATGGGCCTCGTCCACGATCAGCACCTCGTGCTCCGGGAGCACGGGGGCGCCCTCGATCGCGTCGATGGCGAGCAGGGCGTGGTTGGTGACGACGACATCGGCGAGTTTGGCGCGCTCCCGGGCCGCCTCGGCGAAGCACTCCGCGCCGTACGCGCACTTCGTGGCGCCCAGGCACTCACGGGACGAGACGGAGATCTGGCTCCAGGCCCGGTCGGAGACCCCCGGGGTCAGGTCGTCCCGGTCCCCCGTCTCGGTCTCGTCGGCCCAGTCCCGCATGCGCAGCAGGTCCTGGCCCAGCTTGCTGGTGGGCGCGGCGGCCTCGAACTGGTCGAAGAGGCCGTCCTCCTCGTCCTGCGGGACACCCTCGTGGAGGCGGTGGAGGCACAGGTAGTTCGAGCGCCCCTTGAGCATCGCGAACTCCGGCCGGCGGCGCAGCTGCGGGTGCAGCGCGTCGACCGTCCTCGGCAGGTCGCGCTCGACCAGCTGCCGCTGGAGGGCCAGGGTGGCCGTGGCCACCACGACCCGCTCTCCGTGGGCCAGCGCCGGCACGAGATAGCCGAGGGACTTACCGGTGCCGGTGCCCGCCTGGACCAGGAGGTGCGAACCGTCGTCGATGGCCTCGGCCACGGCCTCGGCCATGGTGGTCTGGCCTGGCCGTTCCACGCCGCCGACGGCGGTGACGGCGGCGTGGAGGAGCTCGGGGAGGGATGGCTTCGTCATAGCCCAACCACCCTACGGGGCTCCACCGACAATCGGCTCACGCGAGCGGATTGGGGACCGTGCCGTGGACGGCGGCGTGCGGGCGCCCGGGCCGGTCCCGGTAGCCGTCCAGGTGCAGACGGTTGCGGTTGAGGCAGAGCCGGGCGATCCGCGGGGTGAGCAGGTCGAACATCCCGAAGCGGTCCTTGAGCTCGGGAAAGCGCGCCTGGTACCGCAGGATCTCCGCCCGGACGAGTGACCAGAAGTGTTCCTCGGGGACGCCCAGTTGTTCCTCGCAGAGCGGGGCGAGGTAGCGGAAGACGCCGACGAAGAGTCCGGAGTGGATGAACTGGGGGAGGAAGCCGGGTTCCTCGGTGAGCAGGACGGCCCGTACGTCGGGCGGCATCGTGTCGTGCTCGGGCAGTGGGCGCGCGCTGACGTTGACATCGTCGACGAAGTCCTTGATCGCGAGCCTTACGGGGACGTCCTGTTCGTCGTAGACGACGATGGCGTTCTCGCCGTGCGGGGAGAACACGGTGCCGTAGCGGTAGAGGAAGTGCAGCAGCGGCGGCAGCAGGGCGGCGAAGAGCCGCTGGAGCCAGACGTCGGGGGCCAGTCCCGAGCGGTCCACGAGCTCGGCGGTGAACGCCCGGCCGCCGGGGTCGGTGTGCAGGAGGGACGCGAGGGTGCGGGCCCGTTCGCCGGGCGGCAGCCGCAGCGGTTCGCGCCAGATCGCGCCGAGCAGTTCCCGGTACTGGTACGGGACCTCGGCCAGGTGGTCGTAGAGCGGGTGCTCGACGGTGACGGAGGCGACCTCGCCGAGGAGGACGACGCCCCATTCGTCGCGCAGGTGGGGGTCGGCGTCGCGCAGGCCGTGGACCCAGGAGGTGACGGCCGGGGCGGCCAGGGTGCGCTCGGTCGGCAGCCCTCGCCAGACCAGGGTGTTGAGCACGGACAGCGGCAGCTTGACGGTGTGCCGGTCGGGGCGGCTGGTGTTGAGGAAGGTCCGGATGGACTGCTGCGGCAGCCGCAGGTCGCCGTCGGCGGGAAGGGGGATGATCGCGCCCCGGGCGACGGCGGGGGCGTGGAGCGGCAGGACGATCTCGTCCCACTGCCAGGGGTGGACCGGCAGGAAGAGGTATCCGGCGGGGTCCAGGCCGCGGGCGCGCAGCTCCGCGGAGAAGGTCTCGCGCACGGCGGGGTCGAGTTCATGCGCGTAGAGCTGCTCGGGGGTGTCGAGGCCGGGGACGCCGCGATAGGCGGCGAGGTCGGTGCCGACCGCGATCCACGGAAGCCGGGCGGGCCTGCGGGCCTCGGGTGACCAGCGGGCCGCGTCGGTGGCGGAGAAGCCGACGCGTCCCTTGTTGGGGATGATCCACGGATGGCCGGTCTGGTGGCCTTCGAGCTCGGCGTAGTCCAGGTCGGCGAGGCGGGCGGCGCTCGGCGCCTCGTGGTCGAGCCGGGCGTCGGCGGCCAGGGTGGCGGTCAGTTCGCGGACGAGGTGGCCGAGGGTGGCGCCGTCGAGCCCGAGGAGCCGGCGGGCCCGGACGAGGAAGCCCAGCGGGTCGGTGAAGGGGTGGCCGTCGCGGACCACCGAGCCGGGTGCGACGCGCCAGCTGCCGTACGCCGTCCGGCGGGCGGTGAAGGCGAGCGGGGCGCCGTCGTCGAGCCGCAGGGTGTACGCGGCGCGCCCCTCGGCCGGACCGTCGACGCGGACCGGCTCGATGATCTCCTCGTAGGCGAACTCGCTGATCATCTTCACGAGCAGCCGGCCCGAGGCCCTCTCCCACGCCTGCGGATTCAGCTCCGGCGGGCTGAAGGGGGCCGCCGGGGCGGACGGCGCCGCGGGCCCGGGGGGCGGCTCCGCGGACGTGACGGATGGCCGGGCGGGCGGCCGGGCGGGCTCGCGGTGGGCGGGAGTCGTCGGCACGGGGCCTCCTCAAGGTGGAACCGATGCGGGTCGGAGCTGCGCATGCCCGGCCGGACGTCGTTCACAGCAGCAGCCGCAGGGCTCGGTCGCGCATCATGAGGGCGGCTCGTCCCTCGGGCAGGTCGAGTTCGGCGGTGAAGCGGAAGCCCGCGGTCAGGCAGGCCGCGACGGACGGCGTGTTGCGCAGGCCCGGTTCGCTGATGACGCGTGCGCAGCGGGGCCGGTTGTCGAGTACGAGGTCGGCGACGGCTCGCAGCAGGGTTCCGCCCAGGCCCCGCCCCCGGTCCGCGACGTTGCCGATGAGGATGCGGACACCCGTGTCGTGCGGGCGGGCGGGATAGTGGCGGGCCAGCGGGTCGAGGTCGGCGCGGTAGAGCTCGAAGTAGCTCATGGGGACGCCCGCGAGCACTCCCAGGCACGGCACGCTGCGTCCGTCGCCGTCGAGCCGGGCGTTCAGGTGGGCGGCGGTGACGGCTTCGGGACCGGCGAGATCCCAGAAGGCGGCGACCGCCGGGTCGTTCATCCACCGGCTGATCAGCGCCAGGTCGCGTTCGACGCGTACCGGAACGAGCTGGAGGACACCGGCGGGCGTGGTGACCGGGCCCCAGTCGGCCAGGGAGTCCAGCAGATCGCCGTGGCCGTGACGGCGACCGTTCCCCGCGGCTTCGCGAAGGGCGGGCTCGCGGGTGCCCTGGGGGCCGTCGCCGGCGGCACCGTCGTCACGAGCGCCGCCGGTCCGCCGGCCGGCCCCCGTGACCGGCTCGTCGGCTCCGAACAAGGCGATGAGCTCGTCGGGCAGTTCGAGATCCAGGGTGTCCTCCGGGCCCGGCCCGGAGGACGCGTGGGCGTCGATGGGGGGAGGCACGCGGCGCTCTCCTCTCAGAGGGGCGATGTCTCAGGGGGTACGGGCTGCCTCGGGGAATGTCTCAGGGGGAGCCCGGCGTCGGCTGCTTCGGTGGTGGGGGCGGAGTTCACTGCGGCGCGCCTTCGGGTGAGGGCGAGCCGATGCCGGCCGACGACCTGTCGGGTCACCCGGAGGACCACCGAACGGTCGTGCCCGGGGGCGAGGCACCCCGCCGGAGTGGCGCTGCGGTCGGCGGCGCCCGCCGGCCCCTCGACCGCCGGCCCGCGGGCGTGCCGCAACGGTGGGCGGGGAGCGGGCGAGTGAGCGGCCGGGGAACGGACCACGGCGTCCTGGAGGGACGGCCGGCGCGGGATTCCGGCGTGCGCGGCGGCCGGTGCCGCCGGGGCCGGTACGGTCACTGCCACGTCATCAGGTCCTCCCCCGCTGTCACGGTCGCGTCGCACATGGGCGGGCGGTTCGTCCGCCGTGCGGGGGCACCGGACGCCGACCTTGTGTCCCCGGTACGTACCAACGACGGCATCTCCCGGAGATCACGGTCACGGCGAAGATCCTTGCGCGCGGGGAACCGCCGCCCTGCCGCAGGCCGTCCCCCACGTCACCGGCATAGTGGGGGCGGCATGACGGCGCCCGTCGCCGGACGTGCGCAATCCGGCGCACGGACGCGAAGTCCGGCGTACCGGTCCGACGGTGCCCGACACAGAGTTACTTGATCGAGAAGTCCCAGGGGGATCACGACATGCGACCCATTCGCCCGCTGCTCGCCGCGGCCTCCATCGCCGCGGCGCTCGCGTTGACGGCGACCGCCTGCGGTCCGAGCGAGGACAACGCGGCCGGTCGGCCCACGGCGTCCGCCGGCCAGTCCTCCGACGGCAAGATCACCATCCCGGACGATCTGAAGGACCGGCTCAAGGAGCACGGGATCGATCCGGACAAGTGGAGGAACGGCGAGTGGAAGAACTGGGACAAGGACAAGTGGCTGCGTGAGGCCAAGGACTACGTCAACCCGATCATCGAGGACCTGTGGGACCCGGACCGCATGAGGGAGGCGGAGCAGCCCGACCGGCCGGTC
The DNA here is from genome assembly GCF_036322365.1 of Streptomyces sp. SP18CS02. Taxonomy (NCBI): domain Bacteria; kingdom Bacillati; phylum Actinomycetota; class Actinomycetes; order Kitasatosporales; family Streptomycetaceae; genus Streptomyces; species Streptomyces sp. SP18CS02. The sequence continues at coordinate 109,830 of NZ_JAQYXC010000252.1, forward strand.
GAGGAGGAGGACATCTCCGGTGACGAGGGCGTCACGGACCCGACGCCCGCTCGGGTCGAGGCGGAGGCGGTGAAGGCCCCGTACCACTCCGCGGTTCCCGAGGCGGGCAAGGTCCTGTTCGACGGTCCGAAGGGCTCGATGGTCTGCTCCGCCACCGTCGTCAAGGACCCGGCGAACCCCGGCAAGTCCAACCTGGTGTGGACGGCGGGGCACTGCGTGCACGCCGGCAAGGACGGCGGCTGGTACCGCAACATCGCGTTCGTGCCCTCGTACAACAACAGCGGCAAGTCGAACGCCGAACTCGGCCAGGCCACCCGTGAAGAGGTCGCTCCCTACGGCGTGTGGTGGGGCGACTGGGCACAGACCTCGGAGCAGTGGATCTCCGAAGGCGGCGCGACCGGCGGCCAGGGCGCCGCGTACGACTTCGCGGTCATCCATGTGACCCCGGAGAAGGGCGGCAGCGGGAAGTCGCTGGAGGAGACGGTCGGTTCGGCGCTGCCGGTGGACTTCGACGCCCCCGCCACGCCCAGGATCGCCAGCGTGGAGGCGACCGGCTACCCGGCCGCGCCGCCGTACGACGGCGAGAAGATGTTCCGGTGCGCGGACAAGCCGGGCCGTCTCTCCATCGAGGCGGACCAGCCGACCATGCACCGTATCGGCTGCAGCATGACCGGCGGTTCGTCCGGCGGCGGCTGGGTCGCCAAGGGCAGCGACGGCAAGCCGGCCCTCGTGTCCAACACCTCGATCGGCCCGGTGACGGCCGGCTGGCTCGCCGGACCGAGGCTGGGCACGGAGGCCAAGGGCGTCTACGACGAGGTCAGCAAGAAGTTCGCCGACAAGTAGGTTCCGCCGGCGGCCGATCGGCGGGTTCCCGCCGGCGGGCGGGGCCGGTGGGCCGCGCGGCGGGGGGGCGGTGGGCCGGGACGACGCGTCCGGACCCCCGCCCCCTTCCGTGCTTCGTGCCCCGCGCTCACATCGCGCCCGTCCGCGTGACCGCCCTCGTGCTTCCTCTCGGACTCGCGGTCGCGTGGAGAGTCCGTGCAGGTGGGCCGGGCGGACGGCGGACCCCCGCCCGCCCGTCATAGAGTGGGGGCGCCTCGTCACGCGTGTGGTCCCGGAAGACCGCACCGCTGCATGACGTGTTCATGGCATTCATGGAGTCCGTGACCACCGGCCGTGCCGGGTGGTCCGCGTGCGCGCCCCTACCGCGCACGCACAGTCAGAAGCACTTCAGGGGGAATCGTTCGCATGCGATCCATACGTCCACTGCTGGCCGTCACCGGCCTGGCCGCGGCCCTCGCGCTGACGGCCACCGCCTGTGGTCCCACCGGGGACCAGGGGCTCGACAAGCCGTCCGCCACCGGTTCCGCCGCGGACGGGAACAGCGCCGGGCTTCCCGGGGACCTGGCCGACAAGCTCAAGGAACAGGGCGTCGACCCGGAGAAGTGGAAGAACGGCGAGTGGAAGAACTGGGACAGGGACACGTGGCTGCGTGAGGCCAAGGACTTCGTCAATCCGGTGATCGAGGGGCTGTGGAAGCCCGACCGGATGCGCTCCGCCGAGTCCCCGCAGAAGACGATGGCCGCCGGCGCCGTCTCCGGCGACCAGGGCGTCACCGACCCCGAGCCCCGCCCGGTGCGGGCCGAACCGGAGAAGAAGCCTTACCACCTCAACGCCGCCCCCGTCGGCAAGGTCTTCTTCGACTCCCCCCAGGGGTCGATGGTCTGCTCGGCCACCGTCGTGAAGGACCCGAAGAACCCGGGCAGGTCCAACCTGGTGTGGACCGCCGGTCACTGCGTGCACGCCGGCGGGGCGGGCGGCTGGTACCGCAACATCGCCTTCGTCCCCGCCTACAACGACCTGGGCAAGTCCCCGGCGCAGCTGGAGAACGCCGCGCCTCAGGAGATCGCCCCGTACGGCGTGTACTGGGCCGACTGGGTCGCCACCTCGAACGAATGGATCTCCCAGGGCGGCCCGACCGGCGGCGAGGGCGCTCCGTACGACTACGCGGTGATGCACGTGAAGCCGGAGAACGGCACCAAGTCCCTGGAGGAGACGGTCGGTGTCGCCCTCGACATCGACTTCGCCGCTCCGGAGGCCGGGGACATCCCCGCGATGGGTGCCTGGGGCTACCCGGCCGCCCCGCCCTACGACGGTGCGCTGATGCACAAGTGCGTCGACCGGCCGGGACGGCTGTCGATCAGCTCCGGCACGCCCGCGATGTGGCGGATCGGCTGCACGATGACCGGTGGTTCCTCCGGCGGCGGCTGGTTCAGCGAGCAGCCGGACGGCAAGCTGGCGCTGGTGTCCAACACCTCCATCGGCCCGGTCACCTCGGGCTGGCTGGCGGGTCCGCGGCTGGACCGGGGCGCGCAGAGCATCTACACGATGATGAGCGACAAGTTCGCGGGCCGGTAGACACGCCCGTGTGACAGCCCGGAGGCCCGCACCCCGACGGGGGTGCGGGCCTCCGGGCGTTGCCGCGGCGCGTACGGCCGCCACGGCTCGGGTCAGTGCGCCGCGGGCACGTACGGGGAGAGGAACGCGGCCAGCTCCTCGTGCACCCGCGCCTTGAGCAGTGTGCCTTCCGGGGTGTGTTCCTCGGAGAGCACCTCGCCCTCGGCGTGCACGCGCGAGACGAGCCCGCCCTCGGTGTAGGGCACGAGCGCCTCGATCTCGATCCGCGGCCTCGGCAGCTCGGCGTCGATCAGCGCGAGCAGCTCCTCGATGCCCATGCCGGTCCGGGCGGACACCGCGATCGAGTGCCGCTCGACACGCAGCAGCCGCTGCAGCACGAGCGGGTCGGCCGCGTCGGCCTTGTTGACGACCACGATCTCCGGCACGTCCACCGCGCCGACGTCGCGGATCACCTCACGCACGGCGGCCAGCTGCTCCTCGGGCGCCGGGTGCGAGCCGTCGACCACGTGCAGGATGAGGTCGGAGTCGCCGACCTCCTCCATCGTGGAGCGGAACGCCTCGACGAGGTGGTGCGGCAGGTGCCGTACGAAACCGACGGTGTCGGCCAGGGTGTAGAGACGGCCACTGGGGGTCTCGGCCCGGCGAACGGTCGGGTCGAGGGTGGCGAACAGCGCGTTCTCCACGAGGACGCCCGCACCTGTCAGCCGGTTGAGAAGGGACGACTTGCCGGCGTTGGTGTATCCGGCGATCGCCACCGACGGCACCTTGTTGCGGCGCCGCTCCTGCCGCTTGATGTCACGGCCCGTCTTCATCTCCGCGATCTCCCGGCGCATCTTCGCCATCTTCTCGCGGATCCGTCGCCGGTCCGTCTCGATCTTGGTCTCACCGGGACCACGGGTGGCCATGCCGCCACCGCCGCCGCCACCCATCTGCCGGGACAGCGACTGACCCCAGCCTCGCAGGCGCGGCAGCATGTACTGCATCTGCGCCAGCGCGACCTGCGCCTTGCCCTCCCGGGACTTGGCGTGCTGGGCGAAGATGTCGAGGATCAGGGCGGTCCTGTCGACCACCTTCACCTTGACGACGTCTTCGAGGTGGATCAGCTGGCCGGGGCTGAGCTCACCGTCGCAGACGACGGTGTCGGCCCCGGTTTCGAGCACGATGTCACGCAGTTCGTTGGCCTTGCCCGAGCCGATGTACGTGGCCGGGTCCGGCTTGTCGCGGCGCTGGATCACGCCGTCGAGGACCAGGGCGCCCGCCGTCTCGGCGAGGGCCGCCAGCTCCGCGAGGGAGTTCTCCGCGTCCTGCACCGTCCCCGAGGTCCATACGCCGACCAGCACCACGCGCTCCAGGCGCAGCTGCCGGTACTCGACCTCGGTGACGTCCTCGAGCTCGGTGGAAAGGCCGGCCACGCGTCGCAGCGCGGCTCGCTCGGAGCGGTCGAACTGGTCGCCGTCCCGGTCTCCGTCGATCTCGTGGCTCCAGGCGACGTCCTCTTCCATCAGGGCATCGGCCCGAAGGCTCTCGGTGCGGGTCTTCTCCGCGAAGCTCTGCTCGTCCTGGGAAGGGGATGAAGAGGAGGTCATTGGATCCTTACGTCGATGGGAAGTGTTTTCCGATTCATCAGTCACAACGCGTGACTCCCCCGGATCATTCCCGGGAGACGGGGCCCGCATCCTTCCGGGCCGGGCAGCGCCGCCGACCTGTTGATGGTCGCACGGGCGGCCCGGCCCGTCACGCGGATTTTCAGCGCTTGGCCGACACCTCGGGGGCCGTCGGGGCCTTGCTGCGCCAGGTGGCGTGCCCGGGCATGGCCGGCGTCTTCTCCCCGTACAGCCAGGCCTTCAGGAACGCGCTCAGGTCACGCCCCGCGACCTCGGAGGCGAGCGCCACGAAGTCGGCCGTGCCGGCCGTGCCGAGCGCGTTCTCGGTCACCCAGCGTCGCTCCAGCTTCTGGAACGCGTCCTTGCCGATCTCCTGGCGCAGGGCGTAGAGGACCAGTGCGCTGCCGTCGTAGACGACCGGCCGGAACAGGCTCATCTTCTGGCCGGGCGCCGCGGGCTTGGGGGCGGCGGGCGGTCCGCCCGCCGCCCGCCAGCTGTCGGAGGAGGCGTAGGCGGCACGCATGCGCTGCTCCAGGGACTGCTTGGCGGTCTCCTCCGCGTACAGCGCCTCGTACCAGGTGGCGTGTCCCTCGTTGAGCCACAGGTCCGACCAGACGCGCGGGGTGACGCTGTTGCCGAACCAGTGGTGGGCCAGCTCATGGACCATGATCGAGTCGACGTACCACTTCGGCAGCTCGGTGCGGGTGAACATCGAACGTTCGAAGAGGGAGAGCGTCTGGGTCTCCAGCTGGAAGCCGGTGTCGGCGTCGGCGACGAGCACCCCGTACGTCTCGAACGGGTACCGGCCCACCTGCCGCTCCATCCACTCCAGGTGGGCGGGCGTCTTCTTCAGCCAGGGCTCCATCCGCTCCACGTCGGCCGTCGGCACGACGTCGCGCACGGGCAGTCCGTGCGGTCCGGTGCGGTTGACCACGGTGGAGCGTCCGATGGTGACCTGGGCCAGCTCGGTGGCCATGGGCTGGGCGGTGCGGTACAGCCAGGTGCCCGTGCCGCCGGCGACCGCCCTGGCCACCCTGCGCCCGTTGGCGACCACGGTCAGGTCGCTGGGGGCGGTGATCCGGAAGGTGAAGTACGCCTTGTCGGAGGGGTGGTCGTTGCCGGGGAAGACCCGGTGCCCGGCGTCGGCCTGGTTGGCCATCGCCAGCCCGTCGGCGGTGGCGACCCAGCCGCCGGCGTCCTTGGGGCCGCCCGGGTCGCTGGTGTGGCTCACGGCGATGTGCACCCGGGCACCCGCCTCGACCGGCTGGGCGGGGGTGACGACCAGGTCCTCGCCAGCGGTCGTGAAATCGGCGGCGCGGCCGTCGACCTCGACCGAGCGGACGGTGCCGTGGGTGAAGTCGAGGTTGACGCGGTCCAGTCGTTGTGCGGCCCGCGCGTCGATCTTGGTGAGCGCGTCCAGCGGCTTCTTGTTGTCCCCGGGGTAGGTGAGGGCGATGTCGTACGAGAGGACGTCGTACCCGGGGTTTCCGAGGTGGGGGAAGAGCGGGTCGCCGATGCCGAGCGGTTCGGGCGCGGGCAGGGCCGCTGCGATCATTCCGGCCGAGGCGGCGGCGAGCAGGGCCACGCGCAGGCGTCGAGAGGTGAGGGGCATGGACCAACCGCTACCAGCGCATACGGCGCGAAGAGCGACGGCGCGCGCCTCGCGCACCCGAACGGCGCCGGAAGCGTCCCGATGAGGGCGGGTACCTGCGGGCCGGCCGGCCGTACGGGTTCACCGAGCCGGGCGGGTCCACGGGGCCGGCCGGGGGCTCGCCCACCCCGGACCGGCGGGAGGACCGGTACCGCAGGGGGACCGGTACCAGGCGCGTCGCCGCTCAGGCGGGCGTCGCCGGCTCCTGGGCGCGGCTGACGTCGTAGACGCCGCCGACGTCGCGCATGGCGCGCATCAGCGCGGGCAGCTCGGCCGCGTCGGCGAGCTGGAGGGTGTACGTGTGCCGGACCCGCTGTTCGCTGGGCGGCTCGACGATGGCCGAGACGATCGCCGCGCCCGCCGTCGCGATGACCTCGGTGAGGTCGGCGAGCAGCCTGGGCCGGCCGAACGATTCGGCGACGAGGGTGACCCGGCAGCCGGCCGCTTCGCCCCACCGCACCGCGACCGGGGCGCGGCCGAGGGCCTTCATGCGCCGGACCGCGGCGCACTCCGCCCGGTGGACGGTGACGGCCCCGCCGCGTACGGCGAATCCGGTGACGTCGTCGGGCGGCACCGGAGTGCAGCAGCCGGCCGGGCGGACGCCCGCGTGCGGGGGGTCGACGACGAACGCGTTCGCCCCGGAGTGCCGGTCGGGCGCGGCGGGGGGGCTGCCGGGCGCGGCGGCGGTGACCGCCGGGGGGCGCGGGGCGGTCGTGGCCGCCTTCACGCCCTCGGGGTGCGCGTCCAGCCAGGCGCTGATGGCGATCCGCGCGGCGGGCGTGCGGGCGTGGCCGAGCCACTCGGGCGAGGGCCCGGACGCGGAGTCCTGGGCCAGCAGCAGCTGCACGGTGTCGCCGTCGCCCAGGACCGTGCCGAGCGAGGTCAGCCGGCCGTTGACCCGGGCGCCGATGCAGGCGTGCGCCACTTCGCCGTACTGCTCGTACGCGGCGTCCACGCAGGTGGCGCCGGCCGGCAGCCCCAGCCTTCCCCCGTCGGCGCGGAACACGGTGATCTCCCCGTCCTGGGCCAGGTCGGCGTGGAGCGAGGTCCAGAAGGTGTCGGGGTCGGGCGTGGACTGCTGCCACTCCAGCAGCCGGGACAGCCAGCCGGGGCGGGTGGGGTCGGCACGCTCGCCGTCGTCGGCGCCGTCGGCCGGGTCGGCGCTGTCGAGGGGGGCGGCATAGGGGTTGCCCAGGGCGATGACCCCGGCCTCGGCGACCTTGTGCATCTGGTGCGTACGGATGAGGACTTCGGCGACCGCCCCGTCCGGAGCGGCGACGGCCGTGTGGAGCGACTGGTAGAGGTTGAACTTGGGCGCCGCGATGAAGTCCTTGAACTCGGAGATGACCGGGGTGAAACAGGTGTGCAGTTCACCGAGGACGCCGTAGCAGTCGGCGTCCTCGCCGACCAGGACGAGCAGACGTCCGAAGTCGGTGCCGCGCAGCTCGCCGCGCTTGAGCCTCACCCGGTGCACGGAGACGAAGTGCCGAGGACGGATGAGGACTTCGGCGTTGATGCCGGAATCGCGGAGCACGTTGCGCGCGTCGTCGGCGATGGCGGCGAGGGCGTCCCCGGCGGTGGCGTTCTCGGCGATGAGGGCGCGGGTGTTCTCGTACTCGGCCGGGTGGAGGATGGCGAAGACCAGGTCCTCCAGCTCGGTCTTGAGCGCCTGCACGCCGAGTCTCTCCGCGAGCGGGATGAGGACGTCGCGGGTGACCTTGGCGATGCGGGCCTGTTTCTCGGGGCGCATCACGCCCAGGGTCCGCATGTTGTGCAGCCGGTCGGCGAGTTTGATGGACATGACGCGTACGTCGTTGCCGGTGGCGACAAGCATCTTGCGGAAGGTCTCGGGTTCGGCGGCCGCGCCGTAGTCGACCTTCTCCAGCTTGGTGACGCCGTCCACCAGGTAGCAGACCTCCTCGCCGAACTCCTCGCGGACCTGATCGAGCGTCACCTCGGTGTCCTCCACGGTGTCGTGGAGGAGGGAGGCGGTCAAGGTCGTGGTCTCGGCGCCGAGTTCGGCGAGGATCAGGGTGACGGCGAGGGGGTGGGTGATGTACGGCTCCCCGCTCTTGCGGAACTGTCCGCGGTGCGAGGACTCGGCGAGGACGTAGGCCCGGCGCAGGACGGCCATGTCCGCGTCCGGGTGGTGGGCGCGGTGCGCCTCGGCGACATGGCTGATGGCGTCCGGCAGCCGGTCCCGGGTGGTGGGACCGAGCAGTGCGGCGCGGCTGAGCCGTCGGAGATCGATCCTCGGGCGGCCGCGCCTGCGACTGGGAGCGGGGTTGGTGGCCTCTGCGCTCATGGGGCACCTCCGGCGGCGTCGACCGGCGGTGGGCGGACAAGGCATGCCCGCCGGGGCCGGTGCTTGATGCTACCGAGCCCATCACGTGGCGTTGACCTGCTCTCGCTCAGAGTGAAGCGGATCACCCATTCGAGCGACAGGTCAGGCACGGGTGGTGACGAGCCAGGCGGGGTCGAGGTGTCCCTCGGCCACGATCACCGCCGGTCCGGTCATCTCGATCTCACCGTCGGGGTGCTCGGTGATCCTCAGGGTGCCGCCGAGGACGTCGACGGTGTACGTGACGGGGGTGCCGGTCTCGGCGGGATCGGCACCGTCCCGGCGGGCGGCCGCGACGGCGACCGCGCAGGCGCCGGTGCCGCAGGAGCGGGTCTCGGCGGCGCCCCGCTCGTGCACGCGCATGGCCACGTGGCGCGTCCCGCGGTCGACGACGAACTCGACGTTCACCCCGTCCGGGTAGACGGCCTGGGGCGCGAACGGCGGCGGGACCCGCAGTTCGCCCGCGTGGTCGAGGTCCTCGACGAAGGCCACGGCGTGCGGATTGCCCATGTTCACGTTGCGCGCGGGCCAGCTGCGGCCGTCGACGGTCACGGTGACGCCGTCGTCGGGGAGCAGGGCACGGCCCATGGAGACGGTGACGTCGCCGTCCTTGGCGACGTGGACCCGCTTGACCCCGGAGCGGGTGGCGACGGCGACGTCACCGGCCGTGATGTGGCCGGCGTGCTCCAGATAGCGGGCGAAGACCCGGACGCCGTTGCCGCACATCTCCGCGACCGAGCCGTCGGCGTTGCGGTAGTCCATGAACCACTCGGCCTCGTCGGCCATCTGCCGCGCCTCGGCGTGGGCGGCGGACCGGACGACGTGCAGCAGTCCGTCGCCGCCGACACCGGCCCGGCGGTCGCAGATCCGCGCCACCACGGAGGCGGGCAGGTCGATGGCGTTGTCCGGGTCGGGCACGATCACGAAGTCGTTCTCGGTGCCGTGGCCCTTGAGGAAGGCGGTGTGTGCTGTGGTCACGCGATCAATCGTACGGGGCCGCTCCGACAGCCGCCGGAACCGGGCGGCGGGCCGGGGCGGTACTCCCCGGGGACGGCACGGACGGCACGGACGGCGGAACCGAAGTACGTCAGCGGCACCGGGGCGGTGCGGTCGCGGCGGGGCGGATTCTCAGCGGAGGCGGGCGACGCGCCACACGGCCAGTGCGACGAGCAGGCCGACACCGACGACGTACAGCGCGATCACGCGCCAGTCGGGGCGTTCCCCCGAGCCCCGGGCGGGCAGTCCCGGCCAGGTGTAGCCCACGCGCCGGGCGGCCATCATGCCCCAGCCGGCCGCGCAGCCGCAGAGCAGCAGGCCCAGCATGGCGAGGACGGCGCCGCCGTCGCCCGAGCCGAAGGCCAGCGGGAAGGCGAACATCAGGGAGCCGAGCGCCGCCAGCCCCACGATGGGGGCCAGCTGCCAGATGCGCAGCCGGCGCTGCGGGCGCAGTTCGACCTCGACCTCGTCGGGGGCGATGTCCGGCGTCCCGTCCTCGGTGAGGTCGGGACCGTCCGGGCTCAGCCCGGGTGCGTCGGGCACCCGTGCGCCGCCCGGTGCGCTGTCCGGTGCGCTGTCCGGTGCTCCGTGCTGTTCTCTGTCGCGAGGGCCGGCCTCCATCGCCACGCGCCCTCCCCACTCGGATCCACTGGTCGATCGATGCTCGATGATGGCACGCCCCCGACCGCCGGAATGACGGGCAGGGCGTCCCGATGCCATCACGTGATCAGGCTGTAACCGCTCGTTCGACCAACGTCAGCGCCAGTCGCGGGAGTTCCGCGCGGTCCGCGACGGCGCCGCTCAGCCAGTGCACGCGCGGGTCACGCCGGAACCAGGAGTCCTGCCGGCGCGCGAACCGCTTGGTGGCGCGCACCGTCTCGGCCCGTGCCGCGTCCTCGGTGCACTCCCCGGCCAGCGCCGCCAGCACCTGCTGGTAGCCGAGGGCGCGGGCGGCCGTACGCCCTTCGCGCAGGCCGCGCTCCTCCAGTACCCGTACCTCGTCGACGAGGCCGGCGTCCCACATCCGGTCCACCCGCGTGGCGATCCGCTCGTCCAGTTCGGGACGTCCGACGTCGACGCCGATCTGGACGGTGTCGTACACCGAGTCGTGCCCGGGAAGGTTGGCGGTGAACGGCTTGCCCGTGATCTCGATGACCTCCAGGGCCCGGACGATGCGGCGGCCGTTGCCGGGGAGGATGGCACGGGCGGCGCCGGGGTCGGCGGCGGCGAGCCGGACGTGCAGCGCGCCGGGGCCTCGCTCGTCGAGCTCGGCCTCCAGGCGGGCGCGGACATCGGGGTCGGTGCCGGGGAATTCGAGGGCGTCGACGGCCCCTCGTACGTACAGCCCCGAACCGCCGACCAGGATCGGTGTGCGACCCTCGGCGAGCAGCCGGTCGATGTGCGCGCGGGCCAGTCGCTGGTACTCGGCCACGCTGGCCGCCTCGGTGACGTCCCAGATGTCGAGGAGGTGGTGGGGAACGCCGCCGCGTTCCTCGGGCGTCAGCTTGGCGGTGCCGATATCCATCCCACGGTAGAGCTGCATGGAGTCCGCGTTGACGACTTCACCGCCGAGCTGTTGGGCGAGGAAGACGCCCAGATCGGACTTTCCGGCCGCGGTGGGCCCGACAACGGCGATGACCCGCGGGGCGGGAGCTGCACTTCTCACTGCCCCAGTCTCGCAAACCTCGGGGCCATTACCCGAACGAGCTACGTGACGGCACGCTCCCGGGTTCGTTGCCTGTTGCGAGGTTCCGACCGCCGGTTTACCGACCGGCTCCACCGGGCGACGCAATGGGACGCTCCGGCCGACGCGGAATTTCGCCTTCACAAGTACCCTATGGAGCAAATATGGGCGTTTTGGATTGGTTTCGCCGGAAGAGTAAGGACTCTGCCAAGGCCCCGGCCGAGGAGACGGCGACCGACACGGTGACGGCGGATCCCGCTGACTTCGACCCGGCGGCCTCGCCGGCCTCGCCGGCCGAGGCATCGGACACCGCCTCGGCGGAGTCGGCGGCCGAGGCGTCCGAGACTTCGGACACGGCCGAGGCGGCGGAGAAGGCGGAGCCGGCCGTCGCCGAGGGCGTCGAGATCCCCAAGCAGCAGTCCGCCGAGGAGGCGGCGGACAACGAGGCCGGCGAAGGCGCCCGTAAGTAGGACCCGACGACGGACACTTCGAGGGAAGGTGACCCCATGGGCCTCCTGGATTCGTTGAAGGCCAAGCTCGCCCCGGCCAAGGACAAGGTCTCCGGCCTCGCGCAGCAGCACGGGGACAAGATCGACCACGGGCTGGACAAGGCCGCGCGCCTGGTCGACCAGAAGACCAAGGGCAAGTACAGCGACAAGATCGAATCAGGTACGGGCAGGGCCAAGCACGCCCTGGACCGGATCGCCCACAAGGACGACGGCGGCACACCGCCGACGCCGCCGGTCTCCTGACTTCGGCCATCACGGCACGGCGGACGGCCGCGGAGCACACGCTCCGCGGCCGTCCGCCGTTCGCGGGGCCGGGGGTGCCGGAGTTCCGTCACACCGGACCGTCACCGAGGCGGGCGGGGGGCGCAGCGGGTCCTCGCGCGGCCGCGCCCGGAACGCCGGACCGCGGGACCACCGAACGGCAGGACCACCGGGACGCAGGACCACCGGACCGCCGGACCGCCGGCATCACGCGGTCGCACGGTCACGGGGTGAGGGGGCCACGCGGCTACGACCAGGTGGCGACGTAGTACCCGACGCCGTACGGAGCGTCCTCGTGGAGCAGCCGGCCGGCCAGGCCCGCCCCCTCCGCGGCGCCCGCGAGGACCTGCCAGGGAGCCCGGCCCGCGACCTTCAGTTCATGGGCCAGGTGCTCGTCCAGCGCCGCCAGGGCTCCGGTGTCCGCCCGGCCGAGGGCGCGGCCCACCCGCGCGTCGAAGGGCGCGGCCCGCTCGTCGAGGTACCCGGGCGCCTTGAGGGTGCGGCAGGCACTCCCGTCGCCCATCACCAGGAGCGCCACCCGGCCGCCCCGGCCGACGAGCTCGCGGCCCGTGTCCGCGCAGCGCGAGGGGGCGAGCCGCTCCCCCACGGCGACGGCCTCGACCGGGGCACCGGACCAGGTCGCCCGGTCGAGCAGCCAGGCAGCGACGGCGAGGGACGCGGGCAGCGGCCGCGCGTCGCGGGCGCCGGAGGCGTCAGGGACGTCGGAGGCGTCCGGAGCGGCCTCGCGGTCGCCGGGGAACCGTACCCGGACGTCCACGCCGAAGCCCCGGAAGTCCCCCACCGATCCGGCCGGGTACCGCTCGGGCCCGCCGTCGCCCGGGTACGGCCCGACCACGACCAGCCGGTCGGGCCGGGCCGCGGCGAGCACTCCGACGGCGTCGGCGCACGCCGTGCGGGCGGCGTCCAGCTCGGGCGCGGCACCGGCGGCGACAGGGGGGACGAGGAGCGGGGGGCAGGGGCAGACAGCCGCGGCGACAAGCATGATCCGCAGCGTAACCGGTGGTTCCCGCGACCGGCCGGGGAGCGGCCCCCGGGGGGACGGTGGTTCGCGCCGTCAGCCGACGGAGCAACCCTCGGTGACCGGAGGGAGCGGGTCCGGGGCGCCGATCCGGGGAAGGCCGAGCATGACGCCGGCGGGCTTGGCCGCCTGCGCCGTGTTGCGCTTCTCCCAGGCGTCGCCCGCGCGGGTGCGGCGCACGCCGGTCGTCGGGCCCTCGGCCAGCAGGTGGTGCGGGGCCGCGTAGGTGACCTCCACGGTCACCACGTCACCGGGGCGCACCTCCTCGTCCGGCTTGGTGAAGTGCACCAGGCGGTTGTCCGGGGCACGGCCGGACAGGCGGTGGGTGGCGCCGTCCTTGCGGCCCTCGCCCTCGGCGACCATGACCTCGAGGGTCCGGCCGACCTGCTTCTTGTTCTCCGCCCAGGAGATCTCCTCCTGGAGGGCGACCAGCCGCTCGTAGCGCGCCTGCACGACCGCCTTGGGGATCTGGTCCTCCATCTCGGCGGCCGGGGTGCCGGGGCGCTTGGAGTACTGGAAGGTGAAGGCGTTGGCGAAGCGGGCCTCGCGGACCGTGTGCATGGTCTGCTCGAAGTCCTCCTCGGTCTCGCCGGGGAAGCCCACGATGATGTCGGTGGAGATGGCGGCGTGCGGGATCGCGGCACGGACCTTCTCGATGATGCCGAGGAAGCGCTCCTGCCGGTACGAGCGGCGCATGGCCTTCAGGACCGTGTCGGAGCCGGACTGCAGCGGCATGTGCAGCTGCGGCATCACGTTCGGCGTCTCGGCCATGGCCGCGATCACGTCGTCCGTGAAGTCCCGCGGGTGCGGGGAGGTGAAGCGCACGCGCTCCAGGCCCTCGATCGTCCCGCAGGCCCGCAGCAGCTTGGAGAACGCCTCGCGGTCGCCGATGTCGGAGCCGTACGCGTTCACGTTCTGGCCGAGCAGGGTGATCTCGGAGACGCCCTCGCCGACGAGCGCCTCGATCTCCGCGAGGATGTCGCCGGGCCGGCGGTCCTTCTCCTTCCCCCGCAGCGCGGGGACGATGCAGAAGGTGCAGGTGTTGTTGCAGCCGACGGAGATGGAGACCCACGCGGCGTAGGCGGACTCGCGCCGGGTGGGCAGGGTGGAGGGGAACGCCTCCAGCGACTCGGCGATCTCGACCTGCGCCTCCTCCTGGATGCGCGCCCGCTCCAGGAGCACCGGCAGCTTGCCGATGTTGTGCGTACCGAAGACGACGTCGACCCAGGGCGCCTTCGTCACGATGGTGTCCCGGTCCTTCTGGGCCAGGCAGCCGCCGACGGCGATCTGCATGCCGGGGCGCCTGGTCTTCATCGGGGCGAGCCGGCCGAGGTTGCCGTACAGCTTGTTGTCGGCGTTCTCGCGGACCGCGCAGGTATTGAAGACGACCACGTCGGCGTCGCCGTCGGAGCCCTCGGGCGCGCGCACGTAGCCGGCGCCCTCCAGCAGGCCGGAGAGCCGCTCCGAGTCGTGGACGTTCATCTGGCACCCGTAGGTGCGCACCTCGTATGTTCGATTGGTGTCCACTGCCTGGCTCCGGTCGCTGCTGGTCATGGAACAAGGGTAGGCGGTGCCCGGGGGCCTCCCGGCCGAGGAGTGGGGTCCCGGGTCTCTTCCCGGCCAGGGCCTGGCCATTACGGGGAGTGAGCTGGCAGGATCTCGCCATGCTTTCGGTCCTGTCCCGCGTCGCCCGCCGCCGTGCCCTCCAGGGGTCCGTCGCGGCCCTGCTGACGACGGGGCTGCTGCTGTGGTGGCTGATGCCGTTCGGCGACGCCTCGCCGAGCGGGAAGGTCACGTTCAGCACCGGGGTGCCGACGGGGGTGTACCAGCGCTACGGCGAGCTCCTGGAGGAAGCGCTGGGGCGCAATATGCCGGACGTGGCGGTGACCCTGCGCAACAGCGAGGGCTCCCAGCAGAACCTGGCGCGGATCGCCTCGGGAGAGGTCGATTTCACGATCGCCACCGCCGACGCGGTCGCCAAGTACATCAAGGAGAGCAGGCCCGGATCGCACCGGCTGCGCGGCTGCGCGCGGCTGTACGACGACTATGTGCAGCTGATCGTGCCCAAGGGGTCGAGGGTCCGCTCGACTGGCGACCTGGCCGGGCTGCGCGTGGGGGTGGGGCAGGAGGGCTCCGGGGTCCGGCTGATCGCGGAGCGGCTGCTCAAGGCGGCGGACCTGGACGCGACGGGGGCCATCCGGCCCGTGTCCGCCGGGATCGACACGATGCCGGGACTGCTGGAGCGTGGGCAGCTGGACGCCTTCTTCTGGTCGGGCGGTCTGCCCACCAGCGCGGTGCAGAAGCTCTCGGAGCGCTTCCCGGTACGGCTCGTGCCGCTGGAGGGCGACCTGGTGGAGAAGGTGCACGAGTCGGGCGGGACCAGCCGGTTCTACCGCTCGGCGGTGGTGCCCGCCGACGCCTACGCGCTGGCCCAGGAGGGACAGCCGGTCGAGACGCTGGCGGTGGCGAACCTGCTGGTGACGACCGACCGGACGGACGCGGAGCTGACGGAGGGCGTCACCAGCACCGTGATCAGGAGCCGGGACCGGATCGGCGGGGAGGTGCACCCGGCCCAGCTGGTCGATCTGCGGACGGCCATCTACACGGACCCGCTGCCCCTGCACGACGGGGCACGGCGCTACTACAGCTCGGCCAAGCCCTGAGCCCGGCGCCTCCCCGGCACGGGCGGCACCGCTGCCGGACCCGGTGTCACCCGCGGCCCGTCAGGAGGCCGGCTCGGTACGCGCAAGCGTGACCGTCGGACCACCGGCTCCGTACACGGAACGACGCCCCGCAGCCCGTCAGGAGGCCGGTTCCGTACGCGGAAGCGTGACCGTCACCCGCAGACCGTGCGGCTCCCGGTGGGCGTACGCGATGGAGCCCCCGCCCGCCGAGAGGAGCGCGCGCGAGATCGACAGGCCCAGGCCCGACCCCTTCACGTTCTGATGACGGCCGCTGCGCCAGAAGCGGTCGCCGACGCGCGCCAGCTCGTCGTCGGTGAGGCCGGGCCCCCCGTCGGTCACCACGATGGTGGAGGTGTCGCTCCGGGAGGCGACGGTGACGGTGACCTCCTCCCCGGCGGGTGTGAACTTCAGCGCGTTGTCGATCACGGCGTCCAGGGCGCTGGAGAGGGCGACCGGGTCGGCCCAGGCGGTGACGGCGGCTTCGCAGCCGGTCAGCCGGACGCCCTTCTCGTCGGCGAGCGGACGCCAGGCCGCGACGCGCTCCGCCGCCAGCTCTCCGATGTCGGTGAGCCGCAGGTCGGCCGCGGCGTGCTCGGCGAGCGCCAGGTCCAGCAGGTCGTCGAGGACCTGGGCCAGGCGCTTGCCCTCCGTACGCACCGAGGCGATCTCCGGGTTGCCCGCCGGGAGTTCGAGCGCCAGGAGCTCGATCCGCAGCAGCAGGGCGGCCAGCGGGTTGCGCAACTGGTGCGAGGCGTCGGCGACGAAGGCCCGCTGCTGTTCCAGGACCTCCTCCACGTTGTCGGCCATCTCGTTGAACGAGCGGGCCAGCCGGCGGAGTTCGGGCGGGCCGCCCGCGGCGGCGACCCGCGAGTTCATCCTGCCGGTCGCTATGTCGTGGGTGGCCGCGTCCAGGACGCGTACGGGCTTGAGCACCCAGCCGGTGAGGCGGAAGGCGGCGCCGACGGCGAGCAGCATCGCCGCGACCTCGCCCGCCGCGATCAGCAGCCAGCCGTGCAGGATGCGGGAGCGCAGCTGCCCGGTCGGCGAGTCCGTGACCACGACGGCGACGACGTCCCCGTCCCGCACCACCGGTGAGGCGACCGCGAGCCGGGCGTTGCCCTGCCAGGGCCAGACCTGGGGCGGGTCGTGGCTGCGACGCCCGACCAGGGCTTCCCTGAAGGCCCGCCGCGGCTCGCCCTTGTCGGGCACGTCCCAGCCGGCGGGGGCGCGGGCCATGGAGGTGCCGTCACGGAAGAAGACGCCCGCCTCGATCCCGTACACCTCGTTGTAGCGGACGAGTTCGTCCTGGAGGGTGGAGGTGCGCTCGTCGATGCCGTGTTCGCGTTCGGTGACGAACTGGGCGAGGGCCGCGAAGCGCGCCGTGTCGTCGATCCGGTCGATGACGACGGTCTGCTGCTGGGCGGCGGCGAGGCTGCCGGCGAGCGGGAATCCGAGCGCGAGCAGCACGCCCGCCATGAGGACGATGAGCAGGGGGAGCAGGCGGGTGCGCACAGGAGGAAGTTACGTGGCCGGGGCGACCAGGCGGTAACCGACGCCGCGTACGGTCTCGATCAGGGCGGGCATCGCCAGCTTGGCGCGCAGGGAGGCGACGTGCACCTCCAGGGTGCGGCCGGTCCCCTCCCAACTGGTCCGCCAGACCTCGCTGATGATCTGCTCCCGCCGGAAGACGACGCCCGGCCGCTGGGCGAGGAGGGCGAGCAGGTCGAACTCCTTGCGGGTGAGCTGGACCACCGCTCCGTCGACACAGACCTGACGCGTGGCCAGCTCGATGACCACGGCCCCGAGCCGCAGGGGCACCTCGTCGGCGGCCGTCGCGGACTCGTCGCCGTCGCCGCCCGCGGAGCGCCGGCTGACGGCGTGGATCCGGGCGAGCAGCTCACCGGTGTCGTACGGCTTGACGACGTAGTCGTCGGCGCCGAGGTTCAGGCCGTGGATCCGGGAGCGGACGTCGGCCCGGGCGGTCACCATGATCACCGGAGTGGTGGTGAGCTTCCGGATCTTGCCGCACACCTGGTAGCCGTCCTGGTCGGGCAGGCCGAGGTCGAGGAGGACGACTCCGAAGGGCGCCTTGCCCACGCTGCCCGAGGGCAGCACGGCCTGGAGCGCCTCCTCGCCGTTGCGGGCGTGGGTGACGTCGAAGCCGTGCTTCTTGAGGATCGCGGACAGGGCCGCGGCGACGTGGTCGTCGTCCTCGACGAGCAGCAGTCTCATGGCCCCCCTCCGAAAGGTGCGATCGCTTCGGCGACCAAATGG
Source organism: Streptomyces sp. SP18CS02 (assembly GCF_036322365.1). Taxonomy (NCBI): domain Bacteria; kingdom Bacillati; phylum Actinomycetota; class Actinomycetes; order Kitasatosporales; family Streptomycetaceae; genus Streptomyces; species Streptomyces sp. SP18CS02. The sequence goes on from NZ_JAQYXC010000252.1 coordinate 127,291, forward strand.
TCACCTGGGCATGAACGCCGATGCCGCGTCCCCAGTCAAGAGGGTTCTCGTTGCAGCGGGGTTTCCGTTATCCACCCGGTACTCCGCCCCGGGCCCCGTTCACGCGGTGTGTCCGGCCGCAGCCGGATCGTTATCCTCAATTTCCGCTCAGATGTAATGACGCTGGTCGCACTGCGTGATTAATGTCCTCCCAACCAAGCAGGACGGAGCAAGAGCCGATGAGCGGAGTGTCAGTGACCAAGGGCGCGGAAGACGTCGTACCGACGGCGGGCGACCTGGTCGTGCTGAGCAACGTCAACAAGCACTTCGGCGCGCTGCACGTGCTCCAGGACATCGACCTGACCATCGCGCGTGGCGAGGTCGTGGTCGTCATCGGGCCCTCCGGGTCCGGAAAGTCCACGCTGTGCCGCACCATCAACCGCCTGGAGACGGTCGACTCCGGTTCGATCACGATCGACGGCAAGCCGCTGCCCCAGGAGGGCAAGGAGCTCGCCCGGCTGCGCGCCGACGTCGGCATGGTCTTCCAGTCGTTCAATCTCTTCGCGCACAAGACGGTGCTGGAGAACGTCATGCTGGGCCAGACCAAGGTCCGCAAGACCGAGAAGGGCGCCGCCGAGCAGAAGGCCCGCAAGCTGCTGGACCGGGTGGGTGTCGGCTCGCAGGCCGACAAGTACCCGGCACAGCTCTCCGGCGGGCAGCAGCAACGCGTCGCCATCGCGCGCGCGTTGGCGATGGACCCCAAGGTCATGCTCTTCGACGAGCCCACGTCGGCGCTCGACCCGGAGATGATCAACGAGGTCCTGGAGGTCATGCAGCAGCTGGCGCGCGACGGCATGACGATGGTCGTCGTCACGCACGAGATGGGCTTCGCCCGCTCCGCCGCCAACCGCGTCGTCTTCATGGCCGACGGCAAGATCGTCGAAGAGGCCGCGCCCGAGCAGTTCTTCAGCAACCCGCGCAGCGACCGGGCCAAGGACTTCCTGTCGAAGATCCTCCACCACTGACGACCAACGAACCACGACATAAGGGATGTTCACCATGAAGCTCCGCAAGACGGCCGCGCTGGCCGTTGCCGTGCTCGCGCTGACCGCGACCGCCTGTGGTGGCAAGGAGGGCTCGGCCGGCGACAAGCCCGGTGGCGTGCAGCCGGGCGCGACGAACGCGCCGCAGCTGCCCCAGTACATCGTCGCCTCGAACGTGAAGCTGGACTCCCCGGCCTTCAAGGCGGCCAAGGAGCGCGGCAAGCTGATCATCGGCTCCAAGGCCGACCAGCCGTACCTCGGCTTCGAGGACCAGGCCACGAAGAAGCGCTCCGGCTTCGACATCGAGATCGCCAAGATGATCGCCGCCGACCTGGGCTTCACCGAGAGCCAGATCGAGTGGAAGACCGTCGACTCCAGCACCCGTGAGACCGCGATCTCCAAGGGCCAGGTCGACTACTACGTCGGCACCTACACGATCAACGACAAGCGCAAGGCGCAGGTCGGCTTCGCGGGTCCGTACTACATGGCCGGCGCCGCGCTCCTGGTCCGCAAGGACGAGGCGACGATCACCGGTCCGCAGACCCTCAAGGGCAAGAAGGTCTGCTCCATCACGGGCTCCACCCCGCTCCAGGAGATCAAGAAGCCGCAGTACGGTGCGCAGACCACCGAGCTCGCCAAGTACTCGGACTGTGTGCAGCAGGTGCTCACCAAGCAGGTCGACGCCCTCACCACCGACGACTCGATCCTCAAGGGCTACGCCGCGGCCAACCCCGCCAAGCTCAAGGTGGTCGGTGACCCGTTCACCAAGGAGCCGTACGGCGTGGGCATGAACAAGGACGACAAGGTGCTGCGCGAGGCGATCAACAAGTCGCTGGAGACGCACATCAAGGACGGCACGTACAAGAAGATCTACGACGCGACGCTGGGCCTTTCCGGCTCCCCGTTCGTCCAGCCGCCGGCGATCGTCCGCTACTGACGAACAGCCCGAAGCGAGGCGCCCCGTACGGGAGTACGGGGCGCCCCTCCACCTGCCCGTGAGCATGCGCACCGCGCCCATGCCGCCAAGCCGCTGACCGCCGACGCGGAGACCTCATGAACGTACTACTCGACCATTTCCCGGAGTTCCGCGACGGCTTCATAGGAACCGTGTCGATCACCGCCGTCAGCTCGGCCATCGCGCTGGTCCTCGGCGTCGTCATAGCGGGTTTCCGGGTCTCGCCCGTACCTCCGCTGCGCTTCTTCGGCACCGCGTGGGTCACCCTGCTGCGCAACACCCCGCTGACGCTGCTCTTCCTGGTCTCCTTCTTCGTCGTCCCGGAGATCCTCTTCCCCGGCATGAGCCCGTTCCTGCTCGGATCGCTCGCGCTCGGCTTCTACACGTCCTCCTTCGTCTGCGAGGCCGTGCGCTCCGGTATCAGCACGGTGCCGGTCGGCCAGGCCGAGGCGGCCCGTTCGCTCGGCATGACGTTCTCCCAGACCCTGCGGATGATCGTCCTGCCGCAGGCCACCCGGACCGTACTGCCCCCGCTGAGCTCGATCTTCATCGCGCTCACGAAGAACTCGGCCATCGCCGGTGCCTTCAGTGTCGCCGAGCTCTTCGGCTGGCAGAAGCTGATGAGCGAGGAGGGCTACGACATCCTGCCCATCTTCCTCTGGGTCGCCCTCGGCTACCTGGTCATCACCTTCGCCATCAGTGGCGTCTTCCGACTTCTTGAGCGCCGTATGGAGGTCGCCCGATGAGCGCCAGTGTCCTGTACGACGCACCCGGCCCCAAGGCCGTCGTCCGCAACCGGATCTACGCCGTCGTCGGCACCCTGGCCATCCTGGCCCTGGTCGGCGTCAGTGTCGTACGGCTCAGCGACAAGGGGCACCTCGCCCCCGAGATGTGGGACATCTTCAACTACGCCGGCATCCGGCAGAACATCGCGGACGGCGTCGTCGCCACCCTCAAGGTGTTCGGCCTCGCCGCGGTCGGCTCGCTGGTGCTCGGCGTGGTCCTCGCCGTGGGACGGCTCTCCGACCACAAGCCGGTCCGGTGGCTGGCGACCGGCTTCATCGAGCTGTTCCGCTCGATCCCGCTGCTGATCACCATCTACGCCGTGTGGGTCGGTTTCCTGGCCGACTACTCGATGTGGGCGCTGGCGCTCGGACTGTCGGTCTACAACGGCTGCGTCCAGGCCGAGGTGCTGCGCGCCGGCGTGAACGCCGTGCCGAAGGGCCAGCGCGAGGCCGCGTACGCGCTCGGCATGAGCAAGACGCAGGTCATGGTCAGTGTGCTGCTTCCGCAGGCGGTCCGCGCCATGCTGCCGACGATCATCAGCCAGCTGGTGGTGACCCTCAAGGACACCTCGCTCGGATACATCATCCTGTTCCCCGAGCTGCTCTACTCGGCCCGCCTGATCGCCTCCAACACGCTGGTCAACGGCCAGTACCCCTACGTCTCGACCATCGTGGTGGTCGGCGCCATCTACGTGGCGATGTGTCTGCTGCTGTCCGCCCTGGCCACCTGGATCGAGAAGCGGGGCCGGCGCGCCAAGACCGGCATCGGGGTGGCCTCGGCAGCCGAGCCCGCCGCCTCCTCGACCGTGATCGGTAGCGAGGCCGGGACCGTCGGTGCCGTCGCGGACGGCGGGGCCGACGGGACCGACGGGGCGGGCGTTTCGAAGAACTGACGGTATGTGACATCATCCGGGTGTCGTGAGGGGGCAGTGGCGCTCGCGCCGCTGCCCCCGTCGCTTGACGCGGGCACTCGCAGTGGGTTGCATACGTTCTGTGATCGCCTCGCACCGGACCCCAGCAGCTGTTTCCCCTGTTTCCCCTGTACACCGCACGACCGTCCGGGCCTCAGGAGTCACGCCGTGGACCCGGTGATCATCGTCGGCGCGGGCCCGGTCGGGCTTGCCCTGGCCCTCTCCCTCGCCGCGCAGGGTGTCCCCTCCGTCGTCCTCGACGAGAGCGCCGGCAAGGAAGAGCCCCGCCCCGCGCGAACCGCCGTACTGCGCGCGGACATGGCCGCGTTCGTGGAGCGGCTGGGATGCGCCACCGTACGGTACGAAGGGGCCCGCTGGGCCGGCTGGCGGTCGATGCGCCGCAGGCAGGAAGCGCGACGCGTCCTGTTCGCCGAGGAGCCGGACACGCCCGGCGGGCGGGGCGACTCCGACCGGGAGCCCGGCCCCCGTCCCGGTCCCGGTCCCGGCATCGGCCATGACAGCGGCAGCGGCTTCGGCTTCGGCTTGGGTTTCGATCGACGTCCGGATCACGACTTCGACGACAGCGGCGGCTTCGAGCCCGACGGGCCCGAAGAGCCCGACGGCGACCGTGTCCCCTCACCGCTGCACATTCCTCAGCACGCGCTCGCGGGCGGCCTGCGCCAGGCGATCGCCACGCTCCCGGCGGGCGAGCTGGTGCAGGTGGTCCCGCACAGCCGCCTCGACGCGATCGAGCAGGACGCGCACGGCGTCACCGCCCACACCCGCGGCCCGGAGGCGACCTGGTGGCGCGGCAGCTACCTGGTCGGCTGCGACGGCGCCCGCTCCACGGTACGCAAGCTGCTGGGGGTCCGTTTCCCCGGACGTACGGCGGTCGAACGGCACGCCGTCGCCACGCTCCGCACCGAACTGCCCTGGCCCGGGGAGGGGCTGCTGCACCGCCAGCCCCCGTGGCGGGGCGGCGACGAGATCACGGCGCGCCCGCTGCCGGACGACGGCTGGCGGCTGGACTGGCTGCTGCCGCCGCGCGGCGAGCTGGTGACGCCCGACGCCCTGGTGTCCCGGATCCGCGAGACGCTGGCCGGCTGGTGCGGTACGACCCCCGCCTACGATCTCGTCGACACCGGCGTCTACACGCTGCACCACCGGCTCGCCCGGAGCTGGCGCGTGGACCGGGCCTTCCTCGCCGGCGACGCGGCCCATCTGCTGGGCGCGCTCGGCACCCAGGGCCTCGACGAGGGGCTGCGGGACGCCGAGAACCTGGCCTGGAAGCTGGCCCAGGCCTGGCACCACGGCGCCTCGGTGACCCTGCTCGACAGCTACCAGACCGAGCGGCGAACGGCGGTGGCGGCCCGGTTGCGCGCCGCCGACCAGTCACTGCCCGTGCTGCGGGGGGCGGGCGGCCTGCGGACGTACCTGCGCGGAGGCACGCGCGGGTACGACACCCTGCTGACCGACGGCCACCTGGGGCGCGGGCCGCTCGGCGCTCCCCCCTCGTACGCCCACTCCCCCCTGATGCCCGAGCACGTGGAGGCGCACGCGAGCGTCGGCACACCGCCGGGCGCGCCGGTCGCCGACGTCCGGGTCACGGCGCCGGACGGCACGAGCGTGCGGCTGCGGGACCGGCTGGGCCGGGGCCGGCTGCTGGTGGTGCTGGTCGCCCCCGGGACGGGGGTGTGGGACCGGCGGCACTGGATGACCGCCGGTGTGATGCCTCGCCTGGCGGCCGCGGTGACCGCGATGCCGGTCGAGGGCGAGCTGCTGGTGACCGAGGCGTACCCCGGCGCGGCCGCGCACTCGGTGCTGCTGGTGCGGCCCGACGGTCATCTGGCCGCGGCGTTCGAGGGGGTGCGTCCTCAGGAGCTGAGGGCGGCCGCCGACGCCGTGCGCGGGGGTGCTCCGTCGGCGGTGCGGAGCGACGAGACCGCGAACATCAATTGACCGGCGCGGGAGGACGTGCTGTACTCCCGACCATGACCGACACCGATGTGCGCCTGTGGCGGAGGGTCCATATGGACCTGCTCCGTTATGCAGGCGGCGTGTGTCGTCCGTCCTGCTGAAATCGCCATTCCCCCGCGCCCCGGCGCGCGCGTCCGCGCGCGGCCGTGTGTTGCGCGCACTTCCGGTTCCAGTACCCCAGGACGGTTCTACGTGTCCCCTTCCGTACCCCGGTCCGTCTCCGTACGGGCCGCCGAGGCGGCGGCGCCGACCGCTGCCCGGCTTCTCGACTTCGTCCGCCGCACCGCCGCCGACGACCGGCTGGTCGCCTCCCTGCCCCTCGATCCGGAGGGCCGCACCTGGGTCCGGCTCGAAGGGCCCGGTGGCAGCGAGGCCTGGCTGATCGGCTGGCCGCCCGGGACCGGCACCGGGTGGCACGACCACGCCGAGTCGATGGGCGCCTTCGCCACCGCCCGCGGCACCCTCAAGGAGAACTCCCTGTCCGTGCGGCTGCCCTCGGACGGCTGGCGCACGCTCGAACTCCATGAGGGCGTCGACCGTGAACGTGCGCTGTCGGCGGGCCGCGGGCGGGCGTTCGGCCGGCACCATGTGCACGAGGTGCTCAATGAGTCGGCCACCGAGCACGCGGTGTCGGTGCATGCGTACTATCCGCCGTTGCCGCTGATCAGGCGCTTCAGCCGGACGGGCGCGGTACTGCGGCTGGAGCAGGTCGAACGGCCGGAGGACTGGCAGTGAGCAGCGGACGGGTGGGCATCGACGAACTGCTGGAGCGGGTGCGCGAGGGGCTGGAGCGGATCGGCCCCCGCGAGGCCTTCGGCGCGGCCGAGGCGGGTGACGCGCTGCTCGTGGACATCCGTTACGCGGCGCTGCGCGACCGGGACGGGCTGATCCCGGGTGCGCTGGTCATCGAACGCAACGAGCTGGAGTGGCGGCTGGACCCGCGGGGCAGCCACCGGGTGCCGGAGGCCGTGAACCACGATCTGCGTGTCGTGGTGATCTGCAACGAGGGATACGCGTCGTCTCTCGCGGCGGATTCCCTGCGGCAGCTGGGGCTGCACCGGGCGACGGATCTCATCGGGGGCTTCCAGGCCTGGAGGTCCGAGGGGCTGCCGGTCACCCTCGGCCGGTGACCTCGCTCCCCGGGGCGGTCACCGGCCGAGGGTGACCGCCCCGGTTCCAGGAGGGCCGGGGGGCCGGCTCACCGGGTGAGGACAGGATTGGTCCGGCGGGCGGCGGCAAGGTGGGGAAGTGAGCTGATGGCGGAACGCATCAGCGCCGTCTGTCGAGGAAGGACCCCGCATGCCGATCGAGCACGACGTCGTGGAACTGATCCTGGCCGATCACCGGAAGATGGAGGACCTGTTCCGCGAGATGCGGGACGTGGAGGGTGACCGTGAAGGCGCGCTGAAGACCTTCGCGGACCTGTTGATCGCCCACGCCGAGGCGGAGGAGGGCAAGGTCTATCCGGCGCTCAAGCGGTTCCGCGACATCCCGGACGACGAGGTCGAGCACGGCGTGGAGGAGCACACCGAGGGCAACGAGGCGCTGCTGGACCTCCTTGAGGTGAAGGAGGTGGGCTCGGAGGAGTGGGACGAGAAGCTGGAGAAGCTGGTGGAGGCGGTGAACCACCATGCGCACGAGGAGGAGAGCACGATCCTCAACGGCGCCCGCGAGAACGTCCCGGACGAGCGCCGAGCCGAACTGGGCACCGCGTTCATGGCGGAACGCGAACGCCGGCTGGCCGCCGGCTGCGGCGATCCTGCTTATATCCGCCGCCTTCTCGGCAAGTGAGCCCGCGGCACCTCTCCACCACGCGGCTCTTCCCCGTCGTTTCCGCCGCTCCCGTGCCCGTCGACCGTCGCTCCTCGTGAACGGGCGCAGTGCCCCTTTCACCCGGCCCGCACGCGGGTGCCCGCTTCGGTACGGGAGCCACGCGGGCGGCCGTGGCACCCGGGGCACATAGCCTCCGTGGCACGAGCCACGCCCGGCAGGACGGGCGCGGCAGCACGACGCCGACCGCTCTCTCCCGCGGGCACCCGTGACGAGAGCTCGACGTCCCGGTACGCGTGCGAGAGCTCGACGCCGCGGCGCCCGTGGGCGGGAGCGGCACTCGACGCGGGGCAGCCCCCGTGGCACGAGCCACGCCGGGCCCGCGGCGCGGCGGGTCAGAGGCCGTAGGGGTCCAGGTCGTCGGTCGACTCGCCCTCGGCCTCCAGGGCCTGCCTCACCACTCGCAGAGCCATGCCCTCCGGGTAGCCCTTGCGGGCGAGCATTCCCGCGAGGCGCCTCAGGCGGCGGTCACGGTCGAGGCCCCGGGTCGAGCGGAGCTTGCGGTCCACCAGCTCACGGGCGGTCGCCTCCTCCTGCTCCGAGTCGAGCTGCCCGACCGCCTCGTCGATCAGTTCGGCGTCCACCCCCTTCGTCCGCAGCTCCCGCACCAGAGCGCGCCGTGCCAGGCCGCGGCCGTGGTGACGGGACTCGACCCACGCACCCGCGAACGCGGCGTCGTCGATCAGCCCGACGTCCTCGAAGCGCGCGAGGACCTCGTCGGCGACCTCGTCCGGGATTTCTCGTTTGCGCAGGGCGTCGGCGAGCTGCTTGCGGGTGCGGGGGGTCCCGGTGAGCAGGCGCAGGCAGATCGCCCGCGCCCGCTCAGCCGGATCCTGGGGCGACAGTTCCTTCTCGGCCCTCGACGAGTCGGCGCTGTCGCCCGGCCATTCGGTGCGCCGGGCCACGGCCTAGCCCTTGGCCGCCGTGGCCTTGGTGGCCTTGGTGACCTTCGACGCGGGAGCCGGGACCGCCTTGGACTCGTCGGTGGCCGTGGCCCCCGCCGCGTCCGCGCCCGGCTCGGCCGCCGTGGCCTCCGGCCGGACGCCGACGCCCAGCTTCTCCTTGATCTTCCTCTCGATCTCGTTGGCGAGGTCGGGGTTGTCCTTCAGGAAGTTGCGGGCGTTCTCCTTGCCCTGTCCCAGCTGGTCGCCCTCGTACGTGTACCAGGCGCCCGCCTTGCGCACGAAGCCGTGCTCCACGCCCATGTCGATCAGGCCGCCCTCACGGCTGATGCCCTGGCCGTAGAGGATGTCGAACTCGGCCTGCTTGAAGGGCGGCGCGACCTTGTTCTTGACGACCTTGACCCTGGTGCGGTTGCCCACCGCGTCGGTGCCGTCCTTGAGCGTCTCGATCCGGCGGATGTCGAGCCGCACCGAGGCGTAGAACTTCAGCGCGCGGCCACCGGTCGTGGTCTCCGGCGAGCCGAACATCACACCGATCTTCTCGCGGAGCTGGTTGATGAAGATCGCGGTGGTCTTGGACTGGTTGAGCGCGCTGGTGATCTTCCGGAGCGCCTGGCTCATCAGGCGGGCCTGGAGACCCACGTGCGAGTCGCCCATCTCGCCCTCGATCTCCGCACGCGGCACGAGCGCGGCGACGGAGTCGATGACGATCAGGTCGAGCGCACCGGAGCGGACCAGCATGTCCACGATCTCCAGAGCCTGCTCGCCGTTGTCCGGCTGCGAGAGGATCAGGCTGTCGATGTCGACCCCGAGCTTCTTCGCGTACTCGGGGTCGAGGGCGTGCTCGGCGTCCACGAAGGCCACCTGCCCGCCGGCCTTCTGGGCGTTGGCCACCGCGTGCAGGGTGAGAGTCGTCTTACCGGAGGACTCGGGGCCGTACACCTCCACCACCCGGCCGCGCGGCAGGCCGCCGACGCCGAGCGCGACGTCGAGCGCGGTCGACCCGGTGGGGATGACCTCGATGGGCTCGTTCGGTCGCTCGCCCAGGCGCATCACTGCGCCCTTGCCGAACTGTCGTTCAATCTGCGCGAGCGCGGCGTCGAGCGCCTTCTCGCGGTCGGTTCCTGCCATGGGTTCCACCCGGTTTGCTTGAGTCGATCGCTTCACGTCAAAGACGCTAACCCCTGCCACTGACAATGGGCCCCGACGTCCCTCCGACCTGTGGATAACTCGGCGGCAGACACCTCGTCGGCCCCGGCGAACAGCGGGCCGGAATCCCATAAGAATGGATGTTCGATTTTGGTGTCAAGCGAGCCACACCGCGTGCGGAGCGCTCGTGCCGCCGCCCCTTCCCGCACGGGATCCGGGCGGGCGGCCCGGCGCGCGCCGCCGAGACGCTCAGCCCCCGGTCAGACGTCGTCGTGCGGCGCCGCCTGGTCCTTCTTCGCGCGCAGCGCCCGCTGCACCCGGGCCAGCACCGCCTCTCCGTGCCGCCGGTGACCGTGCACCCGCGGGTCCTCCGTCACGGCGTACCGCTTCACGTAGGCGCCCAGGAACGCCTGGAGCGTGGCGACCGCCGGGATCGCGATCAACGCGCCGACCGCGCCGAGCAGCGCGGTGCCGGCCACGACCGAGCCGAAGGCCACCGCGGGATGGATGTCGACGGTCTTGGCGGTGAGCTTCGGCTGCAGCACGTAGTTCTCGAACTGCTGGTACACCACGACGAAGATCAGCACCCACAGCGCGTACCAGGGGTTCACGGTGAAGGCGATGAGCATCGGCAGGGCGCCGGCCAGATACGTACCGATGGTGGGGAGGAACTGGGACACCAGACCGACCCACACCGCCAGCGCGGGCGCGTACGGCACACCCAGTATCTCCAGCAGGATGAAGTGCGCGATGCCGGAGATCAGCGCCATCAGCCCGCGCGAGTACAGATAGCCACCCGTCTTGTCGACGGCGATCTCCCAGGCGCGGAGCACCTCGGCCTGCTTCGCCGGGGGCAGCACGGAGCACAGGGCCCGGCGGAACCGTGGCCCGTCGGCGGCGAAGTAGAACGAGAACAGGAAGATCGTCAGCAGCTTGAACAGCCCGCCGAGCACGGTCGCCGAGACGTCGAGGACGCCGCTCGCGCTGTTCTGCACGTACTTCTGCAGCCAGTCGGAGCGCAACAGGCTGTCCTGGACCTCGACCCTGGACAGCTCGGTGTGGAAGGTGTGGTTGATCCAGTTGATGACGGAGTCGAGGTACTGGGGGAAGTCCCCGACCATCTCGACGATCTGGCCGGCCAGCATCGACCCGAGCAGCACGACGAAGCCGATCGCGGCGACCAGTACGGCGAAGAACACCAGGAAGGTGGCGAGTCCGCGACGCATGCCGCGGGCCGCCATCCGCCCCACCGCGGGCTCGATGGCCAGGGCGAGGAAGAAGGCGATCAGGATGTTGACCAACAGCCCGATGAGCTGATGAAAGGCCCAGCTTCCCAGTTGGAAGCAGGCGTAGAGGGCGAGTGCCAGCGCCATCGCACGCGGAAGCCAGCGGGGCATGCGGGCGGCCGCGGCACCACCCGGCGACACCGGGCCCGCGGGCGGGCCACCGGCCGTACTCACGCCGGAACCACCGGCCGTGCTCACGCCGGAACCACCGGGCATGCCCGCGCCGGAGGCGACCGGCGCCGTCTCGTTGGTCGCCGGGCCACCCGGCGACGGCTCGCCGGGCGTCGGCTCGTTCTTGTCAGTCGGGGCCACAGGGCAAGTCTCGCGTACGGCTGGGACAACCGGCAGTCCGCCCTGGCGATCAGCGCTTCTCCGCGGGAACGTCCAGCGCCGCGCAGACCGCCCGCCAGACGTCCTTGGCCTCCCACCCGGCGTCCAGGGCCTCGTACACGGTCCGCCCGCCCAGCTCCGACATCACGTGGTCCCGGGCGAAGGACTCGGCGTAGGACGCTCCGAAGTGGTCCGCCATCCGCTCCCAGAAAATCGTCAACCGCATGACACCAGTATCCCGCTCCTGAGAGTGCAGCCCGCCCCACCCGGCTTGCCGGGAGCCCTTTTCGCCCTACCGTCGGAGCATGGCTGGAACTCCCCTCGCGCGCGCCGAGCACTTCATCTGGCTGACGGCCCGCGTGCTCGAACAGCGGCGGTTCGCTTATCACTTCCTGGGAGGCGGTGCCGAAGCCGTCGAAGCCGCCCTCACCGCGTACCTGAACGAGGACGGCGGCTACGGCCACGCCCTCGAACCCGATCTGCGCGGCCCGGTGAGCCAGCCGCTGCACGCGGGGCACGCACTGCGCGTGCTGGACTCCATCGGCCGCTGCGGCGGGCTGCGGGTGGAGCGGATCTGCCGCTACCTGACGGCGGTGTCCACCCATGAAGGGGCGCTCCCCGCGGTCCACCCCTCGGTGCGCGGCTATCCGGTGGCGCCGTTCGTCGAGATCGTCGACCGCCCGCGCGGCGAGTTGCTGGCGACCGGTCCCGTGGTGGGGCTGCTCCACAAGAACCAGGTGTGGCACGCGTGGCTGTTCCGTGCCACGGACTTCTGCTGGGCCGCCGTGGACGCGCTGGAGAAGTCGCATCCCTACGAGGTCCACGCGGCGGTCGCGTTCCTGGACGGGGTCCCGGACCGGGCGCGCGCGGAGGCGGCCGCGGACCGGCTCGGCCGGCTGGTCCGGGAGCGGCGGCTGGTGGTGCTGGACCCCGAGCGGATCGATGACCACCCGGTCGCCCCCGGCTACGCGCCGGGCGAGCACCACTTCCCGCACGACTACGCGCGCGTGCCCGACTCGCTGGCACGGCGCTGGTTCACCGACGACGAGATGGCCCGTTCGCTGGACCACCTCGCCGCCGAGCAGGGCGAGGACGGCGGCTGGCCGGTCACCTGGCGCCAGTGGGCGCCCGGCACGGCCCTGGAGTCACGGCCTGTCGTGACGATCGAGGCGCTGCGCACGCTGCGGGCACACGGCCGCGGGATCGGCTGACGGCACACCGGAAGCGAGAACCGGAGCCACCGGCTCACCACCGCGGCCCGGAACGCCACCCGCCGCGGGCCGGCCACCGCCTCGGCAGGCCGCCCGCCCCCCCCGGACGCCACCGCGCGTCAGCCGCCGATGGCCCGTACGCCCGCCGTCACCACCACGGCGGCGCCGACCACCACCAGGAACGGGGCGCGCAGGACGAGGGCGAGCGCGGCAGCGGCGAGACCCGCGGCGCGCGCGTCCACGACCAGCGCGCTGCCGGTGCTGAAGGTCTGCTGCGCGGTCAGGGCGGCCAGCAGGGCGACGGGCAGCAGCGCCGACAGCCGTCGTACCAGCGGCCGCTCCAGCGCACCCGCCGGCACCAGCAGCCCGATGAGCTTGACCAGGTAGCAGCCGGCGGCGGTCAGACCGATCGCGATCCATATGCTCATCGGCCCGTTTCCTTCCGCCGCTGCCTGTCATCGATCCGGCGGCCCTCGAACCACAGGACCGCGGGTGCCGCCAGCGCCGCGGCCAGGACCGGTACCCCCGCGGGCAGCACGGGCAGGAAACCGAGCCCCAGCAGAACCGCGATCCCGGCCACGGCCCGTTCGGTCGTCGTACGCAGCATGGGGGCGAGCAACGCGAGGAAGACCGCCGGGCCCGCGGCGTCCAGTCCCCAGGCGTCGGTGTCCCCGATCGCCTCGGCCCCCAGCGCCCCGAGCAGCGTGGTGAGGTTCCACAGCACGTACAGGGTCAGGCCGGTGACCGTGAAGCCGATACGGGCGGCGCGCCGGGTCGGCTGGGCCAGCGAGACGGCCGTGGTCTCGTCGATGACCCAGTGGGCCGCGAGCGGCCGTACGAACCGGGGCAGCGCGAGGAGCTGGGACAGCCGCAGCCCGTAGAAGGCGTTGCGGGTGCCCAGGAAGAAGGCGCCGGCCGCCGCGGTGAACGGGTTGCCTCCGCCCGCCAGCGCTCCCACCAGCGCGAACTGCGAGGCGCCGGTGAAGACCAGGAGACTGAGCGCACAGGTCTGGAGGACTCCGAGGCCGGCACCGGCCGAGGTGACGCCGAAGGCGAAGCCGGAGAGCCCCACGGCGACGCCGACGCCCAGTGCGTCGCGGACGACGGCACGGTCGGGCTTCACGGGGGGTTCGGCATGCGGTGGGGAGCCGGTGCACGGGGACGCTGGAGCTGTTTGTTCTGCCACGTCAGGGACCTTAGGAGCGGGGGCGCTCCCCGGTCTTGTACGTTCTTGCGCGTCCGGGGGCCCGGCGCCCGGCGGGGGCCGGACGGACCTTCCCGGCCCGCGCCTACGTCCGGGCGCGCCCATCCGCCCGCCGGGGCGTGAAGGGGCGCCCGGCCTCGTGCGGCCGCGCGCGTTCGCGCTGGTAGGCGCCCGGCGGCACTCCGACGATCCGGGTGAAGTGCCGGTTCAGGTGCGGCTGGTCGGTGAATCCGACGGCGGCCGCCGCCTCGGCGGGCGGGGTGCCCGCCTCCAGGAGACGGCGTGCGCTGCGCACGCGCGCGTTGGTGAGCCAGGTGTGCGGCGGCATCCCGTACGCGGCCTTGAAGGCCCGCAGCAGCGCGAAGGGGCCGACGCCGAGCTCCCGCGCCAGTTGTTCCAGGGAGGGCGGGTCGGCCATGCGCTCCTGGAGGAGGTCCTTGGCGAGGGCGGCGGTACGGGCTCCGGCCGCCTGCGGGGCACGGGCCGGCAGGGAACGGCCGTGACGGGTCAGCAGCCGGGCCACGGCGACGCGCAGCACGCTGTCGGCGGCGAGGGCGTTGCCCTCCTCCGCGGCCCGGTGGACCGCACGTATGAGCCGTGCGGTCTCCTCGTCCTCGACGATGGTCTCCGCGAACCCGGCCGTGCCCCGCAGTGTCGTCGTCTCCTCGGCTATCCCCGCGACCAGCTGCGAGGAGGGGTACAGCGTGGCGTACGACCAGCCTTCGGGCACCCCGGCGTGGGCGGCGTGCGGGACCTCCGGATTGATCATGACGACGGTGCCGGGCCTGGCACGGATGGTGCCCTCGGGCATGACGACGTCCTCGATGCCGTGCCGGACCGCTCCGAGCACGAAGCCCTCATGGCTGTGTCGTGCGAAGGAGTGGCGGACGTAGCGCGCCCGCAGCAGGTCGAGGCCGGGCACTCCGGGGTACTGCCAGTGCCTCGCCCACTCGTCCTTCCGCTCACCCTCTCGCCCGGTCCCCATCCCCCCATTCTGCTCCGGGCGACACCCGCTGACCTGCGCGTCCACGTCCTGGACATCCGTTGTCAGTGGTCGGGTGCACGATGGAGGGCATGGCCAGGACTGCGCTCGACTCGTTCTCCCCCGCGACCCGCGGATGGTTCACGGGGGCTTTCAGCGCGCCCACCGCCGCGCAGGAGGGCGCCTGGCGGGCGATCGGTGAGGGATCCGACGTGCTGGTCGTGGCCCCGACCGGGTCGGGCAAGACTCTGGCGGCCTTCCTGGCCTCGCTGGACCGGCTCGCCTCCGCGCCGCCGCCAGCCGACGCGAAGAAGCGCTGCCGGGTGCTCTACGTCTCGCCGCTCAAGGCTCTCGCCGTGGACGTCGAGCGCAATCTGCGCAGCCCGCTCACCGGGATCCGGCAGGAGTCGGTCAGGCTGGGGCTGCCCGAGCCGGACGTACGGGTCGGGATCCGCTCGGGCGACACCCCGGCCGCCGAGCGCCGCTCCCTGGCCACCCGGCCTCCGGACATCCTGATCACCACGCCCGAGTCGCTGTTCCTGATGCTCACGTCCTCCGCCCGGGACGCGCTCTCGGGCATCGAGACGGTCATCCTGGACGAGGTCCACGCGGTCGCCGGCACCAAGCGGGGCGCGCATCTGGCGGTGTCGCTGGAGCGGATGGACGAGCTCCTGCCCCGCCCGGCGCGCCGTATCGGGCTGTCCGCGACGGTGCGTCCGGTGGACGAGGTGGCCCGGTACCTCTCGCCGCAGCGGCGGGTGGAGATCGTCCAGCCCCCGTCCGGCAAGGAATTCGACCTGTCGGTGGTCGTCCCGGTCGAGGACCTGGGCGAGCTGGGCGGCCCCCCGGCGGCGGATGCCGCCGCGGATCCCGACCGTGCGGAGAAGCCGTCGATCTGGCCGCATGTCGAGGAGAGGATCGCCGACCTCGTCCAGTCGCACCGCTCCACGATCGTCTTCGCCAACTCGCGCCGGCTGGCCGAGCGACTGTGCAACCGGCTGAACGAGATCGCCTATGAGCGGGCCACGGGCGAGGCCATGCCCGAGGACCAGTCGCCCGCCGAGCTGATGGCCCAGTCGGGCGCCGCCAGGGGCGCGCCGCCGCTGCTCGCCCGGGCGCACCACGGCTCGGTCTCCAAGGAGCAGCGCGCCCTGGTCGAGGAGGACCTGAAGGCGGGGCGGCTGCCCGCCGTGGTCGCCACGTCCAGTCTGGAGCTGGGCATCGACATGGGCGCGGTGGACCTGGTCGTCCAGGTCGAGTCGCCCCCGTCCGTCGCCTCCGGGCTCCAGCGCGTCGGCCGGGCCGGGCACCAGGTGGGCGCGGTCTCGACGGGCGTGGTCTTCCCCAAGTACCGCGGAGACCTGGTGCAGGCGGCGGTGGTCACCGAGCGGATGCGCACCGGCTCCATCGAGTCGATGCGCATCCCGGCGAACCCGCTGGACGTGCTGGCCCAGCAGCTGGTCGCCATGGTTGCCCTGGACACCTGGCAGTTCGACGACCTCCTGGCGGTGGTCCGGCGCGCCGCGCCCTTCGCGTCGCTGCCCGAGTCGGCGTTCACCGCCGTCCTGGACATGCTGGCCGGACGCTACCCCTCCGACGCGTTCGCCGAGCTGCGCCCGCGTGTGGTGTGGGACCGGGTGGCGGGCACGGTCACCGGCCGGCCCGGCGCACAGCGCCTGGCCGTCACCTCCGGCGGCACCATCCCCGACCGTGGCCTGTTCGGGGTGTTCCTGGCCGGCTCCGACCCGAAGAAGGGGGGCGGGCGGGTCGGCGAGCTCGACGAGGAGATGGTGTACGAGTCACGGGTCGGGGACGTGTTCACCCTCGGCACCTCCTCGTGGCGGATCGAGGACATCACACGCGACCGGGTGCTGGTCTCGCCCGCTCCCGGTGTGCCGGGGCGGCTCCCGTTCTGGAAGGGCGACCAGCTGGGCCGTCCGCTGGAACTGGGCCGGGCGGTGGGTGCCTTCCTGCGCGAGGTCGGCTCCCTGTCGCCGGACGACGCGCGGCTGCGGCTGCTGTCGGCGGGGCTGGACGCGTGGGCGGCCGACAACGTCCTGGCGTACCTGGACGAGCAGCGCCGCGCCTGCGGCCATGTGCCGGACGACCGGACCATCCTCGTCGAGCGGTTCCGCGACGAGCTGGGCGACTGGCGGGTGGTGGTGCACTCGCCGTTCGGCGCCCAGGTGCACGCCCCCTGGGCGCTGGCCCTGGCCTCCCGGCTCTCCGAGCGGTACGGCATGGACGCCCAGGTGATGCACGCCGACGACGGCATCGTGCTGCGGCTGCCGGACGCGGACCTGATGGGGCTGGACCTGCTCGACCAGGACGTGGCGGCGCCGGGCCCGGAGTACGACAGCGAGAAGGCGCCGGTCGGCGCCGCCGACGTGGTCTTCGACAAGGGCGAGGTCGACCAGATCGTCACCGACCAGGTGGGCGGTTCAGCGCTGTTCGCCTCCCGGTTCCGCGAGTGCGCCGCCCGCGCCCTGTTGCTGCCCCGCCGCAGTCCGGGCAAGCGGACGCCGCTGTGGCAGCAGCGTCAGCGGGCCTCCCAGCTGCTCCAGGTGGCGAGCGAGTTCGGCTCGTTCCCCATCGTCCTGGAGGCGGTCCGCGAGTGCCTCCAGGACGTGTTCGACGTCCCCGGGCTGCGGGAGCTGATGGGGGATCTGGAGGCGCGCCGGGTCCGGCTGGTGGAGGTCACCACTCCCGAGCCCTCGCCCTTCGCGCGCTCCCTGCTGTTCGGCTATGTCGCCCAGTTCCTGTACGAGGGCGACTCCCCGCTCGCCGAGCGGCGGGCCGCGGCGCTCTCCCTGGACTCGCGCCTGCTGGCCGAGCTGCTGGGCCAGGCCGAGCTGCGCGAGCTTCTCGACGCGGACGTCCTCGCCGAGCTGGAGGGCGAGCTCCAGTGGCTGTCGGAGGACCGCCGCGTCAAGGACATCGAGGGCGTGGCCGACCTGCTGCGCCTGCTGGGCCCTCTCACCGACGCCGAGCTGGCCGAGCGCGGTGCCGAACCGGGCTGGGCCCGGGAGCTCGGCGAAGCGCGCCGGGCCATCCGCGTCCGTATCGGGGGCGCCGACCACTGGGCGGCCGTGGAGGATGCCGGGCGGCTGCGCGACGCCCTGGGCACCGCCCTCCCGGTCGGCGTCCCCGAGGCGTTCACCGAGCCGGTGAAGGACCCGCTGGGCGACCTCCTCGCGCGGTACGGGCGTACGCACGGCCCCTTCACCTCCTCGCAGGCAGCCGCCCGCTTCGGCCTCGGCACCGCCGTCACGGACGGGGCCCTGCAGCGCCTGGCGGCGGACGGCCGCGTCGTGCAGGGCGAGTTCCACCCCGCCGGCATCGGGCAGGAGTGGTGCGACGCGGCCGTCCTGCGACGCCTGAGGCGCCGTTCGCTGGCCGCCCTGCGCCACGAGCTGGAGCCTGTTCCGCCGACCGCGCTGGCCACCTTCCTCCCTCAGTGGCAGCATCTGGGCGGCCACAGCCTGCGGGGCGTCGACGGCCTCGCCCGCGCGGTCGAGCAGTTGCAGGGCGCGCCCGTCCCCGCCTCGGCCCTGGAGAAGCTGGTCCTGCCGGCGCGCGTCACCGGCTACACCCCGGCCATGCTCGACGAGCTGACCACCACCGGCGAGGTCCTGTGGGCCGGCGCGGGCGCCCTGCCCGGGAAGGACGGCTGGGTGTCGCTGTATCCGGCCGACGCCGCGCCCCTGCTCCTGCCGCCACCGCACCCGCTGGAGCTCACCGCGCTGCACGAGTCCGTCCTGACCGCCCTCTCCGGTGGTTACGGCCTGTTCTTCCGCCAGATCGCCGACCAGGTCCGCGCCACGACACACCCGGACGTCACCGAACCCCAGCTGGCCGACGCCCTGTGGGAGCTGGCCTGGTCCGGCCGCCTCACCAACGACACGCTCGCGCCGCTGCGCGCGCTGCTCGGCTCGGGCCGTACGGCCGGATCCACCGCACACCGCGCCAAGCGCGCCGTCCCCCGCGGCCGGTACGGCACGCTGACGGCCGCCGCCCGCCCGGCGTCCCGCACCGGCCCGCCGACCGTCAGCGGCCGCTGGTCGCTGCTCCCGTCCCTGGACCCGGAGCCGACGCACCGCGCCCACGCCCTCGCCCGCACCCTGCTGGACCGGCACGGTGTGGTCACCCGGGGTGCGGTCGCGGCCGAGGGCGTCGAGGGCGGGTTCTCCGCCACGTACCGCGTCCTGTCCGCGTTCGAGGACAGCGGCCAGGCCCGTCGCGGCTACGTCGTCGAGGGCCTGGGCGCCGCCCAGTTCGCGATGGACGGTGCCGTGGACCGTCTGCGCGCGGCCGCCACGGCCCGCGAGCGCGCCGACTCCTCCACCACCGGGCGCGCGCTCGTCCTGGCCGCGGCCGACCCGGCCAACGCCTATGGCGCCGCCCTGTCCTGGCCCGAGCCTCCCACCGGGGCGGGGCACAAGCCCGGCCGCAAGGCGGGCTCCCTGGTCGTGCTGGTCGACGGCGAGCTCACGCTCTACATGGAGCGTGGTGGCAAGACCCTGCTGGCCTGGCCGGCCGAGCCGGACGACCCGGCGCTCCAGGCGGCCGCGGAGGCCCTCGCCGCGTCCGCCCGCGCGGGTTCCCTGGGCACCATCACGGTGGAGCGGATCAACGGTGGGTCGGCTCTCACCTCGCCCCTGTCCCGCTCGCTGGAGGAGGCCGGTTTCCACGCCACTCCGAGGGGCCTGCGTCTGCGCGCTTAGGTCGTGTCCGGAAGGTCTCGCCTTGACGGCGACACCCCGTACGCCCTCCCCCGTACGCCCTCCGGGCACGGGGGCACCCCCACCGCGTCGGCTCCCTCCTGCGTCCTGCGATCCGCCCCCTCGGCCCCGGGGACCTGGGGATGCCCCGGACACCTGACCCCGCTCACTGATCCGGCCCGATCCGGCCCGATCCGGCTCGATCCACGAAAGACCTCCCAGCCGAAAGACCTCAGTCGCCCCGGCGGGGACACCGTCGCGCATCATGGATCCATGCCTGAAGGAGACACCGTCTGGCGGACCGCCCACCGGCTGAACGACGCACTCGCCGGCCGGCCCCTCACCGGCTTCGATCTGCGGGTACCACGGTTCGCCACCGTCGACCTGACGGGCCGGACGCTGCTGGACGTCACGCCGCGCGGCAAGCATCTGCTGACCCGGATCGAAGGCGGACTGACCCTTCACTCCCATCTTCTGATGGAGGGGGCCTGGCTCCTCTACACACCGGGCGAACGCTGGCGTGGCGGTCCCTGGCACCAGATCCGGGCCGTCCTGTCGACCGCCACGCACACCGCCGTCGGCTATCGCCTGTCCGTCCTCGAACTGATCCGTACCGGCGACGAGCCGAGCGTCGTCGGCCATCTGGGACCGGACCTCCTCGGCCCGGACTGGGACTTCGAGGAAGCGGTGCGCAGAGTGTGCGCCGACCCCGCGCGCCCCTTGGGTGAGGCCCTGCTGGACCAGCGCAATCTGGCCGGCATCGGCAATGTCTTCAAGTGCGAGCTCGCCTTCCTGGCCCGCGTGACCCCGTGGCTCCCGGTAGGGGAACTGGCGCCCGAGGTGCCCGAGCGGCTGGTCGCTACCGCCCACCGCCTCCTGGAGGCGAACAAGGACCGGCCCGACCGCCGCACCGTGAGCGGCAACCGCCCCGACCGGCGCCTGTACGTCTACGGCCGCCGGAATCATCCCTGTTACCGGTGCGGTACGCCCATCCGCTGGAACGACCAGCACGAGCGGATCTCCTACTGGTGTCCGGGCTGCCAGCAAGGGCCCACACCCTGACGGCTGACGGCACGCCCCCGCCCGGCCCCGTACCGCGCCCCTCCGCGACGCGCACACATGATTGACGGCCCGTCAGCAGGGTTCGCGTGCTCCGGTCCCGTCCCCTCCCGCCGGAGAGATCGCCCGCACCGTCCCGCGACCGGCCCGCCGCACCCCGGACTCACGACCGGCCGGATCCTCCGCCGCCACGGCGGCGAAGCCACACCCGGGCGGCAGCCGGGATCCTTCCCAGGACGGCGCGCGCCAGTCCGGTCGCCGCGCCTGATCCGGCGGCGGCGCGCACCGGCCCCCCGCCGGCCCGCGCCGTCCCCCCACCGGTCCGCGCCACCGGGCCCCCACCCGCGGCTCGTACCGATCCCCCGGCGGCTCCCGCCGCCCGTACCCCGGCGCCGGACGACGGGCCCCCGTGCCCCGCCACCCCCGCCGGCCCCTGTGGCGCGAACTCTGCCGGCACACCGCCGGTCCTCCGCGCCGAGGCGACATGGACGGGCAGCAGGCTGAGCCCCCAGCCACCCGCCGCCACGGCCCCCTCGACGAGTCCCGCCTGCCCGGGTGTCAGTGCCATCCTCAGCACCGCCCACCACCACAGCCCGCCCCACACGAGCGCGAGCGCGAGCAGCGGACCCCGTCGCCTCACCATGGCCGCCTCCTGCGTTCGACGCTAGACCGGAGCGATCACGCGGGGCGAGGGCGCACCACAGCAGCCCGGGCGCATCCGGTGCGCGGCCCCGGGGCACACGCACCCACGGGGCGCACCCGCCGTCGGGCGTGCCCCGTGGTCACGCTTCCGCGCTCCGTTCACGCGCTCTCCGCCTGGAACATCCACGCGTGCTTCTCGAGTTCGGCGGTCAGGGCGATCAGCAGATCCTGGGTGACCGGGTCGGGCTCGTCGGTGACCTCGATCCGCTCCCGCATCCGGGCGGTCACCGCCTCCAGGGCCTCCACGAGGGTCCGCACCGCGTCGGTGTCCTTGATCCAGCCCTCGGGCGCCGTCCCGATGGCACTGCCGGACGCGACGGACGCGGCACGGCCGTCCGGGTTCACACCGATGGCCGCCGCACGCTCGGCAACCGTGTCGGAGTGCCGCCGGGCCGTGTCCACGACTTCGTCCAGCTGCAGGTGTACCGAGCGGAAGCGCGGACCCACCACATTCCAGTGCACCTGCTTGGCCACCAGGCCCAGGTCGATCAGGTCCACCAGTGCGCCCTGCAGGGCTTCGCCGACCACCTTCAGGTCGGCGTCGGACAGGGAGCTCTTGACGACAGACATCCGAATCCTCCATTCCGGCGTGCGATCGATCGCACGCACGTCCACCATGGCACAAAGGACCTAAAACGGGCATTCGGGTAAGCGAAAGCCCCGGTCGGCCACTCGGGTACCCGACCGGGGCTCAGCCCAAAACCTGTGCGTCCAGGTGTGCTCTTGGCGACACGAAACCGGCCCCCACCTGCGCGGGGACCGGGTTCAGGCGGCGACGACGTCCACCGCCTCCGCGGGCGCCTTGATGGTCACCCGCTCGGGCGGCACGCCCGCCACCGACGTCACGGACACGGAATTCAGCATCGGTCGTACTGGCGCGGGCACCGGCTCGTTCGCCGCTGCCGACTGGGCCAGCTCCGCCAGCGAGAGCTCGTCGCTCACTTCCCGCATGAGCTCGGACATCCGTACGTCAAGCGCGTCGCAGATCGCGGAGAGCAGTTCGGAGGACGCCTCCTTCTGCCCCCGCTCCACCTCGGAGAGATAGCCGAGCGAAACTCGGGCGGACGAGGAGACTTCGCGCAGAGTACGGCCCTGGCGCTGGCGCTGCCGACGCAGCACGTCACCCAGCAGGCGACGGAGCAGAATCATCGGTGGCTCCCTCCTCGGACCGCGTAGCCGCATCCTTCACGCCCCACCGTACCGCCTTGCGCTGCGGCCGTGCGGGGAGCGATGTCGTGTTCACTCAGGGCTGCAAACATCAATTCCCCCCGTTCTGTTCCGTATCCTGTGCCCGCGCATTTCCCGAGAGTTCGTCCGCGAGCAGTTCCAGCACGCTCCGTACACTCTCTCTACGGATTTCCGCCCGATCGCCGTTCAATCGCAGCGCGGCCACTTTCCCTGTGCCGAGCGGCCCTCCGACGGGACCGCAGACGGCCACATATACCGTCCCGACGGGCTGTCCGTCCTGCGGTTCGGGCCCTGCGACGCCCGTGGTCGCGAGCCCCCAGTCGGCCCCAAGCCGGTCCCGCACACCCGCTGCCATCTGCAGCGCGACCTCGGAGTCGACCGCTCCGCGCTCCGCCAGCAGGTCACCGTCGACCCCGAGGAGCTCCCTCTTCAGCCCGGTCGCGTACGCCGTGACGGATCCCCGGAAAGATTTTGAGGCCCCCGGGACGGAAGTGAGTTCCGCGGCCACCAGGCCGCCGGTCAGCGACTCCGCGACAGCGAGGGTCCAGCTACGCTCCGCGAGCAGGGTCAGGGCCCGCGCCGCCACCCGGCTCACCGTCCGGACTCCGAGGCGGCCCGCCGCGCCTCCTGCTCCACCTGCTGCGCCCGCTCGGCGGCGAGCCCCTTGCGCCGCAGCACCACGGCCTGTCGCACGTAGTCCAGCCCCGTGAGCACCGTCAGCACGACGGCCAGCGCCATCACCCAGAAGCGCAGGGTCGCGAGTGGACCGGTCAGCGCGAGCACGTACATACCGACGGCCGTGCCCTGTGCCAGGGTCTTGAGCTTTCCGCCACGGCTGGCCGGAATGACCGCGTGCCGGATGACCCAGAACCGCATCAGGGTGATGCCCAGCTCACGGAAGAGAATGACCCCGGTCACCCACCACGGCAGGTCGCCGAGAGCCGACAGGCAGATCAGCCCGGCCGCCATGATCGCCTTGTCGGCGATGGGATCGGCGATCTTCCCGAAATCCGTGACGAGGTTGTACGTACGGGCCAGATGCCCGTCGAATACATCGGTGATCATGGCGACGGCGAACGCCGCCCACGCCCAGGCGCGCCAGGCCGGGTCGTAACCGCCGTCCTGGAGCATCAGCATCACGAACGCCGGCACGAGGACCAGCCGCAGCATGGTGAGGATGTTGGCGATGTTCCACAGGCTGGCCTCGTCGACGGCCGCAGCGCCCAGCTTGCCGCCGGGCGTCGGCCTACCCGTACCGCCCGCAGCGGATGCCGGGGCTCCGGTCATCTGCCCGCCTCCTCACCCAGACACTCGGCCACGAGGTCGACGCCTTCCGTGCCGACGACCTTCGCCGTGACCATACGGCCGGCCACGAGGCCCTCACCGGTGGTGAAGACCACCTGGCCGTCGGTCTCCGGTGCCTGGTGCGCCGCCCGGCCCACCGCGCCGTCCTCGTCGTCGACCGACTCGACCAGTACCTCCATGGTCTCTCCGAGGCGCTCCTCCGCGCGCTGCGCGGTCAGCTCCTCGGCAAGCCGCGACAGGTGCGCGAGGCGCTCGTCGACGATCTCCTGGTCGAGCTTGTTCTCGTAGGTCGCGGCCTCCGTGCCGTCCTCGTCGGAGTACCCGAAGACGCCGATGGCGTCGAGCCGGGCGTGCGTGATGAAACGCTCCAGCTCGGCGAAGTCGCCCTCCTTCTCGCCGGGGAAGCCCACGATGAAGTTGGAGCGCACTCCGGCCTGCGGCGCCTTGCCCCGGATGGTGTCGAGCAGCTCCAGGAAGCGGTCGGTGTCACCGAAGCGCCGCATCGAGCGCAGCACGTCGGGCGCCGAGTGCTGGAAGGACAGGTCGAAGTACGGGGCGACCTTCTCCGTCGAGGTCAGCACGTCGATGAGTCCGGGCCGCATCTCGGCGGGCTGCAGGTAGCTGACCCTGATCCGCTCGATGCCGTCGACCGCCGCCAGCTCGGGCAGCAGCGTCTCCAGGAGCCGGATGTCGCCCAGGTCCTTGCCGTAGGAGGTGTTGTTCTCGGAGACCAGCATGATCTCCTTGACGCCCTGCTCGGCGAGCCAGCGCGTCTCGCCCAGCACGTCGCTCGGCCGCCTGGAGATGAAGGAGCCGCGGAAGGACGGGATGGCGCAGAACGAGCAGCGCCGGTCGCAGCCGGAGGCCAGCTTGACGGAGGCGACCGGACTGGTGTCGAGCCGGCGGCGCAGGGGGGCGCGCGGCCCGGAGGCGGGAGCGACGCCGTCGGGGAGGTCCGCCGGAGCGCCGTGGCCGGGCAGGGCCACATCCGTGGCGGCCTGCCGCTCCACCGGGCTGAGCGGCAGCAGCTTGCGGCGGTCGCGCGGCGTGTGCGAGGCGTGGATGCCGCCGTTGAGAATGGTCTGGAGCCGGTCGGAGATGTCGGCGTAGTCGTCGAAGCCGAGCACCCCGTCGGCTTCCGGCAGCGCCTCGGCGAGCTCCTTGCCGTACCGCTCGGCCATGCAGCCGACCGCGACGACGGCCTGGGTCCTGCCGTGGTCCTTCAGATCATTGGCTTCCAGCAGGGCGTCGACGGAGTCCTTCTTGGCGGCCTCGACGAACCCACAGGTGTTGACGACTGCGACATCCGCTTCGGCGGCTTCCTCGACGAGCTCCCAGCCGTCCGCTGCCAAGCGGCCTGCGAGCTCCTCCGAGTCCACCTCGTTACGGGCGCAGCCAAGAGTGACAAGGGCGACGGTACGGCGTTCGGGCATGGGCTCAAGACTACTTTGTCCCGGCCGCGACCCTGCCGCGCAGGGTCGCGGCCCTCCCCTCGCCGCTCACGTCATCCGACCTCGGGGTCACCCTTCGTGTACGACAGCCGCTCGACCTGGCCGTCGTCGAACTGCTCCTCGACCTTCTTGCCGTTCACGAACAGCTCGATCGCCCCGGCGTTGCCCAGGATCAGGTCGAGCCGCTCGTCGTCCTGGAAGGTCTTCGCGTCGCCCTTCTGGAGCAGGCCGTCGAAGAGCAGCTTTCCGTCGCTCGCCTTGGCGGAGATCCAGCTCTTGTCCTCGGTGGCGGTGAGCCTGACCGTCACCTTGTCCTTCGGCGCCGCCGCGATGGCGCTGTCCGAAGGGACGGGCACCGGGTCGGCGGGCTTGGGCGGAGTGGGCTTCGGGGTGGTCTTCTGGGCGGGCGCCGGGCCTTCGGCCACATGGCTGGTCGGTGACCCGCTGTCATCGCCCTTGAACATCGTGAAGCCGACGAACCCGATCACCGCGACGATCGCGGCGACCATGGCGGCGGTCCAGTTCGGCCGACGACGCTCCGGACGGATGCGTTCCGCCTCGAAGAGCGGCGCGGCGGCGGTCGGCGAAGGGCGGCCGCCGTGCTCGGCGTCGTACTGCTCGACCAGGCCGGCCGGATCGAGCCCGACGGCGCGCGCGAGCGTGCGGATGTGGCCACGGGCGTAGACGTCGCCGCCGCAGCGGGAGAAGTCTTCCTCCTCGATCGCGTGCACGATCGGGATGCGCACCCGGGTGGAGGTACTGATCTCTTCAACGGTCAGACCCGCGTCGATACGGGCCTGCTGGAGTACGCGGCCGATCGGGAGACGGTCGCTCGGAGGGGTCGAAGGCCGGTCGTCTTCAGGGGAGTTGCCGATGGACACGAGGGCGCCTTTCGAGCGTGTAACCACCTGCTGGAGGTTCAGTCTATGGGTGGTACGAAAGGGTGGAGCAACCGGACGGACGTACTTTGTACGCCATCGGTATGGCCGACATCCGATGGGGCGGGGCGTCTATTTTCCGCCCCTCCCCCCAACTTGACGTACGACCGGAGGAAACGGTTGCCCTTGATCCGCTCACGAGTCGGTCTCGCCGCGGATCACGGCCAGCACTCCGTCAAGATCATCCGGTTTGACCAGGACGTCCCGCGCCTTCGACCCCTCGCTGGGGCCGACGATGTTGCGCGACTCCATCAGGTCCATCAGCCTTCCGGCCTTGGCGAAGCCGACCCGCAGCTTGCGCTGGAGCATGGAGGTGGAGCCGAACTGCGTGGAGACGACCAGCTCGGCCGCCTGGCAGAGCAGGTCGAGGTCGTCGCCGATGTCCTCGTCGATCTCCTTCTTCTGCTTCGTCCCCACGGTGACGTCGTCCCGGAAGACCGGGGCCATCTGATCCTTGCAGTGCCGGACGACCGCCGCGACCTCGTCCTCGGTCACGAAGGCGCCCTGCATACGGGTCGGCTTGTTGGCGCCCATGGGCAGGAACAGGCCGTCGCCCTTGCCGATCAGCTTCTCGGCACCCGGCTGGTCCAGGATGACCCGGCTGTCGGCGAGGGACGAGGTCGCGAAGGCGAGCCGGGACGGCACGTTCGCCTTGATGAGGCCGGTGACGACGTCCACGGACGGCCGCTGGGTGGCGAGCACCAGATGGATGCCGGCGGCACGGGCCAGCTGGGTGATGCGGACGATGGCGTCCTCGACATCACGCGGCGCCACCATCATCAGGTCGGCCAGCTCGTCGACGATGACCAGCAGGTACGGATAGGGCTGCAGCTCGCGCTCGCTGCCCTCCGGCGGTTTCACCTTGCCACTGCGCACGGCGGCGTTGAAGTCGTCGATGTGCCGGTAGCCGTAGGCCGCGAGGTCGTCGTAGCGCAGGTCCATCTCGCGCACGACCCACTGCAGCGCCTCGGCGGCCCGCTTCGGGTTGGTGATGATCGGCGTGATCAGGTGCGGGATGCCCTCGTACGCGGTGAGCTCGACCCGCTTGGGGTCGACGAGCACCATCCGGACGTCCTCCGGCGTCGCCCTTATCATCACCGAGGTGATCAGGCAGTTGATGCACGAGGACTTTCCGGAGCCGGTCGCGCCGGCCACCAGGATGTGCGGCATCTTCGCCAGGTTGGCCATGACGTAGCCGCCCTCGACGTCCTTGCCGAGCGCGACGAGCATCGGATGGTCGTCCTCGGCCGCGTCGGCCAGCCGCAGCACGTCGCCGAGGTTGACCATCTCGCGGTCGGTGTTGGGGATCTCGATGCCGACGGCGGACTTGCCGGGGATCGGGGAGATGATCCGTACGTCGGGGCTGGCGACGGCGTACGCGATGTTCTTGGTGAGCGCGGTGATCCGCTCGACCTTCACCGCGGGGCCCAGCTCCACCTCGTAACGGGTGACCGTCGGCCCCCGGGTGAAACCGGTGACGGCCGCGTCGACCTTGAACTCCGAGAACACCGTGGTCAGCGAGGCCACGATCGCGTCGTTGGCGGCACTGCGCGTCTTGCCCGGACCGCCGCGCTCCAGCAGGTCGAGCGAGGGCAGTGCGTACGTGATGTCCCCGGCGAGCCGGAGCTGCTCCGCGCGCGGGGGCAGCGGCTGGGTCTCGTCGCGTACGGGCGCGGGCTTGGTCAGGTCCGGCACGACCCCGTCACCCGGAGTCCTCCCGGCGTCGCGCGCGGGCGGTACGGCGGCGGTCCCCCCGGCGCCGGCCGTCCGGGCGGCCCCGGCGGCCCGCTCCCGGTCGCCGGTGACGTCCCGCGTGAGGTCGGCGACCAGCGGAGAGGGCGGCATGCCGTTGAGCACGGCCCCGTCGAGGTCGGCCGCCGCCGCGGCGGCGATGTCCACCGCGTCCATGGGCCGGTCGAAGGACTGCCGCGGGGCCGCGGCCTTCGGGCGCCGGCGCCCGGTGAGCGCCTGCTCCTCGGCCTGGTCGGCGTCGTACGCCTCGGGGGCGGGCCCCCGCCTGCGCGTGCGGGCGGGCAGCGCCTCGCGCCACTGCTCCTCGTACCGCTCGTCGTCGTCGCCCACGACCGGCTGCGGCGCGTACGGCTCGACGATGCCCAGCCGGGCACCGAGCGCGCGCAGCCGCTGCGGGATGGCGTTGACGGGCGTGGCCGTGACGACCAGCAGACCGAAGAGCGTCAGCAGCACCAGCATCGGTACGGCCAGCACCTCGCCCATCATGAAGATCAGCGGCTTGGAGGCGGTCCAGCCGATCAGTCCGCCGGCGTCCTGCATCGCCTCGGTGCCCTCGCCGCGGCCGGGTGAGCCGCAGGCGATGTGCACCTGCCCCAGCACACCGACGACGAGCGCGGAGAGGCCGATGACGATCCGCCCGTTGGCCTCGGGCTTCTCGGGGTGGAGGATCAGCCTCACGGCGATCGCGCCCACCAGCAGCGGGACGAGCAGGTCGAGGCGTCCGAAGGCGCCGGTCACCAGCATCTCGACGAGGTCGCCCACGGGACCGCGCAGATTGGCCCAGGTACCGGCGGCGACGATCAGGGCCAGAGCCAGCAGCAGGAGCGCCACACCGTCCTTGCGGTGCGCCGGGTCCAGTCCCTTGGCGCCGCGCCCCACACCACGGAACATGGCGCCGACGGCGTGGGCGAGCCCCAGCCACAGGGCGCGGACGATCCGGAACAGGCCCCCGGTGGGCGACGGAGCCGGCTTCGGCGCGGCCTTCTTGACCGCCGCCTTCCGGGCGGGCCCCCTCGCGGGCGCCTTCTTCGCGGGGACGCGCTTCTTGGGGACGGGCTTCCTGGCGGGCGGCTTGGCGGGGACCGCCTTCTTCGCGGCGCCGGCGGTACGGCCGGCGCGCGGCTTCGCGGTGCCCGCCGTGCCCTGGGAACCCTTGCCGGACGTACGTGAGGCCATGGGGGGCAGGTTACCGGTGTGACCGGCGGTCGACACGCGTGCCCACTGGTTCACCCGTTCGTGTCGCCCTTGACGCGTCGGCAAACTGACGCCCGCTCAGCCCCAAGGGCCGTACGGCCCAGGGGCCTTCGGAGGATCCGCGTCCGGTACGGGTGGCCGGGGCGTCCGGCCCGACCGGCGGGCCTGAGGTCGTGGCGTGCGCCCCGCCGTGCCGCCCGCGGCAGCGGAAGTGCGGAAGTGCGTGCCACGTGCGCCGCGTCGACCGGGCGCGGGGCATGGCCCGAGCTCTCCGCGGGGCGCGGCCCGGGGCCCGTCCCGCCCGCCCGGCGGCCGGTCAGTTCTGGGCGGGAAGGGTGGGCGAACCGCCCGCGGTACCGGGCTCCAGGGCGTCCAGGGCGCGGCGCAGCCCGGTGAGCTTGCGCTCCAGGTGCGCGGCGGTCGCCACGGCGGCGGCGTCCGCCGAGTCGTCGTCGAGCTGCTTGGAGAGCGCCTCGGCCTGCTCCTCGACGGCGGCGAGGCGTGCGGAGAGTTCGGCGAGGAGACCGGCGGACTCCTTCACCGCACCTCCCTGCCCGCCGCCGCCCTCCAGCTGGAGCCTCAGCAGCGCGGCCTGTTCGCGCAGCTGACAGTTCTTCATGTACAGCTCGACGAAGACCGAGACCTTGGCGCGCAGGACCCACGGGTCGAACGGCTTGGAGATGTAGTCCACGGCACCGGCGGCGTACCCCCGGAAGGTGTGGTGCGGGCCGTGGTTGATCGCGGTCAGGAAGATGATCGGGATGTCCCGTGTCCGTTCCCGACGCTTGATGTGCGCGGCGGTCTCGAAACCGTCCATTCCTGGCATCTGGACGTCCAGCAGAATGACCGCGAAATCGTCCGTCAGCAGCGCTTTGAGCGCTTCCTCCCCTGACGATGCCCGTACCAGCGTCTGATCGAGCGCAGAGAGGATGGCCTCCAGCGCCAGCAGATTCTCCGGTCGGTCATCGACCAGGAGGATCTTGGCCTTCTGCACCATGGCCCGTCCTCCTCGTCCCGGCGATTGGCCGGGCGCCGCCCCAGGGGACGACTCCCTTGCGCCGTCCGTCCTTGTGCCGGTCATGGTAGCCGCACCCCGCCTGTCACCACACCCTGTCACCGCGATGTCACTGTGCACACAGCGGAAACGCGGTGGGAGACCAGAAGGTTCCCCGAAATCCGTCGCCTCACACGCTTTCGACCACACTCAGTCAGCAACTCGTCGGTACTCGTCCAGCGGCCGCTCACTCTCCGCGCATCCACTGCTCCATCACGGAGAGCAGATGATCCGGATCCACCGGCTTCGTAACGTAATCGGAAGCGCCGGACTCGATCGCCTTCTCCCGGTCGCCCTTCATCGCCTTCGCGGTGAGCGCGATGATCGGCAGCCCGGCGAACTGCGGCATCCGACGGATGGCGGTCGTCGTCGCGTACCCGTCCATCTCGGGCATCATGATGTCCATCAGTACGACCGTCACATCGTCGTGCTGCTCCAGGACTTCGATGCCCTCGCGGCCGTTCTCCGCGTACAGCACGGACAGCCCGTGCTGCTCCAGAACGCTGGTGAGCGCGAAGACGTTACGGATGTCGTCGTCGACGATGAGCACCTTCTCGCCGCCGAACTCGAAGCTGCGGCGCGGCTCCTGGACCTCCTGCCCGGCCGTCCCCCACGGGTCCTGGGAGCTCGGCCCCGACACCGGAGCCGGGCCGGCCACGGGTCCCGGGGCGGCCGGGGCCGCTCCCGTCCCGGCCGGCTGACCGGGCAGCGCGGGCCGCTGCTCCGTGCGTCCCAGCGCCCTGCGCCGGTGCCGGAAGAGCGCCCCGGAGCGGTTGCCGCCGGGCAGGTGCCCCGCCATCTGCCCGGACGCGGACTGCGTGTTCCCCGCCGCGTACGGCACGTCGTCGTCCCCGATGCCCAGGTGCGGGTCGCCCGGGCCGTGCCCCTGCTGGGCGTAGCCCTGGGGCGGCAGCTCGCTCGGGTGCAGC
Organism: Streptomyces sp. SP18CS02; assembly: GCF_036322365.1. Classification (NCBI taxonomy): domain Bacteria; kingdom Bacillati; phylum Actinomycetota; class Actinomycetes; order Kitasatosporales; family Streptomycetaceae; genus Streptomyces; species Streptomyces sp. SP18CS02. The sequence goes on from NZ_JAQYXC010000252.1 coordinate 158,128, forward strand.
GGCAGGTAGAGCGTGAAGGTGGAACCGCGGCCCGGCTCGCTCGCCGCGTGGATCTCGCCGCCGAGCAGCCGGGCGATCTCCCGGCTGATCGACAGACCCAGACCGGTACCCCCGTACTTGCGGCTGGTCGTGCCGTCCGCCTGCTTGAACGCCTCGAAGATCACCCGCATCTTGCTGGCCGCGATACCGATCCCGGTGTCCGTCACCGAGAAGGCGATCAGGTCCCCGTCCGGGTCACGGAGCGAACCGGCCTCCAGCAGCTGCTCACGGATCGACTGCGGCACGTCCGCCTGGGCCGGCCGGATCACCAGCTCGACGGCGCCGGTGTCGGTGAACTTGACCGCGTTGGACAGCAGGTTGCGCAACACCTGCAACAGGCGCTGCTCATCGGTGTGCAGGGTCGCGGGCAGCTCCGGGGAGACCCGTACGGAGAAGTCCAGCCCCTTCTCCGCGGTCAGTGGCCGGAACGTGGCCTCCACGTAGTCGACGAGCTGGACCAGCGCGATACGCGTCGGGCTGACGTCCATCTTGCCCGCCTCGACCTTCGACAGGTCGAGGATGTCGTTGATCAACTGGAGCAGGTCCGAACCGGCCCCGTGGATCGTCTCCGCGAACTCCACCTGCTTCGGCGACAGATTCCCGTCCGCGTTGTCCGCGAGCAGCTTCGCCAGGATGAGCAGCGAGTTCAGCGGCGTCCGCAGCTCGTGCGACATGTTCGCCAGGAACTCCGACTTGTAGCGCATGGAGACGGCGAGCTGCTCGGCCCGCTCCTCCAGCACCTGCCGGGCCTCCTCGATCTCGGTGTTCTTCACCTCGATGTCGCGGTTCTGCTGCGCCAGCAGCTCCGCCTTCTCCTCCAGCTCCGCGTTGGAGTCCTGAAGGGCCTTCTGCCGGCTCTCCAGCTCCGCCGACCGCTCCCGCAACTGCTCGGTCAGCTCCTGCGACTGCTTGAGCAGGACCTCGGTCTTCGTATTGACGCTGATGGTGTTGACGCTGGTCGCGATCATCTCGGCGATCTGGTTCAGGAAGTCGCGCTGGATCTGGGTGAAGGGCTGGAACGACGCCAGCTCGATCACGCCGAGGACCTTGCCCTCGAAGAGCACCGGCAGCACGATCACATGCGCGGGCGCCCCCTCCCCGAGCCCCGAGGAGATCCGCAGATAGCCCGGCGGCACGTTGACCTGGATGGTTCGCTTCTCCTCCGCGGCCGTCCCGATCAGCGTCTCGCCCGGCCGGAAGGACGTCGGCATCGAACCGGCCGAGTAGCCGTAGCTGCCCCTCATGCACAGCTCGTACGCACTGTCCGCCTGGGTCGCCAGCTCGGCACCGCCGCTCGTCGGCATCGCCAGGAAGAACGCGCCGTGCTGCGCGGAGACCACGGGCGTCAGCTCGCTCATGATCAGCGAGGCGACGTCGTCGAGATCGCGCCGCCCCTGCATGAGGCCCGAGATGCGGGCCAGGTTGCCCTTGAGCCAGTCCTGCTCCTCGTTGGCGAGGGTGGTGTCGCGCAGGTTGGCGATCATCGTGTTGATGTTGTCCTGCAGGACCTGGATCTCGCCCGCCGCGTCCACATCGATCTTGAGGTTCAGGTCGCCGCGGGTCACCGCCGTGGCGACGGCCGCGATGGCACGCACCTGGCGGGTCAGGTTACCGGCCATCTCGTTCACCGACTCGGTCAGGTCGCGCCAGGTGCCGTCGACGTCCCGGACCCGGGCCTGCCCGCCCAGCTGGCCGTCCGTGCCCACCTCACGGGCCACCCGGGTGACCTCCTCGGCGAACGACGACAGCTGGTCGACCATCGTGTTGATGGTGTTCTTCAGCTCCTGGATCTCACCCCGCGCGTCGATGTCGATCTTCTTGGTGAGGTCGCCCTTGGCGATGGCGGTGGTGACCGTGGCGATCTGACGGACCTGGCCCGTCAGGTTGGACGCCATCGAGTTCACCGATTCGGTGAGGTCCTTCCACGTACCGGAGACGCCCGGCACACGCGCCTGGCCGCCCAGCTCCCCTTCCGTGCCCACCTCACGCGCGACCCGCGTCACCTCGTCGGCGAACGACGACAGCGTCGTCACCATCGTGTTGACGGTGTCGGCGAGCTCGGCGACCTCGCCGCGTGCCTCGACCGTCACCTTCTTGGTCAGATCGCCGTTGGCGACGGCCGACGACACCCGGGAGATGTTGCGCACCTGGGAGGTCAGGTTGTTGGCCATCACGTTGACGTTGTCGCTGAGGTCCTTCCAGATGCCGGTGACGCCCCGCACCCGGGCCTGGCCGCCCAGGATGCCCTCCGTGCCGACCTCGCGGGCCACCCGCGTCACCTCGTCGGCGAAGTTGGACAGCTGGTCCACCATCGTGTTGACGGTGGTGACCAGGTCGAGGATCTCGCCGCGGGCGTCGACGGTGATCTTCTTCGACAGATCGCCACGGGCCACCGCGGTCGTCACCTCGGCGATGTTGCGCACCTGGGAGGTCAGGTTGTTCGCCATGAAGTTGACGGACTGGGTGAGGTCCTTCCAGGTGCCGGAGACGCCCTGCACCTCGGCCTGACCGCCGAGGATGCCCTCGGTACCCACCTCGCGGGCCACCCGGGTCACCTGCTCCGCGAAGTTGGACAGCTGGTCCACCATCGTGTTGAGGGTGTTCTTCAGCTCCAGGATCTCGCCCCGCGCGTCCACGTCGATCTTCTGCGACAGATCGCCGCGCGCCACGGCGGTCGCGACCTGGGCGATGTTGCGGACCTGCGCCGTGAGGTTGCCCGCCATGCCGTTCACCGAGTCGGTCAGGTCCCGCCACACACCGGCGACACCCGGCACCTGCGCCTGCCCGCCCAGCCGTCCGTCCGTGCCCACCTCACGGGCCACCCGCGTCACCTGCTCCGCGAACGCGGACAGCTGGTCCACCATCGTGTTGATGGTGTTCTTCAGCTCCAGGATCTCGCCCCGCGCGTCCACGTCGATCTTCTGCGACAGGTCACCACGGGCCACCGCCGTCGTCACCTGGGCGATCTGGCGCACCTGCGACGTCAGGTTCCCGGCCATGAAGTTGACCGAGTCGGTGAGCTCCTTCCACGTACCGGAGACACCGTCCACGCGCGCCTGGCCCCCGAGCCGGCCCTCGGTGCCCACGTCCCGCGCCATCCGTGTCACCTGGTCGGCGAAGGACGACAGCTGCGCCACCATCGTGTTGACGGTGTTCTTCAGCTCCAGCATCTCGCCCGCGACGTCGACCGTGACCTTCTGCGACAGATCGCCATTGGCCACCGCCGTCGTCACCTGCGCGATGTCCCGCACCTGGCCGGTGAGGTTACGGAACGCCGTGTTCACCGAATCGGTGAGGTCCTTCCACGTACCGGCCGCGCCGGGCACCTCCGCCTGCCCGCCCAGCCGGCCCTCGACGCCGACCTCCCGCGCCACTCGCGTCACTTCGGACCCGAACGCGGAGAGCTGGTCCACCATCGTGTTGACGGTGTTCTTCAGCTCCAGCATCTCGCCCGCGACGTCGACCGTGACCTTCTGCGACAGATCACCGTTGGCCACCGCCGTCGTCACCTGCGCGATGTCCCGCACCTGCGTCGTGAGATTGCGGAAGACGGTGTTCACCGAATCGGTGAGGTCCTTCCACGTTCCCGCCGCACCCGGCACCTGCGCCTGCCCGCCGAGCAGCCCCTCGGCGCCCACCTCGCTCGCCACCCGGGTGACCTCGTCGGCGAACGTCCGCAGCGTCTCGGTCATCTGGTTGATGGTGTCGGCGAGCTGCGCGACCTCACCGCGTGCGCTCACGGTGACCTTCTGCGACAGATCACCGTTGGCGACGGCCGTGGTGACCTCGGCGATCCCTCGCACCTGCGACGTCAGATTGCCCGCCATCGTGTTGACGGAGTCGGTGAGGTCCTTCCATACACCGGCGACGCCCGGCACCTCGGCCTGCCCGCCCAGCTCGCCCTCGGTACCCACCTCGCGCGCGACCCGCGTCACCTCCGAGGAGAACGAGGACAGCTGGTCCACCATCGTGTTGACGGTGTTCTTGAGCTGGAGCATCTCACCGGCCACATGAACGGTGACCTTCCGTGACAGATCACCCTTGGCGACCGCCGTCGTGACGAGAGCGATGTCGCGCACCTGTGCCGTCAGCCGGTACGCCATGGTGTTGACCGAGTCCGTGAGGTCCTTCCACGAACCGGACATGCCGCGCACCTGCGCCTGGCCCCCGAGCTTGCCCTCGGTACCGACCTCCAGCGCGACCCGGGTCACCTCGTCGGTGAACGCCGACAGCTGGTCGACCAGGTTGTTGACCGTACGGGCGACCTTCAGGAACTCCCCGCGCAACGGCCTGGCGGTGCCCTCCGCGCCGTCCGAACGCAACTCCATCCGCTGGTCCAGGTCACCGTCGGCGACCGCGGACAGCACCCGCCCGACCTCGGAGACCGGCCGGGTCATGTCGTCGACCAGGGCGTTCGCCGCCTCGATCGCCGACGCCCAGGCGCCTTCGCTGGCCCCGAACTCCAGGCGCTCGGAAAGCTTGCCCTCGCGCCCCACCATCCTGCGGACCCGCGACAGCTCGCCCGTCAGATGCAGTTTCCGGTCGGCGACCTCGTTGAACACGGCGGAGATCTCCGCCATCATCCCCTCGCCGGTCACGGTCAGGCGTTTGCGGAAGTTGCCGTCCCGCATCGACACCAGGGCGGCCAGCAGCCGCTCCAGCGACGCGGCGTCGACCTCCACCGTTCCACCGGTCCGGGACCGGCCGCCCCTTGCGCGCGGGCTGCCGCCCCGCGCCGCCACGCCAGACTCCACCGTGTCCCTCCCGAAGGGGTTGACCGTATTGCTGCTCGGGTAATGCTCAGGCTCCCGATGGAAGCCTTTCCAGTGTTTCACCACGGCCGAACGTGGCCATAACAGTTCGGCAGCTTCGCATAACGTCCCCACCCCCGGGGGACGGAAACAGCGGTGACCACCATCCGCCCGGACAGCGAAGGTAAGTAACCTGGCATCCGGCTGTCCAACCGCCCCGGTCCGCCCGGCGGGGGTGGTATGGCGGAGTACCATCACCGGGCACGGGGAGGGCAGGGCCGATCATGGCAGAGCCGGGCGTCGAGACGCGTACGAGGAGTTCTGTGATCACCGCGCGGGCGGCTGCCAGTTTCGAGCCTGTTGGGCGGTCCGTCGCGACCGCGAGGGCATTCGTCCGGGACACCTTGCAAGGGTGGGGATACACGGATGTCGTCGACGACGCCGTGGTGCTCACCAGCGAGCTGGTCACCAACGCCGTCGTCCACGCGGGCACCTCGGCCGACGTGCTGTGTCTGCGGACCGAGGAAGGCGTCCGCGTCGAGGTCGCCGACCACTACCCGGAACGCGAGGTGCCCATGCAGGGCACCGGCCGCTCACTGGGCAGCCCCGACCGGGAGAACGGCCGCGGACTGCTGCTCTGCGCGGCTCTCGCCTCCCGCTGGGGCGTCGAGTACTCCCCCACCCAGAAGCAGGTCTGGTTCCAGCTCGACCTGCCGGAGCGGCCCGTGGGCACCCGTTCCGCCGGCCCCGTCCTGCCCATCGGCATGCTTCCGCTCGCCGACGAGCAGATCCGCGTCGCCGTCATCCAGATCGACCGCAACGGCGCCATCTCCGCCTGGAACGAGGACGCCGAGCGCCTCTTCGGATACGCGGCGGACCAGGTCGTGGGCAAACCCCTGGGCGACTTCGCCGCCTGGCCGCAGACCCCCGGCATCGGTACGGGCATCGCCGAGGCCCTCCGGATGTCCCGCTGGGAGGGCAGCTACGGCCTGCGCTGCAACGACGGCCGGGTCATCCCGGTCTACGCCTCTCACCTGCGCGTCCGTGACGCCCATGGCGAGCCCTCCACGGTGTGTCTGCTCGTACGGGACTACGAACGGGCCATCCTCCAGTCCCCGACACGGACGCCGGTCACCGACTCGGGCGGCGACAACCGCCACGCCGACCCCTTCGAGGTGTTCATCGGCTCCCCCGCCCCGGACGATCTCGACGGGCTGCTCCAGCGCACGGTGGAGCGGGCCCGCGACATGCTGGACGGCGACGCCGCGTTCCTGCTGCTCGCGACGGACGACGAGACCGAACTGGAGGTGCGGGCCACCACGGGCCTTCCCTCGGCCCGCCAGCGCTTCGCCCGCGTCCCGGTGGAGTCGGGTACCGGCCGCTACGCCTCGGCCCGCATGCCCGCCGTCCACGAGGACCTCACCGCCGTCCACGGCGGGGTTCCCCTGCTGAACGGCACGGGGATGCGCTCGGTGGTCACCGTCCCGCTCAAGGTCGAGGGGCGCCTGACCGGCTCCCTGGGCGTCGCCGCCGAATCCGCCGGCCGGTACTCCAACGAGCAGGCCCTGCGTCTGCAGTTCGCCGCGGACCGGATCGCCCTGGCCGTCGAATCGGCCCGCCTCGGTGAACTCGAACGTCTGCGCCGCGGCTCGCTCAGCTTCCTCGTCGAAGCCTCCGACCTGCTCGCCGGCACCCTGGACCGCGACCAGACGCTGGCCCTGATGGCCCAGATGACCGTCCCGACGCTGGCCACCTGGTGCGCGGTGTACACGATCGCCGACCAGTCCTCGGAGCCGTACCTCTCCTACGTCCTGCACGAGGACGAGGAGCGTATCGACGGCCTCAAGGCCCTCCTGTCCAGGATCGCCCCGCCCGAGCCCGTGCCGTCCCCCGGGGCGCGTGTGTGGACCGCGCCCGGCGAGGCCGCCCACCAGGCCGCCCTGCGCACCTCCATGCGCGAGCTGGGCCTCGCCTCGACCCCATTGTCCTCCGGCATCGGTACGACGCTGGCGACGGCCGCGGCCGTCGGCGGCGAGACGGTCGTCCTGCCGCTGGTCGCCCGCAATCGCGTGATCGGCATGCTGACCCTGGGCAAGCCATCCGACGACCACTTCCGCCAGGAGATCCTGGAACTCGCCGAGGACCTGTCCCGCCGGGCCGCGCTCGCCCTGGACAACTCGCGCCTCTACTCCGAGCGCGTGGCGATCAGCCAGTCCCTCCAGCGCAGCCTGCTGCCTCCGGGCCTCCCCCAGATCCCGGGTGTCGAGGTCGACGTCATCTACCGCGCGGCCGGCGAGGGCAATGAGGTCGGCGGCGACTTCTACGACCTCTTCCCCATCGAGGACAACGCGTACGGCTTCGCCATCGGCGACGTGTGCGGTACGGGACCGGAGGCCGCCGCCGTCACGGGCCTGGCCCGGCACGCCCTGCGCCTGCTGGCCCGGGAGGGCTTCGGCGGTCCCGCGGTCCTGGAGCGCCTGAACGCGGCGATCCTCGACGAGGGCGCCCGCAGCCGGTTCCTGACGCTGCTGTACGGCGAGTTGCGGCCCCAGGAGGACGGCAGCGCGGTCCTCAAGGTGGTGTGCGCGGGCCATCCGCTCCCGTTGCGCCTGCGCCCCGACGGCACGGTCGAGCCGGCGGCGGAACCGCAGCCGCTGCTGGGCGTGATGGAGGACCTCGAACTGTACGAGCAGACGGTGACGCTGGATCCGGGCGATGTCCTGCTCTGTGTGACGGACGGTGTGACGGAACGCCGTGAGGGGACCCGCATGCTGGGCGACGACGGCCTGGCGGAGGTCCTGACCACGTGTACGGGCCTGACGGCCGGCGCGGTCACCGCCCGTGTTCTGCGCGCGGTGGAACGCTTCGCCGCGGAGCCCGCCTCGGACGACATGGCCATTCTCGCGATGCGTGTCCCCCAGCCGCACACCAGCTGACCGGCGAACACGAAGAAGGCCCCCGCCACTTGGGCGGGGGCCTTCTTCGTCTTCGGAGCCCCCAAACGGAATCGAACCGTTGACCTTCTCCTTACCATGGAGACGCTCTGCCGACTGAGCTATAGGGGCCGGCTTGTCGCTTCGGGGTTTCCCCCTCGGCAACGGAATAGATCATACCCCGAATCAGCGGGTGTTCAGAACCATCGCCGCTGCGGACCGGCGGACTGCCTCGACGGCTCGTCCACCGCTCACCCCTCCGCCTCCAACGCTCCGACGCCGAAGTCCGATTGGGCCGGGCCGCCGGCCGTATGGGCGGACTGCTCGGCGGGCGGCCGGGCAGCGAGGTGGGTGATGAGGCGCCGACAGTGCCGGAGCTGCTCGCGGACCCGTCCTTCACTCCACTCTGGTCCTGAACGCAGGAAAGCCCCGCACCATAAGGTGCGGGGCTTTCCCACAATAATTGTTCGGCGGCGTCCTACTCTCCCACAGGGTCCCCCCTGCAGTACCATCGGCGCTGAAAGGCTTAGCTTCCGGGTTCGGAATGTAACCGGGC